>VAXU01000171.1 GCA_005885125.1 Actinomycetota bacterium
GCCCGATGGTCGGCGCGATCGTCATCCTCGTCCTCCTGCCCGCGCTCGCGGGGCTCGCGTGGTACCTGCGCACGGAGATGGCCCGGTCGCGGACCGAGTCGACTACAGCGCTCTCCGAGCGGAACGCCGAGGTCGACCGCCGGTTGCAGGGCGTGATCGAGACGATGGACCGCCGGCTGGCGCAGCTCGACACGAAGGTCGACCGGCGCCTCGAGAGCGCGTCGCAGACGACGATCAAGATCCACGAGCGACTCGGCAAGGTCGACGAGGCGACGACGCAGATGCTCGAGCGCGCGAAGGACCTCGCGCGGCTCGAGCAGGCGCTCCGCCCGCCGAAGGCCCGCGGCGGTTTCGGCGAGCTGCTGCTCGAGAACCTGCTACGCGACCGCCTCCCGCCCGGGGCCTACGAGATGCAGTACACGTTCGACTCCGGCGAGCGCGTCGATGCCGTCGTGCGGGTCGACCGCGTCATCCCGATCGACTCGAAGTTCCCACTCGACAACTTCAACCGGCTCGTCGAGGCCGAGTCGGACGACGAGCGCACGCTCGCCGAGCGCCAGTTCGCGCGCGACGTCAAGCAGCACATCGACGCGATCGCCTCCAAGTACATCCGCCCCGACGAGGGGACGTACGACTTCGCCTTCATGTACATCCCGGTCGAGGCTGTCTACTACGAGCTCGCCTGCGGCAAGACCGGCGCGTTGCTCTCCTACGCGAACGAGCGCCGGATCTTCCCCGTGTCGCCGACGACGTTCACGGCGTACCTGCAGGTGATCGCGCTCGGGCTTCGCGGAATGCAGATCGAGGAGCACGCCCACGAGGTGATGGCGTACGTCGCCGACCTGCAGCGCGACTTCGAGCGATTCGCCGAGGACTTCGACAAGGTCGGCACACACATTGGCCATGCCCAGTCGAAGTACCACGACGCCGGGAAGCGCCTCGACCGGTTCGAGACGAAGCTCGAGCGCGCGGCCGAGGAACAGCAAGAGTTCGAGGCCGAGACCGTGCTCGAGCTACCGCTGTCTGCAGACGCCGCCTAGTACCGAAGCAGCGCGCCGATGCCCTCGACCGGCGCGAGATCCTCGTGGTGGCGGATCGCCCACAGGGCGCCGCCGTGCGCAAGTGTCTGGTGCAGAGCGAGGTCGAGGCCGGCTTCGACCCGCTCCAGGCGCGTGCCGTCGAGCGGGCAGCTCCCGCCCTCGAGGGCCGCGCGCCCGCACTTCGGGCAGCGAAACGCGGGCCGGTCCGTGCCTTCCTGGAACAGCAGCAGCTCGACGCGGCCGTCGGATGCGGCTTCGAGCGTCTCTGCCCACCCGGAGGATGCGCGCCCCCCGCGTCCCGCCTCCTCGCGCCACCGCTCGATCGCTTCTGCCTCGTCCTTCGCCTCTGCTTGCTCCAGCACGGGTGTCACCGCGTGCAGCAGCTCGGCAGGCGAAGCGTGCGCCTCCGCCTGAGTCCAGCCGACGAGCGCGTCGCGCGCCTCCTTCGACAGCTCGTCGATGAATTCGCTGCGCGTCTCCTCCGAACAGACGAGCACGATCTTGGGCGAGTGGAGCCGCCGCCTGCTGCGGTCGAGCTCCTCGGCGACGCCTTTCAAGTGGTCCTGGACGAGATGCTCGATGTGACGCTGGTACCGCGCCTGCGACCAGCCGCCCTGGTCGTGCTTGCCCGGCTGTTCATCGAACTGGTCGATGATCGGGTCGAGCCGCCCCGCGCGCAGACGGTAGATCTGTCCCTGCTCGCGACCGACGACCGCGACGATCGTTCCGTCCCTGCGCGCGATCACGGGGACGAGCGGAGAGAGATAGAAGTCGCGGCCGACACGGACGCCATCGGGAACCGGCTCCAGCAGAGACAGCGTGTCCCAGAAATTGTCGAGTGCTGCGGCGAAGATCGCGAGGCCTTGCGCCCCGTCCCGCTCGAAGTCGTCGTCGAACCACCGCTCGATCCGCTGGAAGTCCGACTTCAGCCCCACCCGGGCGTCATGGGTCAGCTCCGACCGGTCGATCTTCGCGGCCTCGCCGAGCACCGCGTTCATGCGCGTCTGGGCATCGCTAGGCGTCGGCACCTCGGACGGGTCGAGGTTGAGATAGAGGCTGATCGCGCACCCGTTTTCGGTCCGGAATGCAGCGAGCTCTCGCAGTCGCGGCCACGTCACGCTTCCAGCCATCACCCGCCGGTTCGTTACCACGAAGCAGCGATTCTATGCGTACCGTGGCTTCATGACCGTGTTCACCGTCGGCCACGGGACGCGTCCGATCGAGGAGCTCGTCGAGACGCTGGCGGGAGCGGGAGTTCGGACGCTCGTCGACGTGCGGCGATTTCCCGGCTCCCGCAGGAATCCGCAGTACAACCAGACGCCGCTCGCGGCGGCGGTCGAGGCGGCAGGGATCGCGTACCGTCACTCGGAAGCGCTCGGCGGGCGGCGAAGCGGCGAGCCGGGCGAGGAGCGCTTCGAGTGTCTCCGCGTCGCCGCCTTCCGAAGCTACGCCGCACGAATGGGCGCCGAGGCGTGGCAGGCCGCGCTCCGGTCCGCACTTGGCGAGCCCGTCCCCTGCTTCCTGTGCGCGGAGACCCCCTGGTTCCGCTGCCACCGGCGCCTGATCGCCGAGCTCCTAGCCGCCCGCGGCGAGACCGTCATCCACCTCCTCGGCCCCGGGCGACGGGAGCCGCACCGCCTCTACGCTGAGTCCGAGATCATGGACGGCCGCCTGTTCCTCTGCGGCAGCCTCGTGGCGTGAGGAAGTTCCGACCGCCCCAAAACGTTAAATACAGAGGGAGCGGGGAGACAGATTTTGGAGGAACATGAGTAGCAACGAGGTGCGCGAAGTCATCATCATCGGCGGGGGGCCGGCCGGATATACGGCTGCCCTCTATGCCGCGCGGGCGAACCTGCAGCCCCTCGTGATCGAGGGCTTCAACTGGGGCGGCCAGCTGATGATCACCAGCGACGTGGAGAACTATCCGGGCTACCCCGAGGGGATCATGGGCCCGGAGATGATGCAGGACTTCCGGCGCCAGGCCGAGCGCTTCGGCGCCGAGTTCGTCACGGACGACGTGACGAGGGTCGACGTCTCGGAGCGGCCGTTCCGTGTCTGGGTCGAGGACGAGGAGCATCGTGCGCAGACAGTGATCATCGCGACGGGTGCGAGCGCCCGACAGCTCGGGCTGGAGTCTGAGGTGAAGCTGCAGGGGCGCGGCGTCTCTTACTGCGCGACGTGCGACGCGGCCTTCTTCCCTCAGAAGCACGTCGTCGTGGTCGGCGGCGGCGACTCGGCGATGGAAGAGGCGACCTTCCTGACGCGGTTCGCGTCGAAGGTGACGATCGTCCATCGCCGGGAGGAGTTCCGGGCCTCCCAGATCATGCTTGACCGCGCCCGAGCGAACGAGAAGATCGAATGGATCACGAACGCCGTTGTCGACGAAGTGCTCGGCGACGGGCACGTGACCGGCGTGCGGCTGCGCGACGTCAACACGGACGAGACGTGGGAGATCGAGGCGGACGGCCTCTTCGCTGCGATCGGGCACGACCCGAACACCGGCCTGTTCCTGGATCAGCTCGACCACGACGAAGCGGGCTACCTGATCACGAAGCCCGGCTCGACGGAGACGAACATCCCCGGCGTGTTTGCGGTCGGCGACGTCGTCGATCACGTCTACCGGCAAGCGATCACCGCAGCCGGGACGGGCTCCATGGGAGCGCTCGACGCGGAGCGCTACCTCGCCGCGCAGCAAGGCCACGTGATGGCCGCCGAAGCGGCCCCACGGGTCTAGCGCGTCGGGACGTGCCAGCCGACACCGGAGCTAGCCTCGGACCTGTGGCCGAGTGGGTCGATCTGCTCGATCCGTCGCCGGAGGAGTTGCGCGCGCATCTTCCCGAGGGAGTTCACCCGCGAGCGCTGGAGCAGCTGCTCGCGCCGACCGAACACGACGACGAGCCCCGGCCGAAGCTGGAAGGCCACGGGAACTACATCTTCGGCGTGTTCCTCGTCCCGCGTGTGGTTCCGGAGGAGGATCGCATCTACTACCAGGAGCTCGACCACATCGGGACGCGCACGACGCTGCTGACGGTACGCAAGACCCCCGAGAACGGTGAGCCGTTCGATATCTCGGAAGCCAGGAAGTCGTGCCGCGAGGACGAGGGCGTCGGGATGTACGTCTACCACCTCGTCGACGACATGGCCGAGTGCTACCTCGACGTGATCGACGCTCTGAACGCCGAGATCGACGAGGTCGAGGACAACGTGGAGCAGTGGGATCCGGGGAAGACCCGACAGCGCGTCTCCGACCTTCGCCACGACCTGCTCCACATTCGGCGCATCCTCTCCCCGATGCGCGACGCGATCCGTGCGGTCGTCGACGACCGCGTGGAGCTCGACGACGGCCTGCCGCTGATGACGCGGGAGGTGGAGCTGAACTTCGCCGCCGCCTACGACAAGTTCCTCCGCGCGTACGACGGGCTAGAGCTGTCGCGCGATCTCGTGGCCGGAGTCCGTGACTATCTGCAGTCGAAGATCTCGAACGACCAGAACGAGGTGATGAAGAAACTGACCGTGATCGCCTCGGTGCTGTTGCTGCCGACTTTCATCGTCGGCCTCTACGGCCAGAACTTCCGCCACCATTTCCCGGAGCTCGGCTGGCAGTGGGGCTACGCGTGGTCCTGGGGTCTGATCGTCTTGACGACGATCGCGCAGCTCGTCTTCTTCCGCCGGAAGAAGTGGATCTAACGGCCGTGTCCGCACACCCCCACCCGGTCAAGGGTGGGGCGTAACCCACCACACTCGGGATCGACGATACCGGGGAAGGCCGGACGCGTGGGTGCCGGATCCGTGCCTGCTTGGCGCCGATTCCTCCACCGACAGAGCGGCGGGGGTCGACTCTACGATTGACCCGTGCCCTTCTTCATCTGCCCGAACTGCAAGCAGCGCTCCGTCGACCACGATCGGCTCGAGGAGCTCGACGACATCCCCGTCGCCTGTCACCGCTGCGGCTTCG
>VAXU01000062.1 GCA_005885125.1 Actinomycetota bacterium
GCCGACGATCCAGGCGTCGTGCCCCGGGGCGATGGTGGCGACGTCGCCCGGACCGATCTCGGTCTCGGAGCCGTCGTCCATGGTGACCTTCATCCTGCCGGCGGTGCAGTACAGCAGGTGCGGCGCCTGGCAGCTGTCCGTTCCCGCGATCGGCTTCACGTTCTCGCTCCAGCGCCAACCCGGCTCGAAGTGGCCCTGGGTTACCGTCTGGCCGCCGATGCTCACGACCTTTGCCTCACCCTTGCCCTCGAACGGACGCGTCTCGTCAGGTGAATCGAAGCTCTTGACCTCGATTCCGGCCACGGTGACCTCCTCTGTCGTTGTCGGCGTCGATCCTTTCAGACTTCTAGGTGTCCGGAACCGGGTGACTCCCCGGACGTGTCCCGCGGCTTCGCGCTCTCGTCGGCGGCGGCCGGCGTGTGCAGCTTCGAGACCTTGACGCGGTCGAGCGTCTCCTTGTCGACGTTGAGCGGGTGGTGGCACGCGGCGAGGTGGCCGTTGCCGTAGTCGACGAGCGGCGGCTCGACCTGCGCGCAGATGTCAGTCATGTAGCGGCAGCGCGGGTGGAACCGGCAGCCCGACGGCGGGTTGATCGGGCTCGGCACGTCGCCTTCGAGGACGATCCGCTCGCGCTGGTCACTGAGGTCGGGATCGGGGATCGGGACGGCCGAGAGCAGTGCCTCGGTGTAGGGCATGATCGGCCGCTCGTACAGCTCCTCCGCCGGCGAGAGCTCGACCAGCTTGCCGAGGTACATGACCGCAATCCGGTCGCTGACGTGCCGGACGACGCCGAGGTCGTGCGCGATGAAGATGTACGTGAGGTTGAACTCCTCCTGCAGGTCGTCGAGCAGGTTCAGCATCTGCGACTGGATCGAGACGTCGAGCGCCGACACCGGCTCGTCCGCGACGATCAGCTTCGGCCGGAGCGCGAGGGCGCGCGCGACGCCGATCCGCTGGCGCTGGCCGCCGGAGAACTCGTGCGGAAAGCGGTTGTAGTGCTCGGGCGAGAGGCCGACGGTCTGGAGCAGGTCCTGCACCTGCTTCCGGCGCTCCTTCTTGTCCCCCACGCCGTGGATCTGGAGCGGCGCCGCGATGATCGAGCCGACGCGTTTACGCGGGTTCAGGCTCGCGTACGGGTCCTGGAACACCATCTGCATCTCCCGCCGCACCGGCCGCAGCTCGCGGCGGCGGAGCTTGGCGATCGAGCGGCCGCGGAACTTGACGTCGCCGGACGTCGGGTCGAGCAGGCGCAGCACCGTCCTTCCGAGCGTCGACTTGCCGCAACCCGACTCCCCCACGAGCCCGAGGGTCTCGCCCTCGCGGACGGAGAACGTGACGTCGTCCACCGCGTGCACGCGGCCGACCTCGCGACTCAGCAGCCCGGACTTGATCGGGAAGTACTTGACGAGGCTCTCTACCTCGACCAGCGGCGCATCGCCATTGGTGCTCACGCGGCTTGCCCTCCCTCGATGGTCTGGTAGCGCGCAACGCGCTTCGTCGCCGGCTCGAGCCAGCAGCGGTCGAGATGGTCGCGCTTGTCCACGCGCGAGACGAGCTCGGGCTCCTCCATGCACTTCTCGAACGCGTGTGGGCAGCGCGGGCGGAACTTGCAGCCCTGGGGCGGCGAGATCAGCGACGGCGGCATCCCCTCGATCGAGTGCAGGCGCGCCGTCTTCGGCCGGTCGAGGCGCGGGATCGAGCCGAGCAGCCCCCAGGTGTACGGATGCTGCGGGTCGTAGAAGAGGTCGCGCTTGGCACCGAACTCGACGATGCGCCCGGCGTACATGACCGCGATCCGGTCGGCGATGTCGGCGACGACACCGAGGTCGTGCGTGATCAGGATAATCGCCGACCCGAAGTCGTCCTTGAGCTTGTCGAGCAGCTCGATGATCTGCGCCTGGATCGTCACGTCGAGCGCGGTGGTCGGCTCGTCGGCGATCAGGATGTCCGGGTTGTTCGCGAGCGCCATCGCGATCATCGCGCGCTGGCGCATTCCACCGGAGAACTGGTGCGGGAAGTCGTCCACGCGCGTCTCCGCCTGGGGAATACCGACCTGCTTGAGGAGGTCGACGGCGCGCTTGTGGGCCGTGCGCTTGTCGACGTCCTGGTGCGTCAGGATCGCTTCGG
The DNA here is from genome assembly GCA_005885125.1 of Actinomycetota bacterium. Classification (GTDB taxonomy): domain Bacteria; phylum Actinomycetota; class Thermoleophilia; order Gaiellales; family Gaiellaceae; genus 3-1-20CM-4-69-9. Next base: position 2,128 of record VAXU01000062.1, read on the forward strand.
CGATCTGGTCGCCGATCCGGTAGACCGGGTTCATCGACGTCATCGGATCCTGGAAGATCATCGCGATGTCGCCCCCGCGGACCTCCTGCATCTGGTCCTTGTCGAGCTTCATCACGTCGCGGCCCTTGTAGATCACCTCGCCCTCGACCTGCATGTTCGGGTCGTTGATCAGCCGCAGGACAGACATCATCGTCACGCTCTTGCCGGACCCCGACTCGCCGACGATCCCCAGCACCTCGCGCGGCGAGAGCGTGAACGAGACGCCGTCGACGGCCTTGACGACCCCGTCCTCGGTGCGGAACGAGACCTTGAGGTTCTTGACCTCCAGCAGCGGCTCGGCCATTGCTATGCGGGCCGGATTCGAGGGTCGAGGCGCGCGTACAGGACGTCCACGAGCGCGTTGGCGATCGTGATGAAGAACGCGCCGTAGATCACCGTGGCCATGATCACCGGCAGGTCAAGCTTCACGAGCGAGTCGTACGTCAGCTTGCCGACGCCCGGCAGCCCGAAGACGACCTCGGTCAGCAGCGCGCCGCCGCCGACGAGGACGCCGAAGTCGAGGCCGAAGAGGCTGACGAAGGTGATCATCGAGGTGCGCAGCATGTGCTTGATCAGGACGCGCCGCTCCGACAGGCCCTTCGCCCGCGCGGTGCGGACGTAGTCCTCGTTCTCCACGTCGAGCAGGTTCGCGCGGAGGACGCGCGCGTAGAAGCCGATGTAGAGGACCGAGATCGTGAGCCAGGGGAAGATCAGGTGCAGGAACCACTGCCAGGGGTTCGAGGTGATCGGCACATAGCCGAGCGGCGGCACCCAGCTGAAGATGACCGAGCGGTTGGGGCTCTGCGTGATCAGGTTCACGACCTCGCCCAGCCAGAACACCGGCATCGAGATGCCGATCAGGGCGAGGATCATGAGTAACGGATCGAAGATCGTGCCTTTGAGGATCACGGCGAGCAGGCCGATCAGCACGCTGAACACCACCCAGATCACGGCCGCGCCGATCACGAGCGAGAAGGTCACGGGCGCGGCCTGCGTGATCGCCGGCACGACGTTCAGCGCCTGGTTCCCGTAGGAGACGAGGTCGCGGGTGATGAAGAGCCGCTTCATCATCAGGAGGTACTGCACGGGCAGAGAGCGGTCGAGACCGAACTGGTGCTTGATCGCCGCCACCGTCTCGGGCGTCGGGTTGCGGCCGGCGAGCGCGCGCGTCGGGTCGAGCCTTCATTCGGAGCTTCGCGCGCGGGTCGAGCGCGTCCCGCACGCCGTCCCCGAGCACGTTCAGGGAGAGGACGGTGAGCACGATCATGATCCCGGGCGCGATCGCGACCCAGGGCCGCGTGTAGAGCAGGGACTGGCCGTCGTCGATGATCGTGCCCCAGCTCGCCTTGGGCGGCTGCACGCCGATCGAGAGGAACGACAGGGCCGACTCGGTCAGCACGGTCGTCGCGATCATCAGCGGCAGCATCACGATCACCGTCGTGATCACGTTGGGAAGGATCTCGCTGAACATCAGGCGGACGTTCGACGCTCCCTGGGCGATCGCAGCCTCGACGTACTCCTTCTCGCGCACGGACAGCACCTGTCCGCGCACAGGTCGGAAGACGTACGGGATGTAGACGACCGCGATGATCATCGTCGGCACCCAGAGGCTCGACGGATCGACGTGGATGAATCCCCACTGGACCCCGTTCGGCTTCGTCAGCAGGACGGTCGCGAGCGAAATCGCGAGCAGGTAGACGGGGAACGCCCAGATCAGGTCCATCAGCCGCGAGAGGACCGCGTCGGCGATGCGCCCGAAGAAGCCGGCGACGAGCGCGAGCACGAGCGCGAAGCCGCAGCAGATCAGCGCCGAGCCGATCCCGATCTCGAGCGACGCCTTGCCGCCGTAGAGGACGCGCGCCATCACGTCCCGGCCCTGGTTGTCGGCGCCGACGAAGTAGTTCCCATGCCAGGTCGGCCCGATCGGCGTCTCGCCGATCCCGAGCGCGCCGCCGCCCTGCTGGAGGACGTCGACCTTCTTCCCGTTGACGATCGTCGTGCCCGAGAGGTTCGACGCGAACGGGTCGGTGTGCGCGATGTGGTGTGCGTACAGGGGAGCGGAGAAGCTGACCGCGACGATCAGGATGAAGAGGGCGAGCGCAGCCAGGGCGACGCGGTTGCGAAGCAACCGGCGCCCGGCGAGGCGCCAGGGGCTCTTACCTGCGAACTCCTGGGCGCTCTCGCCGGGCGCGAGGCTTACATCTTGTTCCGGCTCGTAGGCGAATTCAGCCGTGCGTTGCCTCCTACTTCACGGACGCCTGGTCGAGCAGGAAGTACCACTGTGGGCTCCACGTGAACCCCTTGACGCGCTTCGACACGAGATCGACGAGCTTCGGGTTGAACATCGCGACCCACGGCGCCTGGTCGGTGGTCAGGCGATCGACGTCCGACCAGATGCTGTTCGCCTGCTGGACGCTCTTGACGCCGACGTTCGCAGCCTGGGTCATCTTCGCCTGGATTCCCTGGTTGCAGAACTCGGCGATGTTCGGGCTCGAGTTGCTGTTGGGATGGAACGAGCCGCAGCCGAGCAGGATGTCCAGGAAGTCCGAAGCCGCCGGATAGTCCGCGAACCAGTCGGAGAACGCGAACTGGACCTTGTTCTTCGAGTTCTGGACGAACGGGTACTGAATGTCGTTCGACAGGAACTGCGCCGACGCCTTGTACCCGAGCTTGTTCAGGAGCCCGATGAAGTAGAGGCCGTACGCCTTGTCGACGTCCGTCGTGTCGGAGTTCACCTTCACGGCCGCGCCCTTCGTCCCCGACTCGGTGACGAGCTTCTGTGCCGTCGCCATGTCCGGGCCCGTCCACTTGCCGCTTCCCGGATTGACCGTGTACGGGCAGTACGGCTTGTAGCCCGGGATGTTCGGCGGCAGCACCTGGCAGGTCGGGATCGCGAGCTTCGGGCCGCCGTAGATCTTGATCAGCGCGTTGCGGTCCGTTGCGTAGTTGACGGCCTGCCGCGCCTTGAGGTTGTTGAACGGCGGGATGCGCGTGTTGAACGCGAAGTACCAGGTGGCGAGCAGCGGATTGATGTGCACCTGGCTGGCGTACTTCGTGCTCAGCTCGTTCAGCCGGTCGGACGGGATCGAGTCGGCGTTGGCGATGTAATCGGCCTGGCCGTTCTCGACCTGCGTGACCTCGGCCTCGACGCTGAGGCCGAACTTCTGGACGATCTCGTCCGGCAGCCCTGCCGGCTGCGCGTCCTTCGACCACTCCTTGAAGTACGGGTTCCGCACGACGCGCATCTGCTTGGTGGGCGCGTACTGGACCCACTTGTACGGGCCGGTGCCCGGCGGCGGGAGGTTCACCTGCTTGGCCGGCGTGCCGGCCGGAAGTGCGAAGGTGAACGGCATCGCGAGCTGGTCGAGGAACTCCGGATCCACCTTCGTGAGGTGGAACGTGATGTCGTTGCCGCTGATCACGATTCCCTGTGAGAGGTCGCACGTCTTGGCCTTCTTCAGGCACGCGGCGGCGCCCTTGATGACGCTGTACCAGCTGCCGGCGTTCGGACTGGTGCCGATCTTGAAGAGGCGCTCGAACGTAGCCTTGATGTCCTTCGGAGTCAGCGTCTGCCCGTTCGAGAACTTGATCCCCGTCCGCAGCGTGAACTTGTAGGTCTTCCCGTTGTCGGTCGGCGTTGGAGTCGCAGTCGCGAGATCGGGGACGAGCTTCGACCCCTCGGCGCCGCCGACGCGCTTGAACGCCATGAGGCCGTCGTGCGTAACGATCAGGAACTGCCACTCCTGCAGGGTGTAGTTGACCTGCGTGTCCGGCGAGCCGGACGGGGCGGCGTTGGCGCGGGTGATCAGCGTGCCGCCCTTGGCGCCGGCGGCGGTCGCGCCGGACGTCTTGGCGCCCTTCTTCCCGCTGCCGCCGCAGCCCGCTACGAGTGCCGCCACAAGGACGACCATGGCCCCGAGAAAGACTGAGCGCCTCACGAAATCCATCCCCTTCCGTTGCTGTCGCAGAAGCTTCCGCTCATGCGTACGGACGCCGAGCGCCGCGCGATGTTAGCGCCTGGGAGGCCCCGAGGCCGCATCAGAAGCCGCGTCTTGCTCACGAACGTATGTTCGATTACAATCCTGCGATGCAGCTGCGCCTCGACGCGGCCGACCGGCTCGTCGAGCTGGTCGAGGAGCGGCGGGGGCCGGTGGCAGCGGACGAGGCCGCACGCCGGTTGTTCGCGCTTCGCCATGCGCCGCTCGGGCTGGCTCGGTCGTTGCTGGACGAAGTGGTGCGCGAAGACGCGCGCGTCGCATGGCGTGGCGATGCAATCGGTTTGGCGACACCACCCGGTGCAGATCTCCCACTCGAGCGCGCGACGTATGTTGTCGTCGATCTCGAGACGACGGGTCTCCGTCCCGGCGTGGCCCGGATTTGCGAGATCGGCGCGGTTCGCGTGCGCGAGTTCGAGCTCGCCGAGGAATTCCAGACTCTCGTCGATCCCCGGATGCCGATCGGACCCGCGATCGCCGCGCTCACAGGGCTGCGGGACGCGCAGTTGCGTCGCGCACCAAGCGCGGAGACAGCCGTGCGCCGGTTCCTCGCGTTCGCAGGCGATGCGGTGATCGTCGCGCACAACGCGCGCTTCGACCTGTCGTTCCTGGACCGGGAGACGGAACGGCTCGTCGGCGCGCGGCTCGCCGGGCCCGTCGTCGACACGGTCGGGCTCGCGAGGCGGCTGCTCGCGGGGCGGGGCACGCGTTTCGGTCTTGCCTCGCTCGCGCGGTTCATCGGCACCGACGCCACGCCGTGTCATCGCGCCCTGCCCGATGCGCAGGCGACGGCAGAGATCCTCGTCGCGCTGCTCGGGCTCGCGCAGGAGCGCGGGGCCCAGACGGTCGCGGACCTCGCTGCACTCGCGGCGCCGCGGGTCCGCAAGGTGTACGCGAAGCGTGCCCTGGCGTTCGGCGCGCCGACTGCGCCCGGCGTGTACCTCTTCCGCGACCGGCACGACCAGGTGCTGTACGTCGGGCGCGCGCGAGATCTCCGCGCGCGGCTGCGCTCGTACTTCCGGACTGACAGGCAGAGGCCGGCGGTCGAGGGTGCGCTCGCCGCGCTCGATCGGATCGAGTGGCGGGTCACCGGCTCGGAGCTCGAGGCGGCGATCGAGGAGCTCCGGCTGATCCGTGAGCTGCGCCCACCCGCGAACGCCCGAAACGCCCGGCCGGAGCGATACGTGTACCTGCGCCGGCGCGGCACGGGCCTCGTCTGCACGCAGACGCCGACGGAGCTCGGGCCGTTACGCAGTCGAGCGCGCGCACGGCTCGCGTGCCGGGCACTCGACGGCGCGAGCGACGCCGAGCTCGAGAATCCGGCGCTCGCGCTGCCCCGGCTCCGGGCGCGATTGCGCGATCTGTCGGAGTGCCGTCGGTACGAGGATGCAGCTCGGCTCCGCGACCGGCTCGAGGCACTCGAGCAGGTCGTCCGCCAGGTGCACCGCGTCGAGCGCCTGCGGCGGGCGCGCGCATGCGTCCTCGTCCCGGCGGTCGAACCCGGCTTCGTACGCGCGCTCTTCGTCGCGGACGGCCGCGTGTCCGCGTTGCGCACGCTTCCCAAGGGCGACGGCGCGCGGCTCGAGGTCGAAGCCGGCCTCGCAACCGTCCGCCGCGAAAGCCGAGTGACACAGTGCCACTTGGCGCCGGAGGAACTGGACGCACTGCTCGTCGTCGGCACGTTCCTGCGCCGGCCGCCGCCGGAGCTGCGCGTGGCGCCGCTCGAGGCGGCACGCATTCTCAGACAGGCGGGGGCGCTGGCGGCAGCTCGAGCCGCGGTCGCTCGAGCACCGGCTCAACCGCGTGCGGCGTGATCTTCCCTTCCTTGATCTGCTCCGCCCAGTGGCACGCGACCCGATGTCCCGACCCGAGCGTGCGCAGCGGCGGCACCTCGTCGCGGCAGCGGGTCGGCTGCACGTAGGGGCAACGGGTGTGAAAGCGGCACGCCGGCGGCGGGTTCGCCGGGGACGGAAGGTCGCCTGCGAGCAGGATCGACTCGCGGCTCCGCTCCACGACCGGGTCGGGAATCGGCACCGCCGACAGCAACGAGATCGTGTACGGGTGAAGCGGGTTCGCGTACAGCTCGTCAGCGGACGAGACCTCGACGATCCAGCCGAGGTACATGACCGCGATTCGGTCCGAGATGTGGCGCACGACTGCGAGGTCGTGCGCGATGAAGAGGTACGTGAGGTCGAACTCCTCCTGCAGCTGCTCGAGCAGGTTGATGATCTGCGCCTGGATCGAGACGTCGAGCGCCGAGACCGGCTCATCGGCGACGACGAAGTCCGGATTGAGAGCGAGCGCTCGCGCCAGCCCGATGCGCTGTCGCTGGCCACCGGAGAACTCGTGCGGGTACCGGCCCGCAGCGTCGGCGGGCAGGCCTACCGTGCGTAGCAAATCGCGCACGCGTGTCGCCGCCTCGCGCCTGTTCGCCAGCCCGTGCGTGCGCAGCGGCTCGCCCACGATCCGCCCGACGCTGTGGCGGGGGTTCAGCGAGGCGAACGGATCCTGGAAGACCATCTGCATCCTCCTGCGCAGCGGTCTCAGCTCACCCTCGCGGAGCTTCGAGATGTCGCGCCCGTCGAAGGAAATGCGGCCCGACGTCGGCTTGTAGAGACGGAGAATCGTCCGGCCGACCGTCGACTTCCCGCAGCCGGACTCACCGACGAGACCAAGCGTCTCGCCGCGCTTGATCTCGAAGGAGACGTCGTCGACTGCGCGGATGTCACCGACGTGGCGGTCGAGGACGATCCCGCTCTTGATCGGAAACCACACCCGCAGGTTCTCGATCTCGACGAGGTTGCCGTTACCGCTTCCGTCGGCGCGCGTGCTCAACGTTTCACGCTTCCGTCACAGCCACGCGCGCTTTTCCGCGCTACGCTCGCAGTGGGTGGCGGGTGGACGACTCTTCCCCACCCAGGGTGGGGCGACCTCATGCGGTGGCTGCTGTGCGAGTCCGGCTCCATTCATCGGCTGGCACCGGATTGAAACACGCCACCTTGTGGCCGGGCTCGATCTCCACGAGCGGCGGGACGTTCTCCCGCGACTCCGCGACCTCGTAGCGGCAGCGCGGCTGGAACGGGCAGGCCGTCGGCGAGTTCAGCATGTTGCGCGGCGCGCCCTCGATCGGCTGCAGCCGCGCCCGCCGCGCCGCGTCGAGCCGCGGAACGCTCTGCAGCAGCCCGAGCGTGTACGGGTGGCGCGGCGCGCCGAACAGCTGATCGGCGGAGCCGGTCTCCACGAACATCCCCGCGTACATCACGTTCACGCGCTCGCACATCCCGGCGACGACGCCGAGGTCGTGCGTGATCAGGATCAGCGCGGCGTCCTCCTCCGCGACGAGCTCGCGCAAGAGCGCGAGGATCTGCGCCTGGATCGTCACGTCAAGAGCGGTCGTCGGCTCGTCCGCGATCAGCAGTTTCGGCTCGCACGCGAGTGCCATCGCGATCATCGCCCTCTGACGCATTCCGCCGGAGAACTGGTGCGGGTAGTCGCGGAGCCGCGAGCTCGCGCTCGGGATCCCAACGCGGTCGATCAGCTCGGTGGCGCGCGCATCGGCGTCCTTTCGATCCATCCCGAAGTGCGTCTTGAGCGCCTCCCGGATCTGCTTGCCGATCGTCAGCACCGGGTTCAGGCTCGTCATCGGGTCCTGGAAGATCATCGCGATCTCGCGCCCCCGGATCTGCCGCAGCGCGCGATCGTTCATCTGGATCAGGTCCCGGCCCTCGAACGACGCGCTGCCGGAGCGAACCCGGCCGTTGCGGGCCAGGAGCCCGAGCACCGCGAGCGACGTGACGCTCTTTCCGCAACCGGACTCCCCGACGATCCCGAGCGTCTCGCCGCGCGCGATGTCGAACGAGATCCCGTTGACGGCGTAGACGGTGCCGCGCCGCGTCGAGAACTCGACGCGCAAGTCGTCCACGCTGAGGAGCTCGTTACGCTCTGCCACGCATCTTCGGGTCGAGAGCTTCACGCAGGCCGTCGCCGATCAGGTTGAACCCGAGCACGGAGATAATGATCGCGACGCCTGGGAAGATCGCCAGGAACGGCGCGAGCTCAAGATAGTCGTTCGCTCCGGTGAGCATCGTCCCCCACTCCGGAGTCGCGGGATCCGGCGGTCCGAGGCCGAGGAACGTCAGGCCCGCGACGTCGATGATCGCCGTTCCCATCGCGAGCGTGCCCGCGACGATCACCGGCGAGATCGCGTTCGGCATGATGTGCGAGAAGAGGATCGCCCGCCGTTTGACTCCGACAGCGCGCGCGGCGAGCACGAAGTCGTTCTCGCGCTGCGCGAGGATCGCGCCGCGCAGGAGGCGCGCGAAGATCGGGACGTTGACGACCCCGATCGCGATCATGATCTGGTAGAGGCCCGGCTGGAGCATCGCGACGATCCCGATCGCGAACAGCAGGCCGGGAATCGCGAGCATGATGTCCATCAGACGCATGATCACGGAGTCGATCCAGCCGCCGATGTAACCGGCGATCGATCCGAGCACGAGTCCGATCGACAGGCCGATCGACACCGAGACGATCCCCACCATCAACGAGTCGCGCGCCCCGTAGAGGATGCGTGAGAAGACGTCGCGGCCGAGGAGATCGACGCCGAACAGATGGTGCCACGACGGCCCCGGCGGCTTGCCCGTCGCGACGAGCAGGAGGTTGCCCTCCTTGGGGCCGTACGGCGCGATCACCGGCGCGAAGATCGCGGCGACGAGGAATGTGAGGACGAAGAAGGCGCCGAGGATGGCGCCCGGGTTCCGGATCACCTGGTACCACGCGTCGCTCCAGAGCCCGCCCGTCGACGCCTCGAGCTGGATCTCCGCCGCTTCCAGTTCGGCTACGGACATGAGAACGCTCCTTGCAGCTGATGCGGCCGAGCCGTTGGCGTACACAGGTGCATGTCCGGGGTAACTCGGGCGCGTAGCGCGCTCACGAGTAGCGGATCCTCGGATTGATGAGCGCGTACGAGATGTCGACGATCAGGTTGACGAGCACGAAGACGACCGCGAGGAACAGCACGCCGCCTTGTAACACCCGTCTGCAGGCCGATGATCGTCGACACGGGCAGCAACGCGTTTCGCAGCACGTGGCGCGCGTCGACGGTCAGCGGCGGGAGTCCCTTCGCGCGCGCCGTGCGTACGTAGTCCTCGTTCTGCACGTCGAGCACCGCCGCGCGGGTGATCCGCATGATCACGGCGAGAGGGATCGATCCGAGCGCGATCGATGGCAGGACGAGGTGCTTGAGCACGTCCCACAGCGTGTGCCAGTCGTGCGCGAGCAGCGCGTCGAGGATGTAGAAGTTCGTCGGGTGGCGAACGTCGCTCCTGATGTCGATCCGCCCGACGCTCGGTAAGAGATGCCAGTGAACCGCGAACGCGTATTTGAGCAGGATCGCCAGCACGAAGATCGGGATCGAGATGCCGAACAGGGAGACGACGAGGCTCGACTGGTCGAACAGGCCGCCGTGCCGCTTCGCTGCGAAGAAACCAAGCGGGATTCCGAGGACAATCGAGAAGAGCATGGCCGCCGTTGCGAGCTCCATCGTGGCCGGAAACCGGTCGCCGATCTCCCTGGCGACGTGGCGGTGGTCGGCGATCGAGACGCCCAGATCGCCATGCGCGAGTGTTCCCAGGTACTTCCAGTACTGCACGTAGATGGGCCGGTCGAAGCCGTACAGGTGCCGGTACTGCTTCACGAGCGCAGGCGTTGCGCGCTCACCAAGCAGCGCGTCGGCAGGGCTCCCGGGCAGCGCACGGACCCAGAAGAAGATCAGGATCGAGACGCCGAGGAGGATCGGGACGAGGAGCAGGAGCCGGCGGACGAGATACCTGAGCATCTACGTCCGCCGGATCCTAACGGTGAGCTACTGGCCCCCGAAGTAGACCGGGAAGAAGTAATCCGTCCCGGTCGGGTTCGGGACGTAGCCCTTCACGGTCTTCTGGAAGGCCAGCGCCGGCCTGGAGTGCGCATATGGCACAGCCGGCAGGAACTTCATGATCATGATGTTCGCCTGCTGGTACAGCTTGACCCGCTTCTTGTAGTTCACTTCCTCCTGCGCCCGCTTCAGGATGTTGAAGATGGCGTCGTTGTGGAATCCGAACTGCGGGCTGTAGTTGCCGAAGAACACGCCGACGAAGTTGTCGGGATCTCCGTAGTCGCCCGTCCACCCGATCAGGTTCAGGTCGCCGGCAGTCCCGTCGTTGACGTGCTTGACGTAATCAGGACGCCAGGGCGCGGTGTGCGGCGTAACCTTGAAGCCCGACTTCTCCAGGCTGTCCGAGAACGCCTGGAAGTTCAGCGCCGGGTTCGGCATGTACGGCCGCGAGACGCCGGTCGGGTACCAGAAGTCGACCTTGACCGGTAGCGAGAGCCCTGCGGACTGCAGGAGCTGCTTCGACTTGTTCGGGTTGTACGGGTACTTCGGCACCTTGTTCGTCCAGCCGAAGATTTGCGGCGGGAGGAACTCCTGCGCCACGACCGCGCGGCCGAAGTAGAAGGACCGCACGACCGATGCACGGTCGAGCCCGTACGCGACCGCCTGACGCACCGCCAGCTTGTCGAACGGCGAGTGCGCCTGGTTGATCGTGACGTACGCGACGTTGAACGGCGGCCGGTTGAGCGTCTTCAGCTTCGAGTCGCCGTTGATCGAGCCGATGTCCTGCGGCGCGACCAGGTCGTAGCCGTTGATCTCGCCGGTCCTCAGCGCCTGCAGACGCGCCTCGTTGTTGGCGATCGGCCGGATGATCACGCGGCTGAGCTTCGCCTTCTTGCCCCAGTAGCCGCTGAAGCGATCAAGGACAATCCGCTGGCCGACGGTCCACGAGCCGAACTTGAACGGCCCTGTGCCGGTCGGATGGCTAAAGGCGTAGGAACCGGTCGGGTAGAACGTCCCGCTCCGGAGCTCGCCCTGGTTGGCGCCGTACTTCGCCATCGCAGCCGGGCTCTGAATCGCGAACGCCGACAGGGATAGCGCGGGCAAGAACGGGCCGTTCCGCCGGTTCGTCCTGATCGTGACCTTGTAGGTGCCGTTCGCCGCGCAGCTCTTGTAGAGCGGCGGCGACAGCGTGTTGCTCTCGTTGTGGTGGAACCCGCCGAAGATGGCCTGGTAGTAGTACGTCGCCGAGGCATCCTGGAACGGGCCCGAGAAGTTGTACCAGCGGTTGAAGTTCGCGCAGACGGCCTTTGCGTTGAACTTCGTGCCGTCGTGGAACTTCACGTTGTGACGGAGACTGAAGACATACGTCTTCCCGTCAGGAGCAACCTTCCAGCTCGTCGCGAGCGCGGGACGGATGCTGGTCGTCCCGGGCTTGATCCCGACGAGCCCTTCAAAGATCTGCTCGGTCACGCGAAACGACTCACCGTCTGACACGAGCGCCGGATCCAGGTACGTCGGATCCGCGGCGCCCGCAAAGACCAGCGTCGTGTTCGCAGCCGCATGATTCGTTCTGGCTCCGACCGAGCCGCTCAGCGTCAGCGCGAGCGCGCACACGCCGAAGAGCAGGCCGAGCCTTACTCCCTTACCCCTCACATTCGCTCCTTTCAGCGCACCCTCCGGTGGGAAAGCGCAGTCCTACATTCTTCAGAACGTCAGGAACCGGAGCAAGTTAGAAGGATGTAAGGAACCTACATCGACCCGCGCCCAAAAACCGCGGGTCAGACCCGGAGGGTCTGACCCGCGGTTTGGTTCCCTTCGGAGCCGGGTTATGCGGCCAGAGAGATCAGGTCCCGGAGCGCCGACAGACGCGCCAGTGCCTGGCCTTCGAGCTGACGGACGCGCTCCCGCGTCAAGTCGAGCTCGTGGCCGATCGCCTCGAGGGTCCACGGCTCGCCCTCGAAGCCGAAGCGAAGCTCGAGGATCCGCCGCTCCCGCTCGGGCAGGGCGTCGAGCGCGCGCCGGACACCCTGGCGCCGCAGCGACTCCTCCGCTTCGTCGAACGGATCGGCGGCCTCGCGGTCGGCGAACAGGTCGCCGAGCTCACCCTCGTCGTCCGCGCCGACCGTCTGGTTCAGCGAGACGGACGCCTGCGCAGCGCCGAGCGCCTCGTCGACGTGCTGGATGGGCAGGCCGGTGGCCTCTGCGAGCTCGTCCTTCGTGGCCTCGCGACCCAGCTCGACCTCGAGCCGACGCGCCGCCCGCGACAGCTTCTGCTGGCGCTCGACGACGTGAACCGGCACGCGGATCGTCCGGGCGTGGTTCGCCACGGCGCGCTGCACCGACTGGCGGATCCACCACGTGGCGTAGGTCGAGAACTTGTACCCACGGCGCCAGTCGAACTTCTCGACCGCGCGGTTGAGGCCGAGCGTGCCCTCCTGGATCAGGTCCAGGAAGGGGACGCCGAGCCCGCGGTAGCCCTTGGCTATGGACACGACCAGGCGCAGGTTCGACTCGATCATCCGCCGCTTCGCGGTCGGATCACCGCGCTCGATTGCCTTCGCGAGCGTGACCTCCTCCGCGGCGGTCAGCAGCTTGTGGCGGCCGACGTCGGCGAGAAAGAGCTGGAGGCTGTCGGCGGCACCCGAGATGACGTGGGCCTCGGCGGCGGCCGCGGCAGCGGCCTCCTTCTCGGCCTCCCGCTCTACGGCCTCGGCCGTGCGGATCTCGAGCCCGATGCGCTCGAGCTCCCGGGTCAGCTCCTCGACGTCCTCGTCGTTGAGCTCGTGCTCGAGCGAGAACGCCTCGAGCTCGGCGGCCTCGAGGTACCCACGCTCCTCAGCTCCTTCGACGAGCTGGCGGGCCTGGTCGGAATCAAGCAGTTCGTGAAGCTGGTTCTGGGTCAAAAACGTCCTTTCGAGTCCTACTTTGTGATCCTTGCTCAACCTTCGCACTGTAGGCCGGTTTCCCTTTTGTTTCCAGGGTTAAGCGTGCCGACATTGCCCGACGGGTGCAACGAGACCGGGGTCTTTGTTATTCCGCCGCGGCCGGCTCTTTGGTTTGCGCGCGCACGGGGAACTCGAACTCGATCTTGTCCTCGTCGTTCAAGACGAGCCGCGCCCGAAAAGGTTTGCCTCCTCGGGAGCGGAAGCCCGACAATACCTCGCGGGTCCGACGTTCCTCGATCAGCTGTCTCGCAATTTCCGGGGTCAACGTGCGGCTGGCGACCTTTTTCCACACCACGAAGCCGCAACCGGGCTCCTCCCGGCTCTTCCAGCTCGTGCAGCCGTAGGCCTTCGAGTTCTCCCGGATGATCTCCCCGGTCTCGGCCCCGCAGCGGGGACACGGCCCGAGCTC
>VAXU01000063.1 GCA_005885125.1 Actinomycetota bacterium
GGTCAGACTTTCCGCAGCCGATCTGATCGTAGACGACGACCGCCCGCTCGTCGGCGAGCTGTTCGAGCGGAGCGAAGTAGTTGTGCGTCGATCCCGGGCCGCCGTGCAAGGCCAGCAGCGGCGCGTGTTCGGATCCGAGGTCGCCGACGGCGCGGTACCACGTGCGGTAGCCGCGAAAGGTGACGTATCCCTCGTCGACCGGCGTCACGCTTCAGCTGTTCACGACGAGCGACACGAAGATGAGCGTCACGTGCTCTGTCTCGCCGATCCAGAACAACGTGAAGCGACTGAGCGGCTTGTCGCGATTGCCGACACTGCAATACCGGCGGCGGGCCTCCCGCCAACAGCGTGCACCCGGGAGCCGAGCCACGGCCGAGATCGGCGAGCCGATCCCGACACCCGAGGCCGTCCGCTCGCCCGAGCGCCTGGTCGTCACGCGGACGACGATCGGCCTACTCCCAAGCTTCTCGAGATCGACATCGAGCAGCCGGTACTGCATCCGAGTGACGACCGAACCGAGGGCGCCTCGTGTGCGCGTGATGCGCACAGGAGCCCCGATCCTGGCGCGCACTTGCGCCTCGCTCATTCGCAGAGAAACCCCGGCCATCCCGCGACCGGGAACGATCGTCCCCGACGCCGGAACGGCGATCGAGGCGACCGCCGCGGCGGCGGCGAACGTGATGGTCAACCGGCAGATTTCCGGGACGGTAACACTGCGTCCCGCGTTCGCTAAAAAGAGGAGGAGGATCCGATGGGCGTCAAGCGTCTCGAGCACATCCCCGGCTTCAACATCGACCGCGTGGCCGCGGCGGCCGGGGACGACCCCGACGTCCTTCGTCTTGAGAACCTCGACACCGACGTCCCGCCCCCCGCGGCCGCGATCGAGGCCACCCGGGCGGCGATCGGGGAGGACGACGCGAACAGCTGGCTTCCCTTCACGGGTCGGGACGATCTCAAGGAAGCCGTGGCGGCGTACATCGCGCGCCACGGTGGGCCGCTCTACGACGGGGTCCGCGAGATCGTGATCACGAGCGGCGAAGGCGACGCGATGCTCGATGCACTCTTCTGCCTCACCGATCCGGGGGACGAGGTCGTCCTCACCGACCCGACGTACGCGGGCATGCTCAACCGGGTGCGCCTCGTCGGGGCCGTTCCGCGCCTCGTCGCGCTCATCGTCGTCGACGGCGAGTGGCGGCTCGACCTCGACGCCCTCCCGGCCGCGGTGAACGACCGCACGCGCGTCGTCTTCATCAACAACGCGTCGTTCCCGTCCGGCTGGGTGGCGAACGCGGAGGAGCTCGAGGCGGTTGCGTCGATCTGCCGCGAGCGCGATCTGTGGCTTCTCTACTGGGGAGGATTCGAAGGCGTCCTGTTCGACGGCCGGACGATCGTGCATCCGGCGGCGCTCGACGGCATGCGGGATCGAACCGTCACGGTGGGCAGCCCGACGTTCGAGCAGCGGATGATCGCGTGGCGCATCGGCTGGGTCGTCGCGCCGGGCGAGCTCGTGAACGACGTCTCGCGCGTGCAGATCTACAACGGCCTCGTGCCGAGCGGGTTCAACCAGATCGGAACGCGCGTCGCTCTGGGCGTTCCCGACGACGACCTCGCCGCCGCGAACGCCGAGTGGGAGAAGCGTCGAGACGAGACGCTTCGCCAGCTCGACGGGCTTCCCGTGGTACGCCCCGCCGGGGGCTGGTCGCTCCTCCTCGACGTGGCGTCGCTCGGGCTCGACTGTGCGGAGGTTTCCGACCGTCTGCTCGCCGAGAAGGTCGCCGCCACTCCGATGCGTGGATGGGGCGGCGAGATCGCCGATCGCCACGTGCGCTTCGTGTTCAGCAACGAGCCCGTCGATCGGCTCGCGCTGCTCGGCGACCGCGTGCGCAGCGCCCTCGGTCGTCCGTAGACTCATTCGCGTGGATGACACAGCTCTTCCCGAAGTCGACTTCGAGGACTGCGCGCAACAGGCGATCGATTCGCTCCCGCCCGAGCTTCGCGACTACATGTCGAATGTCGCGATCGTCATCGAGGACGAGCCGCCGGGAGGACAACCCCTGCTCGGCCTGTATCAAGGCGTGCCTTTGACGAGGCGAAGTAGCTCGTACATCGCGGTCGCGCCCGACAAGATCTCCATCTATCGAGGTCCGCTCGAGCGCTACTTCGGCGCGGATCGCGACCGACTGCGCGAGGAGATCAGGCACGTCGTCTTGCACGAGGTCGCTCACCACTTCGGCATCAGCGACGAGCGACTGAGGGAGATGGGCCGCTATTGAAAGCGGAGGGCCCGCCTGAGCGGGCCCTCACTGTACGTCGTCTCCACCGCCTCTTAGTGCATTTGGATGTTTCCTCCCGCGAGCACCTGCTCGCCGGAGTCGTAGCCCGTACTGAGGCGGATGCGATATTTGTCCGCGCCGGCACCGGGCTCGCCGTTGTCGGTCAGGTCGATTCGGTAGTCGTACGAACCGGAGCCGTTGATCGTCGCCGTCCCGAAGACGCTGGCCTTGTTGCCTCTGCACGCGACCGCGAGCACCACCGACGAGTGAACGTTGAGGTTCGCTGCCGAGCCGTGATCTTGGTACTCCTGCGCGCCCGACGGCGTCCCGCTCGCCGAGACCCTGGCGATGCTGCCGAAGGTGGCCTTGTCGCCGTTGGCGGCGGTGATCCTGCCGCCGTCGGTGACCTTGCAGCCCGGCGTGTTCTGCGGAAGCACCCACTCCTTGGTCGCTTGGTCACTCGGCTCGTCCGCGTCCTGCGCGCCGTTGCCGTTCGTATCGGCGAAGGCCGTGATCGCATCCGACCCCGGCAGAGCCGGCCCCTGGTAGCAGAACTCCGCTTGCCCGTTCGCGTTCGTCACGCGCACGCCGGTCGTGTTGACCGAGCCGGAGACGGAGAAGCTGACCGTGATTCCCGGGGTCGGGTTCCCGAACGCGTCCGTGACAGTCGCAGTCACACAGTGCTGCGCGTCGACGGGGTCGGAATCCGCGTGCGGGCTCAATGTGACCTGCGTGGGCGGACCAGGCGTCCAGGCCTTTTGCGCCGTCCCGCCCGGCTCGTCCTGATCCTGTAAGCCGTTGTTGTTGGTGTCGGCGAAGGCGGAGATCGTGTCGTTGCCCACGGCGGTGCCCGTGTAGCAGAACTCGGACTGGCCGTTCGCGTCCGTCGGCGACGTCCCCGTTCCGCTTGCGCTGTTTGCACCCGTGACCGAGAACAGAACGACCACGCCTGCGACCGGCTTCCCGCCGGCGTCTGTCACGGTAGCCGTAACGCAATGCTGCTCCCCGACCTGGTTCGTCGCCGTTGCCGGCGCCAGCGTCAGGTTCGCCGGCGGGCCGTGACCCGGTGGCTGACCGCCGACGCCGCACGTGTTCATCGGGATCTCGAACGCCGCGGCCCGGTTCGGCGAGAAGGCCTCCTTCGACCACATCACCTGGGTCGGCGCGAACGTCTCCGTGTCGCAGGTGAGACCCTCGTCTCGGAAGTTCGGATCTCCGGGCACGGCTGTGCTGAAGTCGAAGGCGGGTACGTTCGTCAGCTTGTCGACGACCCAGACGTGGCTGCAGCCGTCCGAGCCTTCGAACAGCAGGCTGCCGCCGATCCCGACGCCGCTGTTGAAGCAACCGCTCCCTGCCCAGGGGATGTTGCGGATCGGCACGCCTGCCGTCGTGTGCTGATGGACGACCGTCGAGCAGTCGTCGCTGATGTACAGCGTGTCGTCCGTTGCGTCGTAGGCCATGCCGTCGTCGAGACCGCAGACGACGTCCTGGGGCGCCGTGAACGCCACGTTCGATCCGCTCACGGTTTTCGTCGCGTCGAGCTGGATGAACATCACGGTCCCGGCCGGCTGACCAACCCCCCAGCCCGCCCACAGACCGTTGCGGGTGGCGTCGTACGCGACAGCGCCGAGACCGTTCGTGATGTTGTAGGTCTGATCGACCACGCCGGTCGTCGCGTCCGTGCGCAAGAGATCGGGATTCGAGTGGTAGCAGGAGACCCACAGGTGGCCGGCGCCGTCGTAGGCGATGCCGACGCCGATGCCGGAGCCACAGTTCTGGCTGAAGTGAACCGTGCCGACGAGATCGCCCGTTGCCGCGGCCGCCGGTCCGCTCCATGCAAGTGCGAGCATCAGCATGCACACGCTGAGCACGCTCCGGCCCAAGAGACGTTTCATCGACTCTACCCCCTCGTTTGCTCGGATCCGATCTTCCCGCAGAGGCCTCCGACTGCATCCTTACTGAATCGCGAATTCGCCGCAGGACAATCGCTCTCCCCGTACTCGCCGTAAGTGCCGGCTAGTCGGAGCTGCGGTCCTGAGCCAAACGGACGGCCGCTGTTCGAGTCCGCGCGCCGAGCTTCGCGTAGATGTTGTCGAGGTGCTTCCGGACGGTTCCGGGAGCGATCCACAGGGCCTGCGCGATCTCGCGGTTGCGCATGCCCTCGGCGACGCGCGCCAGCACCTCGGTTTCGCGGTCCGTCAGCGCCCCGTCCGGTGCCGTCGCGAAAGCGACCCGGGCGCGGCGTCGAGCCTCGGCCGCGCGGCGAAGCTGCAGGAGATGTGGCTGGAGCAGTTCGAGCAACGTGCGCTCGCGCTCTCCGAAGTCAGCGTGGCCGCGCTCGAGATTGAAGGTGCGTGTGCGACCCGCGGGCGCCGGCAGACAGACCGACATGAGGAACCCACCGGGATTGGTCGGAGCAAGGAAGTCCGTGTAGAACTGCATCCGCCGCAGCTCCCTCGACGTCACGAAGTCGTGGATCTTGAACGCGCCGAGGTCGCCGGTGCGAACGCGATGACGACGGACCGGGTGCTCGTGCAGCGTCGCCCAGTACGCATCGTCCGCCGGCCATCCCTCCTCTGGATGGGTAGTTGCGCGGAACGTGATCTCGCTGCGCAGACGATCGATCTCGCAGTAGGACACGTACTCGCAGCGGACGAGCGACGCGAGCTGCCGGAGCAGCCCCGACGGGAACGGGTTCTCGCCGTCGATTTCGCCTGCCGCGCTGAGGAAGTCGAACGCGCCCTCGAGATCCGAGGGCTGAGTCGCACCTCTAGACGCAAGATACGTCGATTGACGTATGGACACAACTGCGGCGGGGTCGGAACGTGATGGCGGAACCGTCAGGCCCTCAAGGAGGTGTTGCTGTGAACGATCAGA
>VAXU01000064.1 GCA_005885125.1 Actinomycetota bacterium
CGTACGCCGCGATCGGCGAGGTGACGGACGACGGTCTGCTGCGCGCGTACCACGACGGCGAGGTCGTCGGCGAGGTTCCCGCGTCGTTCCTGACGGACGAGTGCCCGCGGTATGACGTCGACCGAGCGCCCCATCCGATCACGAGTGTCGAGCCGGCGCCCGTGAACTTCGAGTCGAAGCGCTGGATCTACGAGCAATACGACCACCTCGTCGGCTCGCGAACAATCCGCCGCCCCGGGCTCGACGCCGCAGTGCTGCGGCTGCGCCCCTCGCTCCGCGGCATCGCAGTTTCGCTCCAGGGCCCGCCGCCCGGCGAACACGATCCGTTCGTCGCGGGCGTCCTCGCGGTCCTCGGCGCCGCACGAAACGTGGCGTGCGCGGGCGGCGAGCCGGTCGCGCTCACCGACTGCCTCAACTTCGGCTCGCCGGAGAAGCCCGAGATCGCGTGGGAGCTCGAGCAGGCGATCGAAGGGATTGCGCGGGCCGCCGAGGCGCTGGCCATTCCCGTCGTGTCCGGGAACGTCTCGCTCTACAACGACACGGACGGCCGCTCGATCCCGCCGACGCCCGTCGTGGGGTGCGTCGGGCTCGTCCCGGAGGTGCGGATCGTCCCGGGTGCCTGGCGCCGAAGGGACCTCGTCCTGCTCGCGACGGCGCCCGGTGAGCTCGACCTCGCCGCCGAGGCAGCGCTGATCCGCTACGTCTGGAAGGCGGCACCGGTGCTGACGCTCGCGCACGACGTGTCGGACGGCGGGCTCCGCGTCGCGCTCCGCGAAGCCGCCGAGCACAGCGGCCTCGAGGCGGACGTCGATCTGCCGGCGACTGCACGCGGCGGCCAGGTGCTGCTCGCCTGCGCCCCCGCCGACGTGAAGCGGCTCGGCACGAAGAACGTCCAGCAGATCGGGGTGGTTGCCTGATGTGCGGCCTCTTCGGCATCCGGTCCACGGAGCGCGACGTCGCACGCGTCACCTACTTCGGCCTGTTCGCACTTCAGCACCGCGGCCAGGAGTCTGCGGGCATCGCGGTCTCCGACCAGGGACGGCTGACCGCACTTCGCGACATGGGCCTCGTGACGCAGGTGTTCGACGAGCAAAAGCTCCGCGGCCTGCACGGGGAGCTTGCCATCGGTCACACGCGCTACTCGACCACCGGATCGTCGCAGTGGGGAAACGCGCAGCCGCTCGTCCAGCACGGCTTGGCACGCACGGTTGCGCTCGGCCACAACGGAAACCTGACGAACGCCGCGGAGCTGCGCGAGGAGCTCGCCGCCGGCGGACACCGTCTGGCGACGACCGCCGACACGGAGGTGATCGCGGCGCTGATCGCCAACGACCCTGCGCCCTTGCAGGACGCAGTGGCAAACGCGATGCGCAAGCTCGACGGCGCATTTTCGATCGTGATGGTCTCCGAGGACGCGCTCGTTGCATTTCGGGACCCGCGTGGCATGCGTCCGCTCTGCCTCGGCCGGCTCGGCGACGACTGGGTCGTCGCATCCGAGACGTGCGCGCTCGACCTCGTCGGCGCCGAGCTCGACCGCGAGCTCCTTCCGGGCGAGCTCGTCATCGTCGACGGGGCGGGCGTCCAGGCCGTCCAGGCGGTGCCCAAGGACAACGACGGTGCGCTCTGCATCTTCGAGTTCTTCTACCTCGCGCGCCCCGACTCGCGGCTGAACGGCGTAGAGGTGCACGGCGCGCGCGTGCGGATGGGAGAGCGGCTGGCCGAGGAGTCTCCGGTCGAGGCGGATCTCGTCCTACCCATTCCCGACTCCGGGACGCCCGCGGCGATCGGCTTTTCGCGCGCGCTCAACATCCCGTTCAGCGAGGGGCTGATCAAGAATCGCTACGTCGGCCGCACGTTCATCCAGCCCGATCAGGGACTGCGCGAGCAGGGGATCAAGCTGAAGTTCAACCCGCTCGCCGAGGTGAACGGGAAACGCCTCGTCGTCGTCGACGACTCGATCGTACGTGGGAACACGACCCGCCAGATCGTGCAGATGCTGTTCGAGGCGGGAGCGGCCGAAGTGCACCTACGCATCTCCTCACCGCCGGTGATCGGCCAGTGCTTCTACGGGATCGACCTGGCCGACCCCGAAGAGCTGATCGCGGCCGGCAAGACGGTGGACGAGGTGCGCGAGCACGTCGGCGCGACCTCCCTCGCCTACTTGTCGCTCGCCGGATTGCAGGCGTCGACGCGCCGGCCCGAGTCGCAGTTCTGCCGCGCGTGCCTCACGCGGGACTACCCGACGGCTGTCCCGCGTGAAGCCGCGAAGTTGCAATTCGAGCGCGTCTAATACCGCCGTTACTGCTCGTAGACTCGCGACGCTTTGGCGATCCCGCGTGAGATCAGATACGCGAACGTGAAGAACGTGAACGCCGTCACGAACTCAGGCGCGTTGACTCTGTCGCTCGCGAGAGCAACGATCGCGACGATGATCGTGGCCACGATGTAGATGAAGAGCTCTGCGTTGCCGGGCATCGGCATCGTGCCCGGAACGTTCATAGGGCGACCGAAGGCCGGCCGCTGTTGCTCAGGAGGTGGTGTCGACATGCGCGCTCCTTTCGTCAGGCCGCAACGAGACCCGGAACATGAACGATCTCGAGCTTGATTCCGTCGGGGTCGTAGAAGAACACGGCGTAGTACCCGGGGATGTAGGTGTACTCCTGCGGCTCGCTTTCGATTTCGACGGGCTGCGTCCGCACCCAGTCGGCCAGCTCGTCGACCTGGGCACGCGACTCTGCCTCGAACGCCAGATGGTGGAGCCCGATCGCGTAGCGGTCGTGAGGCTCGTTGCTCTGAGCCTCCCGCAGCCCGATCGACGTGCCCGGCCCGGAGAGGTACCAGATCGTCTCCCCGCGCTCGCCCTCCACCTCGCCGACGCGGCTGTAGCCCAGCGGCCCGAGCAGGTCGGTGTAGAAGGGCAGGCTGCGCATGATCGACGAGACGACGAGGTCGACGTGGTGAACACCGGTTGACCGCACGGTCAGCCTTTCGGATTCCGCGCCGCAGGCCCCGTTCCTCCGCCTCTGACCTCTCCGCCTCTAACTCCCCGCCTCTAACCTCCCCGCGTGCACCTCTTCCACTACCACCTGGTCACGAGCAAGGTGCGCGAGGTCGAGGCACGGTACGTCGGCAAGCTGGGCTTCGACCTGATCGGGCGTCACGGGCGGATCGGCGAGGAGGTGACGTCGTTCGAGTCCGGCCACGGCTGGCAGGAGCTCGACCGCCTGGGCTTCAAGCTCCGTCTGACCGAGCTGGAGCGCGGTGCCGTAAATGTCGTCGTCCAACCCGGACAGTGGGAGCTGCCGCGCGTCGATCACCTGGGCTTTGCGCTGGACGAGGACGAGTTCATCGAGACGCTCGCGCGCGCAGAGGTTCGCGAGCTTCGAATCCAGGAGCACGGCGGGCGGCGGACCTTCGTGTCCACGAACGCCGGCTACCGGCTCGAGCTGCACCCGCCGCGCGAGTGGCTGGACGAGCTGCTGGAGAAGGAGAGCGTGCTGCGGCTCGCGGAGCTGCACCTCCGTGCGGACGATCCGGAACTGAAGGCATCCGCCCTCGGCGAGCTGCTCGCAGCTCCGTACACGAACGAGACGGTGGAGATCGGCGATGCGGTCGTGCGCTTCGTCCCGGACGGACCTCAAGGCCGGCCGCAGCTGCATGCCGAGCTCTTCATCTGACGAACGACGGGCTCGGACGCTCGCGCAGCCCGGGGACGAGTACGTGCGGCTTCCGGAATCCGGCCCAGCCGAGGCTCCTGCCATGCCCACTGCGGACACGGCCATAACCGCCCTATCAAGGGACAGTCCCTTCCCAGGGACAGTCCCTAAGGGGGACAGGCACTCAAGGGGACTGTCCCCCAGACATGGCCCGATGGGCCCTGGCCGATCGGGCGGACGGACGGCCGGACTGTCAGCAGGCGCGGGTCGTAGACTCGGGTCGTTGAACGGGGAGAGCAGGACCTATGACGCCGCCGGGGTCTCGCTCGCCAAGGCCGAGGAGATCGTCGAGCGGCTCCGCGGTGCGGTCGAGTCGACCGGCGCCGCCGGGTTCGGCGCGTTCGCCGGGCTGTACGCGCTGGACGACCGGCGCCTGCTCGCAGCCTCCACGGATAGCGTCGGCTCGAAGCTGATCCTCGCGCGGCGGGCTGAGCGGCTGCACTGGGCCGGCATGGATCTCGCAGCACATTGCATCAACGACGTCATCACGACCGGCGCGGACCCGCTCTTCTTCCTCGACTACATCGCGGCGAACAGCATCCGGCTCGACCAGGTCACCGAGCTCGTCGAGGGCGCGGCGGAGGTCTGCCGCGCGGCGAATTGCATGCTGATCGGCGGCGAGACCGCCGAGTTGCCCGGCGTCTACCGCGAGGACGAGCTCGACTTCGCGGGCACGTGCGTCGGGATCGTCGAACGCGATCGCTTGATCGACGGCTCACGCTGCGCAGCGGGCGACACGATCGTCGGCTTCGCCTCGAGCGGGCTCCACACGAACGGCTTCACGCTCGTTCGCGAGCTCGTGGGCGACGGCGATTTCGACGCCGACCTGCTGCTCGCGCCGCATCGGCTCTACCTCGAGGAGGTGCATGCTCTCCGCGACCGCGCCGACGTCAAGGCGCTCGCGCACGTCACCGGGGGCGCGATCCTCGGGAATCTCGCGCGCGTGCTTCCCGAAGGGCTCGAGGCGCGCATCGACTGGGATGCCTGGGAGCGGCCGCCGGTCTTCGCGTGGCTCGTCGAACAGGGCGTCGACGAGCAGGAGCTGCGCCGCGTGTTCAACGTCGGCATCGGCATGTGTGCGGTCGTCGCCGACGCGCCTGGCGACGCGCTCGTGATCGGAGAGCTCGCGTGATCGGCGTCCTGGTCTCCGGAGAGGGAACGAACCTGCAGGCACTGATCGACGCCGGTCTGGAGATCGCCTGCGTCGCGTCGAACAGGCCGAACGTGCGCGCGCTCGAGCGGGCCGCACGGGCAGGCATCGTCACAGCGGTCTTCGATGCTGCGGACTACCCCTCGCGCGAGGAGCGGGACGCGGATCATCAACACGCACTCCGCGCCGCTGCCCGACTTCCCGGGGGCTCATCCGATCGAAGACGTGCTCGCGGCCGGAGTCTCGGAGACGGCTGCCACAGTCCACTACGTGGACGAGGGCATCGACACGGGACCAGTGATCACGACGGAGAGGGTTCCCGTGTATCCGGACGACGACGTGACGACGCTGCGCCGGCGCGTGCAATCCGTCGAGCACCGGATCCTCCCCGAGGTGGTGAGAGAGCTGTGCGGCGCGCGCTGATCTCCTGCTACGACAAGACCGGCCTCCAGGAGTTCGCCCGCGGGCTCGTGGAGGTGGGATTTGGAATCGTGGCGAGCGGCGGGACCGCGGACTTCCTCGAGCGCGAGGTCGGCCTCGACGTCGAGCGGGTCGAGGAGCTGACCGGCGTCGCGGAGATGCTGGGCGGCCGCGTGAAGACGCTTCACCCCAGCATCCATGCGGCGATCCTCGCCCGCCGCGACCGGGAAGACGACGTGGCGACGCTGAGCGAGCACGAGATCCGGCCCTTCGACCTCGTGTGCGTAAACCTCTATCCGTTCAGCGACGTTGCCGGGCGGTACGGCGTGCGTGAGGAAGAGGCCGTCGAGATGATCGACGTCGGCGGCCCGTCGATGCTGCGCGGAGCTGCCAAGAACTTCGCGCACTGCGCCCCCGTCTGCCGGCCGGAGCGCTACCACTCAATCCTGGCGGAGCTGCGCGAGCAGGGCGAGCTGTCGCTCGACACGCGCCGCGCGCTCGCCGCCGAGGCATTCGCCACGACGGCGGCCTACGAGACGGCGATCGCGCGCTGGTTCGCCGACGTGGAAACGTTTCCCGAGCGGCTGGCGCTCGCGTTCACCAAGGTCTCGGATCTCCGCTACGGCGAGAACCCCCACCAGCGCGGCGCCTACTACGCAGAGGACGGCGCGCGCGTGCATCTGCTCTCGCGCGTCGAGCAGGCGCATGGGAAGGAGCTGTCGCTGATCAACCTTCTCGACCTCTCAGCCGCGCGGCTCGTGCTCCGAGAGTTCACGCTCCCGACGTGCGTGATCGTCAAGCACGCGAATCCGTGCGGCGTCGCGGTCGCAGCGACGATCGACGAAGCCTACGAGCGGGCACTCGCCTCCGATCCTGTCTCGGCGTTCGGGATGGTCTGCGCATTCAACCGTCCCGTCGGTGGAGGGCTCGGCGCTGCACTGGCGGAGCGCTTCATCGACGTCCTCTTCGCACCGGACTACGACGACACTGCACTCGACGCGCTGCGGCGGAAGGAAGGGACGCGAATCCTGCGCGACCGCGAGCGGCGCGGGCTGCCGCGGACCGAGCGCGACTACAAACGCGTTCTGGGCGGCTTGCTCGTGCAGGACCGCGACGCCGACGTCGACGACCGTGAGTCCATGTGGGTCGCATGCGGCGAGCCGGACGAGCGGCTCTGGGGTGATCTGGTCTTCGCGTGGCGCGTGTGCAAGCACGTCGGCTCGAACGCGATCGTGATCGCGAAGGATCTCGCGACGATCGGGATCGGAGGCGGCCAGACGTCACGGGTCGACGCGGTCAGGCTCGCGCTCGAGAAGGCGCGCGAGCACGGCCACGACGTGCGCGGCGCCGTGCTCGCGTCCGATGCGTTCTTCCCGTTCCCGGACGGCCCGCAGGCGGCGCTCGCCGCCGGCGTGACAGCGATCATCCAGCCGGGCGGCGCGAAGCGGGACGAGGAAGTGACAGCCGCCGTGCGTGACGCCGGCGCCGTCATGGTGCTGACGGGCCGGCGCCACTTCCGTCACTAGGGTTCCACTTGCTCCTCGTGACGCTCGCGACTCTTGCGACGGCGCTCGCTTCACTCGTGGCTGTTGTCGTCTCCTGAACCTTCATCCCTCCACTCCTTTCTGTCGTGCCATTCCGCGGACTAAGAACCTCTAACGAAACGAAGCACGGGCTGCCGTGCCCCGCTGGCCGGCGCGAGGCGGCGTCCTCAGTCGCACCAATAGCGCTGCTATTGGCGCTCCCTGCGTCCTTGCCTCGCACTCGGCCATCGCGCCCCGTCAGCGCGTGGTCATTCCGTTAGAGGTTCTAAGCTTCAGAGCGCGTGCCCCGTGAGTACCCCTCGGTCCTAGAGCTCGTCGGCAACACGCCGATCGTCCGCCTCGACGCGCTCGGGCGCGACGTGCAGCCGCGGTTGCTCGCGAAGCTCGATTACCTGAATCCGGGGGGCTCTGTGAAGGACCGGATCGGCCTGGCGATGATCGAGCAGGCCGAGGCCGAGGGGAAGCTGAGACCGGGCGGAACGATCGTCGAACCGACCTCGGGCAACACGGGCGTCGGCCTCGCGATCGCGGCTGCGCACAAGGCCTACCGATGCATCTTCGTCATGCCCGACAAGATGAGCCAGGAGAAGATCTCGATGCTGCGCGCGTACGGCGCCGACGTCGTGATCACGCCCACCGCGGTCGAGCCGGATTCTCCCGAGTCGTACTACTCCGTGTCGTCACGCCTCGCGGAGGAAATCCCCGGCGGGTTCAAGCCCGACCAGTACTCGAACATGGCGAACCCCGAGGCGCATTACGAGGTCACCGGACCGGAGATCCTCGAGCAGACAGGCGGCGAGATCGACGCGATCGTCATTTCCGTGGGAACCGGTGGGACGATCTCCGGCGTCGGTCGCTACTTCAAGGAGCACAGGCCCGAGGTGCTGATCGTCGGCGCCGATCCAGAGGGCTCGGTGTTCACCGCCAAGGACGAGAAGGACGTCCACCCGTACCTCGTCGAGGGCATCGGCAAGGACACGTGGCCGAAGACGATGGATCCGTCCGTCGTCGACCAGTGGGTCCGCGTCTCCGACCGCGACTCGTTTCTGACGGCGCGCCGCCTCGCGCGCGAAGAAGGACTGCTGGTCGGCGGCTCGGGCGGGACGACCGTGTGGGCCGCGCTGGAAATCGCGAAGGGTTTCGGCCCGGAGGCGGCGATCCTGACGATGATCCCCGACTCGGGCCGCTCGTACCTCTCGAAGTTCTACGACGACAAGTGGATGCTCGAGCACGGCTTCGTGGAGCGGCGTGCGCCGCTGCCCACGGTCATGGAGCTCTTGCACTCGAAGCGGATCGAGGAGAGGGAAGTGCCGACACTCGTCACGATCGAGGCGCACCAAAAGGTCGGCGAGGCGATCGACGTGATGCAGCGCTACTCGATCTCGCAGCTGCCGGTCGTGCGCGACGGCGACGTGAGCTCGCTCGCCGACGTGATCGGCTCGCTGCAGGACCGCGACCTGCTCGACCGCGTGTTCAAGAACCCGGATGCGCTGCACGAGGACGTCGCCGCGGCGATGCAACCGCCGCTTGCCGCCGTCGACGCCGGCCAGACGCTCGACGAGGTCTTCTCGACGCTGACGGGGAGGACGAACGCGGTCGTCGTAGCTCAGGACGGCAAGCCAGTCGGCGTGCTCACGCGCTCCGACCTGCTCGAGTACCTAGCGCACCAGCGCAACTCCTGAGCCGCACTCTGGCGCTAACTGCGCTGGAGCCCGCGGCCGTTCTTCGAAGCGGATTCCGCGAGCGCGCGCTCGAGCGTGATCGCCTCGGCAGCGCGGTCGAGCAGGTCGGACACGATCCGAAGCCGCTCGGGCTCGGACCGCAGCTCGAGCAGCTCCTGCTTCCGCTCAGGGCCGAAATCAACGCGGGCCGCGAGCTCGAACGACAGCAATCCAGCGTCCGCGTCAGGCTCGTCCACGTCCGTTTCGACGACTCGCCCGAGCTTCCGGAACCGCTCGAGCGCCCGCTCTCGAGCCGTCTGGTCCGACACGACCTCCTCGTCGCTGACCGGCTCGACCTCGGCGGTGAGGAACGAGTGGCCTTCCGTCTCCGTCACGATCCGAAAGCGCTCGCGTCCCTCGACTGCGATGTTCAGCCGGCCGTCGTCGAAGCGGTCGAGCACGTCGACGACCGAGGCGCGCGTGCCAATCTCGCGCATGCCGTCGTCGTCGGCGAACACGAGCCCGAACTCGTCGTCGTGCTCCAGGCATTCGCCGATCAGCTCCTGGTAGCGCAGCTCGAAGATGTGGAGGGGGATGCGCTCCGTCGGCACCAGCACGATCCCCAGCGGGAAGAGTCCGAGCTCGCCCATCCGTAGATCGTACGCGCGTCGCTACGATGGCGCGGTGGCCATCGACCCGCTGCAGACGCTGCTCGAGCGCGCATTTCCCGACGCTGCGGAGGTGCACGTCGAGGATCGCACGGGCGGCGGCGACCACTTCCAGGTGACGGTTCGCAGCGGGACGGAATGAGCGAGCTACGCGAAAAGATCCAGAACGTGATCGAGACAGAGCCGGTCGCGCTGTTCATGAAAGGCACGCCCCAGTTCGTCATGTGCGGGAACTCCGACCGCGCGCTACGTGCGCTGCGCGGGGCCGGTGCTCCCGTGACTGCGGTGGACATCCTCCCCGACCCGGCGATCCGGCAGGAGCTGTCGGACCTGTCCGGCTGGCCGACGATTCCGCAGGTGTTCGTGCGGGGAGAGCTGATCGGGGGCGCCGACATCATCGAGGAGCTCGCAGCGACCGGGGAGCTCGAACAGAAGCTCGAGACGTTGCTCGGTCCGGGCTATCGCGAATCCCGCGACGAGCACATCATCGCCGTCGCGTAACGCCTAGAGCGGTCGTCTGCGCTCGCCGCGGCGCGGATTATGCTTGGTCCGTGGACCCGCCCAGGTCCGAAGACTCCTCTTCGGCGTCCGCCGATGTCTTGCGAAGGTTGCAGTCGGTCACCGACGCGGCCCTCGGCAATCTGAGTCTCGACGCACTGCTCGACGAGTTGCTCACCCGCATCCGCGATGCGCTCGAGGCGGATACCTGCGACGTCCTCCTACTCGACGCGGGCGGAACGGAGCTCGTCGCCCGCGCCGTCAAAGGCCTTGAAGGGGAGGTCGAGCAGGGGACGCGCATTCCGGTCGGCGAGGGATTCGCGGGGCGGATCGCCGCCACGGGTGCACCCATCGTTATCGACGACGTCGACCACGCCGACGTCCTGAACCCGACCCTGCGCGAGAAGGGCATCAAGTCGCTGCTCGGCGTCCCGCTCAGGGTCGGCGACCGGATCCTCGGCGTGGTCCACATCGGCACACTCGCTCCGCGTGACTTCGACGCGAACGACGTCGAGTTGCTGGAGGTCGTAGCGCAGCGTGCCGCGCTCGCCATCGACCGCGCGCTCGTGCACGACGAGCTCGTCAGACTCGGTCAGGTCCAGCGTGACTTCGTCGCACTCGCGGCGCACGAGCTTCGCTCGCCCGCAACGACCGTGTACGGGCTCGCGGCGACGCTGAGAGAGCGCCGTCCGCAATTGGAGCAGGCAGCCGTAGATGAGCTCGAGCAGATGCTCTACGAGCAGGCTGACCGGATGCGACGGCTCATCGAGCAGCTGCTCGACCTCTCCCGACTCGATGCGAAGACGGTCGAGATCAATCGAACGGTCGTCGCGCTCCGACCGCACATCGAGCAAATCGTGCGCTCCGTGGTCTCCGATCCTCGCCACATCGACGTACGGGTGCCGCCCGATCTCGAGGCGCTGGTCGATGCCGCAGCCGTCGAACACGTTGTCGGGAACCTCGTCACGAATGCGCTGCAGCACGGCGCGCCGCCCGTCACGGTCACGGCCGATTGCGAGGATCGGCACCTCAGGATCGTCGTCGAGGATTCCGGTGAAGGCGTGGGGCCCGAGTTCGTGCCCCTCCTGTTCGAGCGCTTCCGGCGGAGCGAGGGCTCGCGGGGGCGTGGAGCCGGTAGCGGCCTGGGCCTCGCGATCGCGCGCTCGTACGCGCAGGCGCACGGCGGCGAGCTCATCTACGCCGCCGGGGAAACGACGGGTGCGCGGTTCGAGCTCGTGCTCCCGACCCAACCGACCAGCTAGGAGCTCCTTTCGAAATGAAGCACGGGCCGCCCGGCCGCGCTGGCCGGCGCGATCCTGCGTCCTCAGTCGCGCCCATAGCGCTGCTATGGACGCTCCCTGCGTCCTTGTCTCGCACTCGCCCATCGCGCCCGGTCAGCGCGTGGTCATTCCGAAATGAGCTCTAGCGCGAGACGCCCAGCCAGCGAAAGCCGAGCGGCTTGATCGCGCCGACCTCGATCAAGGCTTCCTCGAGCGGCTCGGTCACGGGTCCGCCCAGCCAGCGGTAGAGATAGGCGCGCCACTCGAAGTGGCGCTCGTCGTAGCGCACCGCGAGCTCGCGCCGCAGCCGGTCGGACGGATGGAGATGGACGTGCTCGTCCTCCCAGCGCGCCCAGTCATGGGGACCGCTCGGCTCGACACCTGCCGCGCGCAGGGTCCGATGCTGCGCCTCGTACCAGTCGCGCGTCGGCCCGTCCATCTGCTCCCAGGCGAACTCCTCGAGGATCAGGAACGGCGCGAGCCGCGCAAGCTTGTCGAGGGCCGGCTCGAGCGGGTCGACGTGATGGAGGACACGCTCGCCGACGACTGCGTCGAACGGACCGCCGTCGAACTCCTCGAGCGCGACTGCGTGGAAGCGCGCGCCCGCCGGCGCGCTTGGATCGACGCCAACCGCGTCGTGACCGGCCTCGACGAGCGCGGGCGTGATCCCACCGTTCGGCCCGCACCCGAACTCGAGCACGCGCGCCGGCGGCGGAGGCAGCTGAGAGAGTACGAACGCCGTGAAGTCCACGACCGTGAGCCTCGCACAGGCCCGCCGCATCGCGGTGCGCGGGCAACTTCTGGACGGGAGCGCGACGACGATCCTTGACACCGTGCGGCGAATCGGGTTCCTGCAGATCGATCCGATCGCCTCGGTGGCGACGCCCCAGCACCTCGTCCTCTGGAGCCGGCTCGGCCCTTTCGACACGGGTGAGCTCGACCGCCTTCTGTGGCAGGACAAGAGGCTCTTCGAGTACGGCGCCTTCATCCGGCCGATCGAGGACTACCCGCTGGTCCTTGCGCGCGTGCGACGCAAACGCACCGGGAAGTACGCCTGGGAACGTCGCGGCACCGAATTCCTGCAGAAGAACGCGGGCTTCCGCAGGCACGTGCTCGGCGAGCTCGAGCGTCGCGGGCCGCTCCTCTCGCGCGAGCTCGTCGACACATCGGTCCGGACGTGGAAGTCCGGCGGCTGGTACGGAAGTCGCAACGTCACGGTCATGCTCGAGCTCCTCGAAGGTCGCGGCGCGGTCGCGATCGTGGGTCGCCGCGGCGGACACCGCCTGTGGGATCTCGCGGAGCGCTGGTTCCCACCGGTCGATCCGCCTCCACTCGACGAAGCGGAGCGTGTGCTGGCCGAGAAGCGCTGGCGGGCGCTCGGGGTACGGCTCGCGCGCGACGGAAGCTGGGAGGTGCACCCCGAGGCAGACGATGGTCCGGTCCCGACGCGAACGACCTTCCTGTCCCCGTTCGACCGGCTCGTCCATGACCGCGACCGCGCGGAGTCCCTATGGGGTTTCCGCTATCGCCTGGAGATGTACGTGCCGAAGGCGAAGCGGGAGTACGGCTACTACGTGTTGCCGATCCTGCGAGGCGATCGGTTGGTGGGAAGGATCGAGCCGGTCTTCGACCGCAAGACGGGCGTCCTGCGCGTCAACGGCGTGTGGTGGGAGCCAGGCGTGAAACCCGTGTCACTTGACCGCCCGCTCCGCCGCCTCGCCCGGTTCCTCGGCGCCGGTAGCATCGAGAGCTAATGGACTTCGAGACTCGCGCGATCCACGAAGGCCAGGAGCCGGATCCCGCCACGGGCGCCGTCACGGTGCCGATCTACCAGACCTCGACGTACGTCCAGGACGCGGTCGGGGAACACAAGGGCTACGACTACTCCCGCGTCGCGAACCCGACGCGCACTGCGCTCCAGACCTGTCTCGCATCCCTGGAGTCGGCGGAGCACGGCGTCGCGTTCTCGTCCGGCCTCGGCGCCGTGACGACGATCATGCACCTGCTCAATCCGGGCGACCGTGCCGTTCTGATCGCGGACGTCTACGGCGGCGTGTACCGGATGACGTCGCAGGTGTACGAGCCCAAGGGCTACGTCTTCGACTACCTGCCCGCGGCCGACTTCTCGAATCTCGGCGAGCACCTCGACGAGCGCACGCGCCTCGTCTGGATCGAGACGCCGTCGAATCCCATGCTGAACGTGATCGACATCCGCGCGGCTGCGGACGCGGCGCACGCAGCGGGTGCGATCCTCGTCGTCGACAATACGTTCGCCACGCCCTTCCTCCAGCGCCCGCTCGAGCTCGGCGCCGACATCGTCGTCCACTCGACGACGAAGTATCTCGGCGGCCATTCGGACGTCATCGGCGGCTTCGCGGCGACGAGCGACCCGACGATTGCGGAGCGCCTGTACTTCCTGCAGAAGTCGCTAGGTGCCGTTCCGGGGCCGTTCGACTGTTGGCTGGTCGTGCGCGTTCTCGCCGTGCCCCCGCGGCGGCACGGCGAGAACGCGCACGTGATCGCCGCCCGCCTCTCGCGCAATCCCCGCGTCGAGAAGGTCTTCTACCCCGGCCTCCCGACACATCCCGGCCACGAGATCGCAGCGCGCCAGATGCGGGACTTCGGCGGCATGATCTCGTTCCTCGCCGAGTCGGAGGAGGAGGCGGTGGGCCTCGTCGCCCGGACGAAGCTCTTCAAGCTCGCGGAGTCGCTCGGCGGGGTCGAGAGCCTGATCGAGGTTCCGGCGCGCATGACGCACGCGTCAACCGCGGACGCGCCGTTCGCGGCGCCGCGCAACCTCGTGCGGCTCTCGGTCGGGATCGAGTCGGTGGAGGACCTGATCACGGACCTCGAGTCCGCGCTCGTACGCTCCGCCACGACCGCCGGCTAGGGAGCCCCGAGCAACCCTTCGCGGTAGGCAAAGGCGACCGCCTGCGCACGGCTCCGGACCTCGAGCTTCTCGAGGATGTGCTCGATGTGGGTCGCAACGGTCTTCGAGCTGATGAAGAGGCGCCCGGCAATGTCGGCCTGCGAAAGACCGTCCGCT
>VAXU01000115.1 GCA_005885125.1 Actinomycetota bacterium
GAGGACGCCGCCGCGCGCGTTCACTTCCTCGGCGCCCATCTTGGCGCCGCGGACGATGAACTGTCCGGCGGCCGCGTCGCCAGGCGGCGAGAGCGGCGTGAGGACGCCGATCTTCACGGGCTTCTGGGCGAGAGCCGGTGTGGTGAGCCCGACAACCAGGAGCGCGACCAATACAGGAACTCGAACACGTTCTATCATCGCGAATCCTCCACCGAAGGGCTGGGTGCGGCGCCGAGCGGCCCTCATGCTATGCGGGTGGATGCGCAGCGTCAATATGCTCGCTGTTTGACGACGCCACGTCATTTCCCGCTTGACAGCGTTCTGCGTGTGCAGCGGTCGTAGGTCGTCACCGCCTCGTGGAAGCCGACCTCGCGCCGCGCACGAGCGAATGGCATCCACTTCATGAACGTGCCCTCGAACAATGCGGATCGACGCTCGATCGCCCTTCGTCGCGCCTCCCAGGTGGTCGCGAAACCGGGGTGTAGAGTCGGCCCAACAGAAGGGGGACGCGCCATGGACATCGTCACAACAGACGCTCGCACCGCGGATCTCAATCAGCTCGGCGACGAGATCGCCGAGCTATCCGCGCACCTCGAAGCCGCGACCGCGCGCCTGCTCGACCTCATCCGTGAGTTCGACGCTCGCGAAGGCTGGGGCAACGGCTTTCGGTCATGCGCCGCCTGGCTGTCCTGGCGCGTAGGGTACGCGCCGGGCGCGGCTCGGGAGCATGTCCGGGTCGCTCGTGCGCTCGGCGCGCTGCCGTTGCTGTCGCAAGCGCTCGCCCGCGGCGAGCTGTCCTATGCCAAGGTCCGTGAGCTGACCCGTGTGGCAACGCCCGAGACAGAAGAGAGACTGCTGGCGGTGGGCCGCACCGGCACCGCCGAACACGTCGAGCGGATCGTGCGCGGCTGGCGCCGGATGGACCGCAAGGCCGAGGCTCAGGAGGCTGCTCGTCACCATACCGCTCGGGCACTGCACGTGTACCAAGACGAAGACGGTACGGTAAGGATCCGAGGGCGACTGGCCCCCGAGGTGGGCGCCCTGCTCGTGAAGGCGCTGGAGGCGGCTCGGGAGAGCCTATACCAGCGGCGACGTGAGGAGGCGCCCGACGCCGACCCCCCGACGATGGAGCAGCAGCAGGCCGACGCACTGGCGTTGCTCGCCGAGACCGCGCTCCACCAGGGCATCGATCCCGGCGCCCCGGGAGAGCGCTACCAGGTCGTTGTGCACGTTGACGCCGCCGTCCTGGTCGACGCCGACCAGACCGGGCAGTCGGTGCTCGAGGACGGCATGCGCGTTCCGGCCGGAACGTCGCAGCGTCTGGCCTGCGACGCGACGAGGGTCGTCATGCGCCACGACGCCGAGGGGCGTGTAACCGACGTCGGCGCCCGGACACGCACGATTCCGCCGGCGATACGAAGGGCGCTCCAGTATCGTGACCATGGCTGTCGCTTCCCGGGCTGCAGCGTGCGCTTCGGCCAGGGCCATCACATCCGCCACTGGGCCCACGGCGGCCCGACAACGCTCTCGAACCTCACCATGCTCTGTCGTCGGCACCATCGCGCGGTCCACGAGGAGGGCTACGAGGTCGAACGCCAGCTGGACGGCGAGCTTCAGTTCAGGCGACCCAATGGCTGGGTCATCCCGGAGGTTCCGCGGTCTCCCGATCTGCCGACGGATCCCTTGGCTGTCATCCGCGCGCGGAACGAGGAGAACGGACTCGTCCTGCACGCGCGAACGACGATGCCGGGTTGGCTGGGCGAACGTCTCGACGTGGGCTACGTGATCGACGTGCTGCATCCTATGGCTGTCGACGGCAGGGCGAGAAATGATGTCTTGTAGCCGGGCCTAGCATTTACCTCTGACCCAGGGGTACCACTGGTCCGATGCAGTCGAGGAGGTGCTGGCATGTACGGGAGCATCGTGTGGGAGCGTACGGAGAACGTCGTCGTCATCACGCTGAATCGTCCGCGAGTGCTGAACGCGCTCAACCGCGCGCTCAAGGGTGAGCTGGCCGACGCGCTGACCAGGATCAAGAGCGACGAGAGCATCCGCGCCGTCGTCATCACCGGCACCGGCGATCAAGCGTTCAGCGCCGGTCAGGATCTGACCGAGGCCAAGGACATGAGCGGGCCCGAAGCCGAGGAATGGGTCCGGGAGTTCGAGACGCTCTACGATCAGGTGCGAATGCTCAACGTGCCGGTGATTGCTGCGGTGAACGGCTGGGCGATGGGCGCGGGCTGCCAGCTGGCGCTTCTGGCCGACATCCGCATCTCGTCCGAGAACGCGCGCTACGGGATGCCCGAGATCCGCGACGGGATCCCGGCCGTCTTCGGCCTCGAGCTCCTCTGGAACACGATCGGGATGAGCCGCGGCCTCTATCTCGTTCTCAGCGGCGACTCGCTCGACGCGCGCCAGGCGCAGGAAGCCGGACTGACGATCAAGGTGGTTGCGCGGCGGGATCTCATGACCGAGGCGACCACACTGGCGAGGAGCCTGGCCCAGTACGCACCGATCGCGATGAAGCAGAACAAGCAGTACGCGCGACGGCGGACCGAGTCTGACTTCAGGGCCTGCGCCCGGTTCTGCGAGAGCGCGCACCATGCGTCGTTCGCCGCGGGGGACGCCAAGCGCGGGATGGAGGCGTTCTTGACGAAGAAGCGTTGACGCCCGCCGGCTCAGCGAGCGCGCGACCACTCCTTCAGGAGCGTCTCGTCGATCTCGACACCGAGCCCCGGGCCGTCGAGCGCCAGGATCGCGCCGTCGGCGTACTGTACGGGTCGGCGCACTACGTCGCCCGCGAGCAGCAAGGGGCCGAACAGCTCACAGCCCCACGTGACCGGCGCCGCCGCCAGCGCCACCTGGAGGTAGGCCGCGGTGCCGAGCGACGTCTCGATCATGCAGCCGACGTAGCACGTCATCCCCGCCGCCTCCGCGATGCGCGCGATCGCCATCGTCCCGAGAATGCCGGCGGACTTCGTCAGCTTGAGCGCGAGGATGCTCACGCCGCCGCGCCGGGCGATCGCAAGCGCGTCGTGAGTCGAGCAGCAGGACTCGTCGGCCATCACCGGTATGGTCACAGCCCGCGCGATCTCGGCCAGGCCCTCGCCGTCCCAGCGCGCGACCGGCTGCTCGACGAAATCCAGGTGAAAGGGCTCGAGCGCGCGGATGGCCTGGAGCGCCGTCGCGCGATCCCAGCCCTGGTTGGCGTCGACGCGGAGCGAGACGTCGGGTCCCACGGCCTCGCGCAGCCGCCTGACCCGCGCGACGTCGTGGGCGACCGGGTGCGCGGCTGTCTTGATCTTGAAGATGCGGTGGCCTCGCGCCACCTTCTCGCGCGCCTCGGCGACCTCCGCGTCGGGGCTCTCCACCGCGAGCGACCACGAGAGGGGCACGCTCTCGCGCACGCGCCCGCCGAGCAGGCGATGCACGGGAACGCCGAGCGCCTTGCCGTTCAGGTCCCAGAGCGCCATCTCGACCGCGGCGCGTGCGAAGGGGTTGCCCTGCACGCGCTTGGCCATCTCGCGGCTCACGGCTTCGATCCGTGTCGCGTCGCGTCCGATGAGCCACGGCGCGATGTAGCGCTCGATCGTCACCGCGACGGATTCCGATGACTCCTCGCTCCACGTCGGGCCGCCCAGGCACGCCGCTTCGCCCCATCCGACGAGGCCGTCGGCGGTCTCGACGCGGACGAAGGCGAAGTTGACGGCTTCGAGCGTGGTGAAGGACATCTTGTGCGGGCGCTTCACGGGAATGTCGGCCAGGACCACACGGACGTCGGCGATCTTCATCCGACGACTACTCGGCGTCGACCTTCAGCTCGTCTTTGGCGCCCGCGCGGCCGAATCGCCCGGGATCGAAGAGCGACAGATCCAACGACGGCTTGCCGTCGAGCAGCCACTCCGCGACGTAGCGCCCGGTCGCGGGCGAGTGCTGGAAGCCATGGCCGCCGAAGCCGACCGCCTGGAAGAAGCCCTCGACGCCCGGCGCCCACCCGATGATCGCGTGATCGTCGGGCGTGAGCGGCCGGAGCCCGGCCCAGCCGCCGGCGATGCGCGCGTCACCGATAATCGGCACGCGCTGGATCGCCTTCTGCACCGCGTCCTCGACCTTGCCGGGGTCCATCGGCACGTCGTAGTCCTCGCCGATGTCCTCGACGTCGCCCGGGCTCAGCAGAACCTGCTCCAGCTCTTTCCTGAAGTAGAAGCCGCTCGTGACGTCGGTCGTCAGCGGTACGGGGCCGGGAATCGCGGGAAACGGCTCGGTGAAGAAGATGTGCCGGCGGCGCGGATGCACGGGCAGATCAACCCCCGCGAGCCGCGCCACCCGCGCGGCGGAGGGACCGGCGGCGTTGATCACCAGCGGTGAGGAGATGGCTCCGGTCGTGGTTGTCACGCCGCTCACTCGTCTCTGCGCCGTTTCGAGCGACTGGACGCGGGCGCCCTCGATGATCTTCACGCCGAGCTCGCGCGCACGCCGGGCGAAACCGGCGGTGACTTCGGCGGGGCCGGCGAGGCCGTCGCCGGGTCCCCACACGGCCGCGATCAGGTCGTCCACGCGGAGGGCCGGCACCAGCTTTCGCGCGTCGTCCGGCGTGACCACCCGCACGTCCGCGCCGAGCCTGGTCTGGAGCGCGATGCGTGGCTCGAACGCGCGAAGCTGTTGTTCTTCCGAGAGGAGAAACAGGTAGCCGATCTTCTTGTAGCCGGGATCGACGCCGAACTCGTCCTGGAAGCGCTCGAACACGCGGATCGCCTCGAGCGAGAATCGAATCTC
>VAXU01000066.1:0-10350 GCA_005885125.1 Actinomycetota bacterium
GCCGACCAGGCGAAAGCCGTCGCTCGTCAGATGGCGCGTCAGAGAAGCGTCGGCGTCGGTGAGGTGGAGCGCATTCGACATGCAAGCGAAGCTAGCTCCGCGTCGACGTCCCGCCAAGGTGTCTTTTCGCGCGAAAGCGTGACGAACGATCTACAGCCGACCGGACCGGACAACGCCCCAAAGAAGCCATGCGCCGAGCAGGCCCGAGAGTGCGAAACCGACGACCGAGATGACGTTGATGCCGAGCACGTGCGGTCCCGCCTTCGCGAAGATCCCGATCAGGCTCGAGCCGATCAGGCCGCCGGCGACGATCATCGCAACGACGAGCCGGTTGAAGACAACGTCCATCCGGTTCATGAACTCTTCGAGACCCTTGTGGACGAAGCCGACCTCGATCTGCCCGTCCCGGATCTCCTCGAGGAAGTCATGCACCTGGTACGGCATCTCCGTCAGCACCTGCGCCAGGCGGAGCGACTCCTTCCGCGCGCGCCGCGCCAGGCGACCCGGGCCGAACCGCTCCATCATCAGCCCGCGCGCGTACGGGCGCGCCACCTCGAAGACGTTGAAGTCCGGATAGAGCTCGATGCCGACCGATCCGAGGGTCGCGATCGCCTTGTCGAGCAGGAGGAAGCGCGTCGGCAGGCGCAGGTTCATCGAATAGATGAGGTTGAACGCCTCGCGAATCACCTGGAGCGGGTCGATCTCGGCAAGGCTCGCCCCGTAGTACCGGTAGTAGAGCTCGCGCAGCTCGGCGAGGAACTCCTCCTCCCGCTCCTTCGGGTAGCGGACGCCGAGCTCGGCGAGACGCCGCGGCAGGGCATCGACATTCTCGGCCGCGGCGTCGATGAAGAGCCGCGTCAGCTTCGACATGTCGTCGTCCGTCAGCTTCCCGGTCGCGCCGAAGTCGACGAGGCCGATCTGGTCGGCACGGCCGAGCACCAGGATGTTCGCCGGGTGCGGGTCGCCGTGGAAGAAGCCGTGCCGGAAGATCATCGTCATCCACGCTTCGGTCATCAGGTAGGCGAGGTCGCGGCGCTCGTCGAGCGACCACTCCTGTGGATCGATGTCGGCGACCTGGATACCCTCGAGCCACTCGAGCGTCAGCACGCGCGCGCGGGTGTAGCTCCAGAAGACCCGCGGGACGTGCACGTGCGGATGGCCGGCGAAATTCCGGTGGAACGCCGCCGCGCTTCGTGCTTCCAGGCGATAGTCGAGCTCGTGCCGGATCGAGCGTGCGAACTCGTCCACGAGCTGGTGCGCGTCGATGAAGTCGAGCGCGCGGACCCGCTCCTTCGCAATGCGGGCCGCCTGGTACAGGAGCGCGAGGTCGGCCTCGATCTGGCGCGGCGCGCCCGGCCTCTGCACCTTGACGGCGACGCGTTTTCCGTTCGGAAGGATCGCGCGATGAACCTGGCCGATCGACGCTGCGGCGACAGCCTCCTCGTCGAACTCGGCGAACAGCTTGTCGAGCGTGAGACCGAGCTCCTCCTCGACGACCTGCTCGACTTGGGCGAACGGAACCGGGCGGACGTCGTCCTGGAGCCCGCGCAGCTCGGCGATGATGTCGGGAGGGAGGACGTCGGGACGCATCGACAGGAGCTGGCCGAACTTGACGAACGTCGGGCCGAGCTCGTCGAGCATCTCCCGCAGGTGCTGCCCGCGCTGCGAGGGCTGGCCGTCCATCTCGACGCGCGGCGCGCGACCGGGAAAGAGATCGGTCAGCCGATGCTTGTCGAACCAGTAGCCGAAGCCGTGACGGACCGCGACCTGCGCGATCTCGGACAGGCGGCCGAGGTTTCGGGTCGCCGGTTGCGCCATCGGCTCAGTGTTGCACGGAGCCGCCGCTTCTCCTGGCCAAGTGACACTGTGTTACAAGGTCAGGAGACGGCGCGCGGCCGGTCTTCGAGGAGCCGGAGGCGGTGCTCGAGCTGCGCGACGCGAAGCTCGAGCTCGTCCCACTCGTCTCGCGTCACGAGGCCGAGCTCGCGGAGCGCGCCGTGCAACGTCGCCCCGGCGCGCTCGCCGATCCGCACCGCGTCGCCTCGCCAGCGCGACGTCGCCTCGTCGATCCAGGCGCGAACCTCTTCCTGCGTCATCCCGCCGCGCTCGGCGAGCGACTCGGCCAGCTCGTCCGCGCGCTCGGCCGTGAGCGCGACGACGCCGACGAGCGCCAGGCCTGCCTGCTTAACGCGCTCGTCCATGCGGGCGCGCCCGGCGGCGCTGGCGACGACGTTCACGCTTGGCCTGCGACGCCGAGCTCGACACGGGCCCACCGTCGGTCGTCGGCGCCACAGCGGCGAATTCCGGAGCAGGCGCGGCGGCGGCCGCCTCTTCCGCCTCCTCGAGCACCGCCTCCATCCCGCGCTTCCCGATCACGGTCTCGCCCTTGCGTCGCGCGTATTCGGGCTCGCGCTCCTTCCACATCGTGAGCAGCGGCGCAGCGATGAAGATGGACGAGTACGCACCGGACGCGATTCCCACGAGGAGCGCGAACGCGAAGTCCTTCAGCGTCGCCCCACCGAAGATGAAGAGCGAGCCGACCGGCAGCAGCGTGATGAAGCTCGTCGCCAACGATCGCCTGATCGTCTCCCACAGCGACACGTTCGCGATCGTCGCGAACGACGAGCGCCGCATGATCGGGATGTTCTCGCGGATGCGGTCGAAGATGATGATCGTGTCGTAGATCGAATAGCCCAGCACGGTCAGAATCGCGGCCACGGTCGAGCTCGTCACCTCTCGGTGCGAGAGCGCATAGATCCCGATGCAGACGAGGACGTCGTGCACCATTGCGAGGATCACGGGCACGGCGAACTTGAAGTCGAACCGGATCGCGATGTAGATCACGACCAACGCAAGCGAGACGAAGATCGCAAGGATCGCGGCCCGCGCAATCTGACTTCCGAAGCTCGACGACACAGTGGTCGTGCCGAGTGACGTCGCCTGTGCCTGATCCTTGAGATCGGTCTCGATCTTCGTCAGCGTGTCGCCGTTCAGGGCCTTCGTCCGCACCTGGAAGTTCGAGTACTTGCCGTTCGCCGACTTCCCGCGGCCCTGGACGACCGCGTCGCGGTAGCCGTCGTTGCTCATCACCTTCTGGATGTCTCCGGTGCCGTGCGGCGACGTCGTCTTGAAGGCGATCTGCGTCCCGCCCTTGAAGTCGATCCCGAGGTTCAGTCCTCGGATCCCGAGGGCGCCTGCACCGAGTACGACCACGACGCCGGAAATTGCGAACCACAGGTAGCGGCGGCGCATGAAGTCGATCTGCAGCCACTTGAGCGACTGCTGGCCGTGCGCGCCCATGAACCGAGGCTTGTTGAACCACGAGAACCCGGCGAGCAGACCGAGCATCGCGCGCGTCGCCGCGACCGCGGTGATCAGCGAGATCACCGTCCCGATCAGCAGCATCAACGCGAAGCCCTTCACCTGCGCGGTTGCCACCGCGAACAGCACGAGCGCCGTGATCGCGGTGACGACGTTCGCGTCGAGGATCGTGTGGAATCCCTTCGCATATCCTGCGCCGATCGCGGCGCGCACGGACTTCCCGGCGCGCACTTCTTCCTTGATGCGTTCGAACACGACCACGTTCGCATCGGCCGCGACTCCGATCGTCAGGATCAGGCCGGCGAAGCCGGGAAGCGTCAACGTGACGTGGAAGAGGAGGATCGCGGCGTACAGGAATGCCGCGTAGATCGCGAGCCCGACCACGGCGATCACGCCGAGGAAGCGGTACAGCAGGAGCAGGAAGAGCGCGACGACGAGGAGGCCGACGATCGCGGCGCGCTTCGCCTGGTTCAGGGAGTCCTTGCCGAGCGTTGCGGAAACGTCCGTGCGCTCGAGCTGCTTGAAGTCGTACGGCAGGGCACCGGTCTGGAGAATGAGCGCCAGCCGCTTCGCCTCGCCGATCCCGCCGTTGCCCACGTCGATCACCGCACCGTTGTCGCCGGGGATCCCGTCGGGGTTCTTGCAGTAGTCGATGTACGGAACGGACTGGAGCTGCCGGTCGAGCACGATCGCGAAGTGCTGCGCGTTCGGCGGCCCATTCACCGTCTCCTGGCTGCAGTTGCCGCCGCGTCGGCCACGCTGCGGAGAGCTTCAGCTCGCCGCCCGTCATCTCCGGGATCGGGTTGTTCGGGTAGTCCTTCACGTCGCGGTGCTTGAGGAGGTAGAAGCCCGTCGTCGAGGAGCCGCCCTGCGGCGCGCCGAGGCAGTTCCCGCTCGTGAGGTCGCAGCTGGCGACTGCGGTGTTGTGCGGGACACGCACGTTGTGCCAGGTCTTCGGAACGGTCCCGCCGAGCTCTTTCTGCACGACCTTGGTCTTGAGCAGCACCGCTTTCGTCGGCTGCGGCCCCGCCCTCGGAACCTTCTTGTTGTCAAACAGGTACCACTGCGACGGCGTTCCCTTGTCGGCGAGCGCGATCGTCTGGGGAGCGGAGAGCAGATCGAACAGGCTGCCCACGGCGATCGGCTGGTTCTGGAGCGTGTTGACCGAAGGGCCGGTCAGGTCGGCCTCGAAGTCGTAGAACTGCAGGACGGCCGTCTTTCCGATCAGCTTCGCGGCGACCGCGGGATCCTTGACGCCCGCGAGCTGAATCACGATCTGATCCTTGCCCTGCTTCCGGATCTCGGGCTCGGCCACGCCCAGCTTGTCGATGCGGTTCCGCATGATCGTGATCGAGCGGTTGATCGCGTCGGGATCGAGCTTGTGTCCCTTCTGCGGAACCGCTTTGAGCACGACCTCGAGACCGCCCTGGAGGTCGAGGCCGAGCGTCAGCTTCCTGTGCGCGGGCGAGCCTGGCACGGCCAGCAGGGCGACGCCGGCGAGCGCCGCGACGATAAAGCCGAGCAGGGTTAGATGGCTGCGCCGGTCTCTCACGCGGAGGGAAGGGTACCGTCCTCTTCCCGGTCGGGCCCGGCCGCCTCGAGCTCGGTTGCGCCCTTCTCGGTCAGGACAGCTGCGACCGCACGGCGGGCCACGCGCACCACGATGTCCCGTGCGATCTCGACATGCACCTCGTCGTCCTCGATCGCCTTCACGGTCCCGTAGAGGC
Source organism: Actinomycetota bacterium (assembly GCA_005885125.1). GTDB lineage: Bacteria > Actinomycetota > Thermoleophilia > Gaiellales > Gaiellaceae > 3-1-20CM-4-69-9. The sequence goes on from VAXU01000066.1 coordinate 5,049, forward strand.
CCCCGGCCGTGACGATTTCGTCGCCGACCTGCAGCGCGGCGACCTGGCGCTGCTGCTGACGCATCTGGCGCTGGCGCGGCCGGATGAGGAACACCCAGACGACGGCGAGCATGACGAGGATGAACAGATATGCGGGCACGTCACTCCTTCGGCGCAGCGGCGAGCCGTGCGAGCGCCTCGGCCTTGTAGCTCCGGAACTCCCCGCGCTCGATCGCCCTGCGCGCGTTGGCGGTCAACTCCAGCAGGAATCGTAGATTGTGGAGGCTGAGGAGGCGGAGGCCGAGCAGCTCGTTCTGGTTGACGAGGTGGCGGATGTAGGCGCGGGTGAAGCGCGCCAGGTCAACGCGCTGCCCGTGCGCGCGGTGCGCGTCGGGAGGACGCAGTCGAACATGTCGACCCCGCGGTCGATCACCTCCAGCACGCCTTCGGGGTCGCCGATTCCCATGAAGTAGCGCGGCTTGCCGGCCGGGAGCAGCTCCGCGGCCCAGGCGGTCGTCTCGAACATCAGCGGACGCTCCTCGCCGATCGCAAGCCCGCCGAGCGCATGGCCGTCAAAGTCGAGCTCTGCGACCTCGACGATCGAGCGGCGGCGGAGCTCCGGATCGGATGCGCCCTGCGCGATCCCGAACACGAGCTGCCCGTCCGCGCGCGGGGCGGCGCGCTGCCGCTTGGCCCACAGCGTCGTGCGCCGCACGGCCTCCTCGAGCGTTCGGCCCGACACGTCGACCGGCGCACAGATGTCGAGGCACATCGCGATGTCCGAGCCCAGCTTGGACTGGATGTCGGCGACGAGCTCCGGGGTGAACCGCGCGGGCGCACCGTCGTAGACCGATCGGAACGTCACGCCGTCGTCGTCCGTCGAGAGGATCGTGTCGCGGAGCGAGAAGACCTGGAATCCGCCGGAGTCGGTGAGGATCGGACCGTCCCAGGCCATGAAACGATGGAGGCCGCCGAGCTCTGCGATCACGTCCTCGCCTGGGCGAAAGTGCAGGTGGTAGGTGTTGCCGAGCAGGATCGTCGTGCCGAGCGCGCGCAACTCGTCCGGGTCGACGAGTTTGACGGTCGCCTTGGTGCCGACAGGCATGAACGCCGGCGTCGGTAGGTCGCCGTGCGCCGTGCGTAGGACGCCCGCGCGCGCCGCGCCTTCGCGCGCAGTCACCGTGAACGTCGTCATGTCCGGACCGGTCGTTCGTACAGCGCAGCGGCGAAGCGCGGATGGTCGACGTCGCCCCGGTGCTCGAAGCCCAGCCGCTCGTAGTACGCGCGGATGCCGGGATCGTCCCGCTGACAGTCGAGGCGGAGGAACCGGCGTCCCGCCGCCGCCGCATGCGCATCGGCCCAGTCGATGAGCGCAACTCCTAGACCGCGGCCGGCGAACCGGCGACGAATCGCGACCTTGTGCAGGTACGCGGCGTCCGGCGGCCGCTCACCCCAGAACGTCGGATCGTCCCAGAGCAGCGTGAAGGTCGCCGCGATCTCGCCGTCACTCTCCGCGACGTACAGCTCGCCACGCTCGATCCGCATCGCGAGCTCGTCTTGCGGGAACGGCACCGGCCATTCGTGGTATCCCAGCGCGGCCATGAACGCGGTCGCCTCGTCGAGGATCTCCCCTGCCGTCCGAGCGTCCTCGCTGCGCGCGGCGCGCACGTTCACAGGATCAACATGGCATCGCCGAACGAGTAGAAGCGGTACCGCCGGTCGATTGCCTCCTGGTAGAGCGCGCGCGTCTCCTCGACGCCTGCGAAGGCCATCACGAGCGCGAGCAGCGTCGAGCGCGGCAGGTGGAAGTTCGTCACCAGCGCGTTCGTGCGGCTGAACTCGAATCCGGGCGTCACGAACAGGTGGGTGCGTCCCGCTAGCGGTCCGCCTCGCGCGAGCGTCTCCAGGACTCGGACGGTCGTCGTGCCGACCGCGAGCACGCGCGCGGCGGCGTGGATCCGCTCCCACGCTTCGGGCGTGACCTCGTAGCGCTCGCCGTGCAACGCGTGCTCGGAGAGGTCGTCGACGGTGATCGGACGGAACGTGTCGAGACCGACGTGCAGCGTCACGCGCTCGACGTCGAGCCGCTGCAGCACCTCCGGCGTGAAGTGCAGGCCCGCGGTGGGCGCGGCCGCGGACCCTTGCTCGCGCGCGTACACCGTCTGGTACCGCTCGGGATCGGCGAGCGGCTCCGTGATGTAGGGCGGCAAGGGCGTCTGGCCGGCCGGCTCGCCGTGCAACCGGAGGCGCCAGCGTCCCTCTCCGAGATGCTCGAGCAGCTCCAGGTCGCCGTAGCGCCGGCCGGCGTGCAACCGTCGCGTCGGTCGCGCCAGGCCTTCCCAGAGCCCGTTCTCCCCCACGCGCTCGAGCAGCAGCACCTCGCCGCGCGGCCGCTCGATCGGGATGCGCGCGGGCACGACCCGCGTGTCGTTCACGACGACGAGCGCGCCCCCGGCGACGTCCGGCAGCTCTGCGAACGTCCGGTGGTGCACCTGCCCGGACACGCGTTCGTAGACCAGCAGGCGCGACTCGTCGCGGCGCGCCTGGGGCCGCTGCGCAATGAGCTCCGCCGGGAGGTCGTAGTCGAGCTCGTCGACCCTCATCCGGCCACCACGGTACATTTGCCACGTATGGACGAGAGCGCCATCGACCGCGCCAAAGAGCGGGTCGAGCAGCGGGCCGACGCTGCCGCGCTCGACGGCGTGCTCGAGCGGACGCGCGCCGAGCTCGAAGCGCTTGCTCGGGTCGCCGCCGCCGCGACGGATGGGCTCCCCGAGCGGGTCGAGAATGCGGTCCAGGACGGGCTCCGCGAGCAGGTTCTCCCTGTGGGTCGCAACCTCGCGGAGATCCGCGGGCTGATGAACCAGGTCCTGCGGCGTCTCGAGAACCTCGAGGGCGACACGGTCGCCGACCGTCACGCGCGCGTCGACGACCTCGCGCTGCTCGTCGACCTGATCTCCTCCGGGTGGAAGGGCGTCGATGCACGCCTCGCGCGCATCGAGGCGCTCGTCGGCCGGCTGGAAGAAGGGCTGCAGGAGCGCGGCGGCGCCATCGTCTACCGGATCGAAGACCGGCGTCCGGACGTCGCGAACGGCCCCTAGCTAGGTCACGACCAGGATCACCGCGGCGCAGACCGCCCACGCGGCGATACACAGCAAGATCGGCGGGTCGCGGAGCAGCACCTCCTCCGGCTCCTCTCCGAGATCCTGCCGGTGGATCAGCAGCAGGTAGCGAAAGACGCCGAAGACGACGAACGGGATCGTCACCATCAGCGCCTTCGAGTCGCGGGCCGTGAACGTGTACAGCGAGTAGGCAATCACCGTGCACGCGGCGACCACGCTGACGAGCTGGTCGACGAGCGCGAGCGAGTAGCCCTCCAGCACGGGCCGTCCCGGCGTCGCCTCCGCCCCGACGAGCACCAGCTCGCCTCGGCGCTTCGCGAGCGCCAGGAAGAGCGCGAGCAGCGCGGTGCAGAGCAGGAGCCACGGCGAGATGCGCACGTGCACGCCTGCGGCGCCCGCCGACGCGCGTAGGACGAACAGGCCGGCGATCGTCATCACGTCGATCAGGACGACGTGCTTGAGCCCGAGCGTGTAGGTCGCCTGGAGCCCGAGGAAGGCTGCCAGGAACGCAAGCGAGACGAGGCCGAGCGGCGCGACGAGCGCGACGGCGAGAGCGAGGAGCGCACCGGCGAGCACGTACGCTGAGCGCGTCGACAATTCCCCCCGTGCGATCGGCCGCGCGCGTTTGACGGGATGAGCACGGTCATGGTGCGCGTCGCGCACGTCGTTGACGAGGTACGCGGCACTGGAGGCGGCGCAGTACGCGGCGAAGACGGCGAACGCATCGAGCCAGCGCCATGCGTCACCGAGCTTCGCAGCGAAGATGATCCCGGCGAAGAGGAGCAGGTTCTTCGTCCACTGCCGGGGTCGCAGCGAGACGAATGCCGCCTGCGTCTTTCCACGCCGGCGCGGGAGCTCGACGACCTGGTCGCGTTCGGGAAGCGTCACGGGGCGGTCATGCTACGACTGCTGCGAGGGCAGCACGAGCTCGAAGCGGCTGCCCCGGCCGAGCGTCGACTCGAGCTCGATGCGGCCGCCGAGCGCGAGCGCGAGCTCCCGCGCGATCGCGAGGCCGAGCCCGGTGCCCGCGTGATCCTGCGAGAAGAACGGCCGGAAGATCCGCTCGCGCTCATGCGGGGAGATTCCGGGCCCGGTGTCGTCGACCGCGACCGACACGGCGCCATTCTCGGCCGCGAGCTCGAGCTCGACACGGCCTCCATCGGGCGTCCAGCGAAACGCGTTCGTCAGCAGGTTGGAGATGATCTGGAGCACGCGGTCGCCGTCCGAGACGATCGTCGGCGCGGCGTCGAACCGTCGCCGGTAGTCGATTCCACGCCGGCGCGCCTCCTCACCGAACGCGGTGTACGCGTGGTCGCAGAGCTGTTCCATGTCGACCTCCTCGCGGAGCAGCGTGAAGCGGTGCGCCTCGAGCTTCGCGAGATCGAGGACGTCGCCTACGAGCCGATCGAGCCGCGCGGTCTCGCTTGCGATCACGTCCAGCGACGCGGCGCGCACGGCTGGATCCTCCGCCACGCCCTCGCGCAACGCGTCGACGTGTCCGCGAATCGCCGTCAGCGGCGTGCGCAGCTCGTGCGACACGGTCATCAGGAAGTTGCGCTCTTGCCGTTCTGCTTCGGACAGGCGGGACGCCATCTCGCGGAAGCGATCGGCGAGGTGACCGATCTCGTCGCCACTTCGGACGCGCGGGAGGGCGACGTCGTAGCGCCCGCGCGAGACGTCGTCGGCGGCCGGCGACAGGTCGAGCACGGGCCGCGCGAGCCGACGCGAGACGTAGAAGCCGAGGATGGCCGCCACGATGAGGCCGCCGAGCAGCGCCACGCCGAGCCGCTCGAGCAGTGGGACGACGCGAGTCTGGAGCTGATCCTTCGGCCTCGCGACGACGATCGCACCGAAGACCGTCTTCGACTTCGTTTGGCCGACGCTGAGCGGACGCGCGACCGCGAGATAGGTCTTCTTCGTCCCGGGGGGCTTGAACTCGAACTGCAGCGTCTTTCCCCGCGTGATCGAACGGAAGTCGAGCATCGACCGAGGCAACGTGCGCAGGCCCGCTCCCTTCCCCTCGAAGAGCTTGAAGCCCGGCGACGGCGGGACGTAGTAGATGCGGTCGGCGATCGCATGCTCGAGCTGCGAGGCCGGCACCGGATCGTTCGACCCGGTCGCCTGCGCGACATACAGCCGCGTCACGCCCGTCGCCTCGCGCCGCAGCTCGTCCTCTGCGCGCTTCAGCGTGTAGGACTGGA
>VAXU01000066.1:10386-26019 GCA_005885125.1 Actinomycetota bacterium
TAGCCGACACCCCACACGGTGACGATCGGCGACGCGTCTTCGAGCTTGCGGCGCAGCTGGCGAACGTGGACGTCCACGGTGCGCGTGTCCCCGGCGAAGGTGTAGCCCCAAACCCGCTCGAGGAGCTGGTCGCGGGTGAGGACCAGGCCGCGATGGTCGAGCAGCTCCCACAGGAGATCGAACTCCTTCGGTGCCAGCTGGATCTCCCGGTCGCCGACCTTGACCTCGCGGCGGCCCGCGTCGACGACGAGATCGCCGTGCTGAATGACCTCGCTCTCCCGCTCCTTCCGGTCGGGAGTCGTGCGGCGGAGGATCGACTTGACGCGCGCGACGAGCTCACGCGGGTTGAAGGGCTTCGTCATGTAATCGTCGGCCCCGACCTCGAGGCCGATGATCTTGTCGACGTCCTCGTCCCTGGCAGTCAGCATCAGGATCGGCACGTCGGACTTCTGGCGCACACGCCGGCAGATCTCGATCCCGTCGATGTCCGGGAGCATCAGGTCGAGGACGATCAGAGACGGCTGCTGGCGCTCGACGGAGAGGAGCGCCTCGCTCCCGTTCGCGACCGTCGCGACGTCGTAGCCGGCGTTCTTCAGGTAGAGCGCGACGAACGACGCGATCGAGGCTTCGTCCTCGACCACCAAGACGGATTGCGCGTTTGCCGCCATTGCATCCTGAACGTTACGGGCTCGACGCAGACAGCGCGAACTGCGAGAGATCTGGCACGTCCGCGTAGGGCTCGCCGTTGACCGAGTACGAGCCGTCGTCCGCAGTTCCTGCGCCGTGGAGAGTCACCTGGCCCTTGCCGACCACGGACAGGTTCACGCCGGTCCCGACCACGCGGACCCTGAAGGTGCCGCCGACGAGCCGGAAGCGAACCTTCGTCCCGCCGTAGACCGTCGTCTTGTCGTCGCGGTCCTTGTGCCAGTCGTCGCCGGACACGATCGGGCCCGTACCGTCGCCATCAATCGGGTCGGTGATCAGGACCTTCCCGTGGACGAAGCTGCCGATGATCACGCCCTTGCCGTTGACCGTGAAGGTGCCGCGGCCGCCCCGCACGGACAGCGTTCCGTCGGACGGATCGCGCTTGCCTGCAACGCTCGCGGCCGGGGCCGCAAGCGCAAGGACGCCAAGGATGACGAAGAGACGCCTCATCGCTGCCTCAGTATCGACGCCGTGGGTGTGGCCTGCTTGAGCGGGAAGTAAGGAAACTGTTAGTGGCTCCGGGACGGCCGTCCGCCGCTCTACGCTCCGCCCGGTGATCGTCCCGCTCGTCGCCGCGATTGCAGCCGCCTCCCTGCCCGCCCCGGCGCTCGTCGACATTCGGGTCTCGAACGGCTCGGCGCCGTTCTCCGGCGACACGGCGCTGTTGGCGACCGTGAGCCCGAACGGCGACGGCTTTCGCGACTCGGCGGTCGTCCGCTTCGTCCTGACCCGCGCGGCAACAGTGCATCTGGACGTGGTGGCGACGCAGATGGTCCGCGCGGGCCGGACCGGGACGACCGTCGTCTGGAGCACGGCGCGCCGGTTGCCGGCCGGTCCCGGACGTCTGATCTGGCGGCCGGCACGCTCGACCCAGCCGCGCACCTACATCCTCCGGCTCACCGTCGGAACGCGCGTCTACGGCGGCTACGGGCCGAACGGGCGGCAGAACGCGCCGGTCGTCCGCATCCAGGGAATCGACGCGGCGTTCACGCGCCGCAGCTACGCGCCCGGCGAGACGGCAGAGCTCCGCCTCGCGACGGACGCGCGCTCGCTCCGGTTGCAGGTGTTCGCCTACCAGTCGCCGGGACGCCCGAGCGAGCAGGACGTCAAGACGGCCGGTCTCGCCATGACGGGGCCGATCCCGGTGGATTGGCGCGGCCACCGCGACGCGCCGGCGCTGCTCCGAGTGGTGCGCGCGGGCGACTGGCCGAGCGGCCTGTATTTCCTGCGCGCGATCTCGTCGGACGGGCGCGTCGGCTACGCCCCGTTCATCGTGCGGCCGAAGCGGCTCGGGACCGAGCGCGTCGCCGTCGTGCTCGCGACGAACACCTGGGCCGCGTACAACTTCGAGGACGCCGACGGCAACGGTTGGGGAGACTCGTGGTACGTCGGCGGCCACTCGACTGTCGACCTCGAGCGTCCGTTCCTCGACTTCGGAGTTCCCTTCCGCTTCCACGACTGGGATCTCGACTTCATCGCCTGGCTGAACCGGACCGGGAAACGCGTCGACTTCCTGTCCGACGACGACCTCGACGGCGTTCGCAGCGGCGACGAGCTCGCGCACCGGTACGACCTGATCGTCTTCCCGGGACACGAGGAGTACGTGACGCGTCATGCGTACGACGTCATCCGCCGCTACCGGGACGTCGGCGGCAACCTGGCGTTTCTGGCGGCGAACAACCTCTACCGGAGCGTGACGCGGCGCGGGTCGACGCTCGTTCGCGGGCGTCTGTGGCGGAAGCTGGGACGCCCGGAGGCGTCGGTCGTCGGCGTTCAGTACGTGGGCTCGAATCACGGTGAGAAGCAGGGCGCGTTCGTCGTCGCGGGTGCCGCCTCGGCGCCGTGGGCCTTCACCGGCACGGGGCTCGCGAACGGCGACTCGTTCGGCCGCTACGGCATCGAAATCGACGCGCGCCCGGCGGCGTCGCCACGGGGGACGCAGGTGCTCGCGCGTATCCCGGACCTGCTCGGTCGCGGCCGGACGGCGGAGATGACGTACTACGAGACGCCGGCGGGCGCCAAGGTGTTCGCGGCGGGCGCGCTCAATTTTGCGGCCTCCCTCGGCCGCCCGGAGGTCGCCCGCCTGCTGGACAACATCTGGGCACGTCTCACCGTCCCCTAGCAGCCCTGGGGGAACCTCCCGGTTCCCCCAAACCCCCCTCCACCGGTCCGCTACGCGGACGGGCGGCTTCGCCGCCAGGCGCGCCTCACCGTCCGCTAGCAGCCCTGGGGGAACGTCCCCTAGGAGGACCGTCCGATCGGCACGCGAACATCCGGGCATGACCGAGGACGCCCGTTCCGAGCGGACCGCGAAGCTGCTGATCTCGCGGCTCGAGGCGCTCGCACGGACCGCAGCTTCCCTCCCCCACGCCGAGACCGAGCGGCTCGTCGAGCTGGCGACGGTCGCGACGATGCGCGCCGTCGCGCTCGACCTCCTCGAGGCCGAGCGCGCTGACGCGATCTGGCGCGAAGCACACGCGCGCCATCCGGCGTTGCGCGAGGTCGAGCTGACGCTCGATGTGCCGGCCCGGCTGGCTGCTTAGAGGCTTTCAGTACTCGTAGAAGCCGCGACCGCTCTTGCGGCCGAGCAGCCCTTCGGCTTGCATGCGGACGAGCCGATCGGGCGGTGCCATTCGATCCTCCCGCAGCTTCGCGTGCAGCGCCTCGGACGCGTGCACGTGCACGTCGACCCCGATCAGGTCGACCAGCGCGCACGGCCCCATCGGCCAGCCCGCGCCGTTCGTCATCGCCCTGTCCATGTCCTCCGGACGCACGCCCGCCTCGTCGAGCACACGCACGCAGTCGTTGAGGAGCGGAATGAGAATTCGGTTGACGATGAATCCGGGCGTGTCGTTGCAGCGAACGGGCTTCTTGCCCGCGCCTTCCGCCCAGTCGTACGCCGTCTGCACCGCGTCGTCGCTCGACTCCGGGGCGCGGACGATCTCGACGAGCGGCAACACCGGCGCCGGATTGAAGAAGTGCATCCCCACGACGCGCTCCGGGCGTTTCGTCGCCTCTGCGATCTCCGCGACCGAGAGGGCTGACGTGTTCGTCGCGAGGACCGCGTCGGGACGGCAGACACGATCGAGCTCCGCGAACACCTCTCGCTTCAGGTCGAGCTCCTCGAGAACGGCCTCGATCACGAGATCGCAATCCGCTAGGTCCGCGAGCTCGGTCGTGAGCGACAACCGGCCGAGCCCGGCGGCACGCTCGTTCGGCGTCTTTCGCCCTTTCTCGACCCCCCGCGTGAGGTAGCGGTCGATCGTTGCACTCCCCCGCTCGGCGAGCTCCCGGGTGACCTCGCGGCCGGCGGTGTCGTGGCCGGCAGTCACGCTGACCTGCGCGATCCCCGCGCCCATCGTCCCGAGCCCGACCACTCCGACTTTCACGCGCGGCAGCCTAAGGCACCGCTTGCGGTGCCGCCCTCAGGACGCTCGGGCTTCGCCCGTGCGTCCGTCTGAACTGACCGTTCGACTCAATCGAACTCACCACGCAACGATCCCGACGCGCTGATTAGCGCCCGGGCGCACTCGAACTGCTCCTGCGACAGGCGGATGTGCGAGTGCCGCCACAGGCTCTGCGGGAAGATCCCAGCGGCTTCGACGGCCGGCGCGTCGCGCAGGTCGGAGACCACGACGTCGGCTCGAATCGGGAATCGCCACGCCCATCGCTCGCGCGACGGATCGTTCTCCGGGTCGCCAATGACCTCGGCGACCCCAAAGATCGCCTGCCACACCGCCGCATAGAGAATCGCAACGTCGCCGGCCTGCACTGACGGTCGCCTGGACGACGAGTGTGCGTTGATGCGGTGGGGATCGATCCGCGCGTCGAGCGGTCTCTCTCCCCGCCCGCGAACGAGCAGCCAGCGCGTCAGAGCCGCTCGATCACGCCCGCGATCGCCATCCCGAACCCGACGCACATCGACGCGATGCCGTAGCGCGCCTTGCGGCGGTCGAGCTCGTTCAGCAGCGTCGCGGTGATGCGCGCGCCGGTCGCCCCGAGCGGATGGCCCAGCGAGATGCCGCCGCCGTTCGGGTTGATGTCGTCCCAGCGATCCTCGAGCCCTGCATCGCGCGCGAATTGCAGCACGACCGACGCGAACGCCTCGTTCACTTCGATCACGGACACGTCGTCCCACGTCAGGCCGGCACGGACGAGTGCCTTTGCGCACGCCTCGGGGTTGCCGTGCAGCATCCGGTGCGGGTCGACGCCGGCGAGCCCGAACGACACGAATCGCGCCCGCGGCTCGAGCCCGAGGCGAGACACGGCGCGCTCGCTCGCGACGAGCACGGCGGCGGCCCCGTCACAGATCTGCGACGAGTTCCCCGCGGTGATCTTGCCGTCGGGAACGAACGCCGGCTTCAGCGCCGCCAGTGCCTCCGTGGACGTGTCCCGCCGAGGCGTCTCGTCGACCGCAAACTGCACGCCCACGTGCGGATTCGTCAACTCGATCGGGACGATCTCCTCTTCGAAACGCCCCTCGTCGATCGCGGCAATCGCGCGCCGGTGCGATTCGAGCGAGAAGTCGTCGAGCTGCTCGCGCGTGAGCCCCCACTCGTCCGCGATCACCTCCGCGGAGATCCCCTGCGGCACGATCTCCCAGCGCTCGACCAAGCCTTCCGACAGGTCGCCGCCGTTCGAGCCCATCGGGACGCGCGACATCATCTCCACGCCCGCGGAGACGACGAGGTCGAGCTGGCCGGACGAGATCGCAGCGGCGGCGTTGAAGTTCGTCTGCATCGACGACCCGCACTGGCGGTCGACGGTCGTGCCGCAGACCGTCTCGGGCCAGCCGGCGACGAGGGGCACCATCCGCCCGATGTTCCAGCCCTGCTCCCCGATCTGCGTCACGCAGCCGAGCTGGACGTCCTCGACCTCCGCGGGATCGAGGTCGCTCCGCCCCACGAGCGCGTTCAGCACCTGTCCGGCGAGCTCATCGCCGCGGATCTTGGAGAGGGTCCCGTTCTTTCGCCCGATCGGCGAACGGACGGCGTCGACGATGTAAGCGTCGGTCACAGAAGTAGAGTAGATCCGTGGCCACGACCACCGCAGATCGCCGTCTCTTCATCGCCGGCGAATGGATCGAGACCGGCGACTGGCTCGAGGTTCGCTCGCCGTACTCCGGCGACGTCGTGGGCCGGGTGGCGAAGGCCGGGGCGACAGAGACGCGCCGCGCGATCGACGCGGCCGAGCGGGCGATGCGCGAGCCGCTGCCCGCGCACAAGCGTGCGGAGATCCTCGTCCGCGTCGCGGGTTCGCTCGGACGGCGGCACGACGAGGTCGCGCGGCAGATCTCCGACGAGGCCGGCAAGCCGATGAAAGCGGCGCGCGTCGAGGCGCAGCGCGCGATGTCGACCTACACATTCGCGGCCGTCGAGGCGCGCAAGCTCGCCGGGGAGATGGTGCCGATGGACGCGGCGCGGGCAGGCGAAGGGAAGCTCGCGTTCACGCTCCGTCAGCCGATCGGCGTCGTCGGCGCGATCAGCCCGTTCAACTTCCCGCTCAACCTGGTCGCGCACAAGCTGGCGCCCGCTTTGGCCGCCGGGTGCGCGGTCGTCCTCAAGCCTGCGAGCCAGACGCCCCTTTCGGCCCTGCTGCTGGCAGAGCTCGAGGAGGAGGCCGGGCTGCCGGCGGGTTGGCTGAGCGTCGTCGTCGGGCCCGCGTCGGAGATCGGCGACGTGCTGGTCGAGGACGACCGCGTCAAGGCGATCACGTTCACCGGGTCCGGCCCCGTCGGCTGGACGCTGAAGGAGCGCGCGCCCAAGAAGCGGATCAACCTGGAGCTCGGCAACGCGACGCCCGTGATCGTCGCGGCCGACGCCGACGTGGACACGGCCGCCGAGAAGATCGCTGCGAACGCGTTCTCGTTCGCGGGCCAGAGCTGCATCTCCATCCAGCGCGTGTACGTCGAGCGCGGCGTGTACGACGCGTTCGTCGAGCGGTTTCTGCCCCGGGTCGAGGCGTTGAGGATCGGCGATCCTGCGGACGAGGACACGGACGTCGGCCCGGTGATCGACGAGGACGCTCGCGAGCGCATCCTCGAGTGGATTCGCGAGTCCAAGGGCGAGGTGCTGACGGGCGGCGAGCTGGAGGGCGAGCTGATCCGGCCGACGGTGATCGCAAACCCCGGCCGCGACGACAAGGTTTCCCGCGAGGAGGTGTTCGGCCCGGTATGCACTGTGACGTCGGTCGCGTCGGTCGACGACGGAATCGAGCTCGCAAACGCCACTCGGTACGGGCTCCAGGCCGGGATCTTCACCACGCGTCTCGACACCGCACTCCACGCCGCGCAGACGCTCGAGTTCGGCGGCGTGACCGTCAACGAGGCGCCGACGTTCCGGTCGGACCAGATGCCTTACGGCGGCGTCAAGGACTCCGGCAACACGCGTGAAGGGCCGCACTACGCCGTGCGCGAGCTGACGGAGGAGCGACTCGTCGTCATCGAGCTGCCGTAGTTTGTTCGGGGCCGCACCGAGAACGGGAGGACCATGCTCGGGCTCGTCCTCGCGTTGATCGTGATCGCGATCGTGATCTCGCTCTTCGGGTTCTGGATCGCCGGGATTCCGATCGCGGTCGTCGGGGCGATCCTGTTCGTGCTCTTCCTGCTCGGATGGGGACGCAGGGCGGCCCAGGGCAACCACTAGCAAACGGCGGCTTAGCCAGCTGGAGCCGCTGCTAGATTCCGCGCGTGGCGCGGCTCCCCCGCCTTCGACGAGCCGCCGACGCGGCATCGCCCCGCCCGCAGGCCCCGGCCCGGCGGCCGCTACCGCACCCTGGACTGCTGCGACGCGAGCGGCGCGCGTTGCTGCGGGCCCGCGAAGAACGGCTGCGCGACCTGGGCGGCCTGATGCTCGAGATGTACCGGCGTGACCAGTTTCGGCAGGACCTCCTGGTCGAGCGCTGCGAGGAGCTCGTCGCCCTCGACGAACGGCTGCAGGAGCTCGACACGCTCCTGGCGGCGGCTGTCTCGTCGCGGCGCCCGGCGCCGGCCGCGCGGTGTGCATGCGGCGCGCCGATCGTGGGCGGGTCGCACTTCTGCGGCAACTGCGGCCGCCCCGTTGGGGCGGCACCGGCGGTCGTTGCGTGCACGAAGTGCGGCGCGCCACTCGCGGCCGATGCGAAGTTCTGCGCGGCCTGCGGCCACCGAGCCGGCCCCGAGGCGGCAGAGCAGGCCGACCCCGCTGCATACGGCTGGGAGCGTTAGTGCAGGGAGGCGAGGAGCGCCACTGCCCTCGCTGTGGGACTCCGTACGTCCCGGGCCAGGACTACTGCCTCGAGTGCGGCCTTCGACTCGGGCTCGGCCGCGGACTCGTCGGAACGCTCTCGACGGCCTGGCGCGAGCGCTTCGCCTGGTACCCGGGCGACTGGATCTGGCCCGTCCTGTTCGGGCTCGTGATCGCCGTGATCGGTGGCACCGTCGCCGCCGTCGTCGCCGATTCCGGCCGGGGGAGCAACCACCCGCTGGTCGCAACGCACCCCGGCTCGCCGCGCCAGCCGGTCACGCCGCCGGTGACCGCGACCGTTGCGCTGCCCACAGTGCCGACCGGAACGCCGACGACGAGCGGCCCTCCGCAGACGCCGACCACGCCGCCACCCGCGACGACGACGGCCAAGCCACCCGGAACGCTGACGCCCTGGCCCTCGAACCTGAACGGCTATACGGTCGTGCTCGAGTCGATCCCGATGAGCGGCGGCCGGGGGCTGGCCGTGGCGCGGGCCCAGGCCGCCTCCCGCGCCGGCCTTCCACAGGTCGGGGTCCTCAATTCAAACCTCTATTCGAGCCTCCATCCGGGCTACTGGGTCGTCTTCAGCGGCATCTACGCCTCGCAGACCCAGGCGGACGCCGCGAAACAGGCGGCGGGCGCGAAAGGTTTCGGGACTGCCTATTCGCGGCAGATCACCCGCTGAGCGGGAGATTTCCCGTTCTCAGCGGAGACAACTCAGGACCCGACTTTGTAACACCCCCTCGGACCCTATAGACTCCGCCGTCGGAAAGGCCCCACGCGCGACGGTTTACCCCCGCTTAACAAAGCTTTGCGGGGGATTAATAGGAGAGAGAGATACTGTGATCGAGGAGTACACCGCCCAACTTCAGGCCTGCATGTATCAATACTCGAGAGCCATTTACAGGTCGATTCGGGACCTGATCGACCCGTACGTGGCCGAAGAAGTCCAACTCGAGTACCGGCGGGCGGTGCTCGAGCAGTGCGAGCTGACGATGGAGCGGCTCGCGAAGGACCCCCTCTACTTCGCGAAGCCGGACCGCGCGCTCTTCCAGGACATCCGGCGCTACTTCCCCATCACGGCGCAAGCCGAGGTGGCGTGGGCCGTGCAGGAGGGCGTCGCCGCCGCTGCGGCGTTCATCGAGGAGCAGATCGAAGCCGGTGCCCTCGACGGCGGGGTGGCGCGCTGCAAGGCGACGACGCGGAAAGGCAAGCCCTGCCAGCGCACGCCGCTGCCCGAGCGGGACTATTGCCCCTCCCACCAGCACCTCGAGCGAAGCAAAGTCGCCGCGTAGCGGCACCGGCCCCCAGAATCAGCGGTTAGCGAGCGGGCGATAAGCTCGCGGGAGTGTCACACGACACCGACAAGCTGATCCGTCAGCTCTCCCTCGTCGCGTTCCTGATGGCGGAGCGCCGACCGCTCACCGCCCGGGACGTGAAGTCGAACGTCGAGGGCTACTCCGAGATGTCCGACGAAGCGTTTGCGCGCCGCTTCTACTCCGACCGCGCCGAACTGCTCGCGCTCGGTGTCCCGCTTCAGTCGCAACGCGACGAGTTCACGGGGGAGGAGCTCTACACGCTCCGCTCGGAGAACTACTTCCTGCCGAAGCTCGACCTCGAGGACGACGAGCTCGCCGCCCTGCAGACGGCCCTCTACCTGCTGGAGGGAAAGTTTGCGTACGCCGAGCCGCTGCGGCTGGCCCTGCAGAATCTGGCGCTCGGCCGCCCGGGCTTTGCGGACGCTGCGACCGAGACCGCGGTGCGTGTCGAGGTCCTCGATCCCGACTACTCGCCCGAGATGCCCGGCCGGCTCGGCAAGCTCGAGGGCGCCATCTCGAAGCAGCGCACGGTCAAGTTCCCGTACTTCTCGATCGCGCGCAACAAGGAAAAGGAGCGAACGCTCAATCCGTACGCCCTGCTGACGGACTTCGGTGTCTGGTACGTCGTCGGCGCGGACCTGGACGACGGAGGCAAGGTCAAGAAGTTCCGTGTCTCGCGCATTCGCGGCGACATCAGGTTCGCGACACGGCGCGAGCGCGACTTCCGGATTCCAACCGACTTCCGGATCGACGACTTCGTCGGCCGACCTCCGTGGCAGATCGGCGACATCGTCGGCGAAGCGCGCATCGAGGTCGGTCACGACACTGCCTGGTGGGTCGAGCGTGCCTACGGCAACGCAGGCCGGCTCGACGGCGACAGCTTCCTCACCGAGTACTCGAGCCTCGAGCAGCTCGCGTCGTGGATCCTGCGCCAGGACGGTCGTGCGGTCCCGGTGGAGCCTGACGATCTCCGCCGGGTCGTCAAGGAGAGTCTCGAGCGCGTGCGCGAGCGCCACAGCGGCGACGCGCCGAAGCTGGCGCGCGAGGCCGCGCCTCCACCGAGTGACGGAATCGGCGAACGTCCGGCAGGGCCCGTCGTGCCTGAGCGTTTCGCCGTTCTCCAATCGCTGCTCGCGTACCTCCTCGACGCCTGCGGCGAAGAGCGCGACGCCGTCATTCCCGCGCGCGAGCTCGTCGAGCGTTTCAGCATTCCTGCGGAGGAGCTCGAAGAGCACCTGCAGCTCCTGAACCTCGTCAACTTCGGCGGCGGCTGCTACACGGTGTACGCCGAGCTGGACGGCGACTCCGTGCGCGTCGACAAGGAGCTGTATGGCGACAACTTCCGTTCTCCCCCGCGGTTGACCCCGCTGGAGGCCCGCGCGATCAGGCTCGCGCTCGAGTTCGTCGGTCCGATGATCGCCGCCGACGCCCACACGCCCCTCGACCGTGTCCGGCGGAAGCTCGAGGAGACCTTCGGACAGTTCGAGCTCACGCAGACCCCGGAGCCGCATGTCGGCTCCGAGGAGGAACAGCTCGTGGCGACGTTCAGCGGAGCGATCCGCGACCGCCGGATCGTCGAGGTCGAGTACCAGAAGGAGGGCGAGCAGACCTGGTCGCAGCGCCTCGTCGAGCCGTACTCGCTCGAGCGGAAGCTCCCGAACTGGCAAGTTCATACGTGGGACCGCACGCGCGACGCCGAGCGGAGCTTCCGGCTCGACCGGATGCGGAAAGCCCGGCTCACCGACAAGACGTACGAGCCGCGCACGGGGTTCGAGCCCCACGGTCTGCGCGACGCGCGCACCGCGCAGGTTCTGTACACGAAATCCGTCGCCCGCTGGGCGCTCGAACGCGGAGCGCGGCCGCTGAAGGACGGGACTGCGCTGGCCGAGATGCCCGTCGGCAGCCCGGAGTGGCTCGTCGGCGAGATCCTCTTCTACCGCGGCGAGGCGATCGTGCTGGAGCCGGAGGATCTCCGCAAGCGCACCGCCGAGCGGGCGAAGGAGCTCCTGACCGAGCTCGGCGTGTCGCGCCTACGCGTCCGGAGCTGAGCCCCGCACGCGGTCGTCGATTCGCGCCGCAGCCCACTCCGCCTGTTCGCGCAGGAGCTCGTCGTCCGAGTCGAGATAGGGCTCGAGCAGGGTACGGTGATCACCCCTGCCGGTGTTCCCGAGCGCGACGGCGGCGTTCCGCCGCAGGTACCGGCCGTCGTTCCTGGGCACGTACAGGCGATCGTAACGTCGAGCGAGATCGGGCCCGTCCTGCGCGAGCCAGTCGACGAGCGACACGTGCGGCTCGGCCTCGCCGGGGGGTTGCACGCCCGCGCGGCGCTTCTCGATGCCGCGGTTCCAGGGACAGACGTCCTGGCAGATGTCGCAGCCGTACACCTGTGCGCCGAGCTCGGCCCGGTACTCGTCGGGGATCGGCGCCGGCGCCTGCGTCCAGTACGACAGGCAGCGTGTCGAGTCGAGCGTTCCCGGCTCGTCCAATGCACCTGTCGGACACGCCTCGATGCAGAGCGTGCACGATCCGCAGTCGAGCTCGAGCGGCGGAGTCGACTCGATCTCGACGTCGGTGACGAGCGTTCCGAGGACGACCCATGATCCGTGGCGTCGCGTGATCAGCATCGTGTTCTTCCCGTAGAAGCCGACACCGCTGCGTGCGGCACCTTCACGGTCGACGTGCTGGTTCGCGTCGACGAGGACTCGATAGTTGCCGCCGAGCCGGCGGCCGAGCTCGTCGAGCCGCTCGCGCAGGACCGCGTAGCCGTCGTACCACGTGTAGCGCGCGAGGCGTCCCTCACCCGGAGCCAGCGGCGGTTCCTCCGTCCAGTAGCAGTGGGCGGCGGAGACGACCGTCCGGGCGTCCGGCAAGAGCGTCTCCGGATGGCACGACGTCTCCGGCTGCGCCATCGTGAAGCGCATGTCGGCGAACAGGCCGCGGGCCCGACGTTCGCGGATGTGTTCCTCGGTCTCGGCGTAGGCGGTCGCAGGCGCGGACCCGACGACGTCCAGCCCCACGTCCTCGGCGAGCCGCTGCAGCTCCGCGGCGGTCATGGTCTGATTGTGACGTGAAGGCGGTGAGGATCCACGAGGACGGCGGCCCTGACGTGCTCCGCTACGAGGACGCGCCCGATCCCGAGCCGGGCCCGGACGACGTGCTGGTGGAGCTCCGCGCGGCGTCGCTGAACCACCTCGACCTCTGGGTCCGGAAGGGCCTTCCGTCCGTGCCGAAGCCGCGCATCCTCGGCGCGGACGGCGCCGGCGTCGTCGCGGGCACCGACGAGCGCGTCGTCATCAACCCCGGGATCGACCTCGGCGACGGCCGGATCACCGTCGTCGGCGAGCACTCCGACGGGACACACGCGGAGCTGATTGCCGTGCCCAGGGCGCAGGTCTATCCGATCCCGGACGATCTGAGCTTTGAAGAGGCGGCCGCCTTCCCGCTCGTGTTCGAGACCGCTTACCGGATGGTCGTAACGAAGGCCGGGCTCGCGGAGGAGGAGTGGATCCTGATCTGGGGAATCGGCGGCGGCGTCGCGACGGCGTCACTCGCGATTGCGAAGGCGCTCGGCGCGCACGCCGTGGTCACGTCGTCGAGTGACGAGAAGCTCGCCCGCGCACGCGAGCTCGGCGCGGACGCGACCGTCAATCACGAGACGGAGGACGTCGTCGCCGCCGTGAAGGAGCTAACGGGAGGCGGCGCGCACGTGGTCGTCGACCACGTCGGCGAGGCGACGTGGGCGAAGTCCCTCAACGCCGCGCGCGCCGACGGACGGATCTGCGTATGCGGCGCGACGACGGGCCCGAACCCGCCCGCGCAGCTTCACCGGATCTGGTGGAAGCAGCTGACGATCTACGGCTCGACGATGGGCACGCGCGCCGACTTCGAGGCGGTCTACGACCTCGTCGCGTCGGGCCGCGTCAAGCCGGTGGTCGACGAGGTGTTCCCACTGGCGGAAGCCGCTGCCGCACACGAGCGCCTCGAGCGCGGCGAGCAGCTGGGCAAGATCGTTCTGCGGATACCGGATTAGCGGCTGACACCTAAAAACGGGTCAGACCCAGAGGGTCTGACGCTTCGGAGTACGTGCAACTGCAAGGGCCAGACCCTTCGGGTCTGGCCCGCTCTTCGGGGCGGAGCGAGAGCTGGGCCTAGCCGATCCCGAGAATGAACTTGGCGTCGTCAGACATCTTGTCCGGCGTCCACGGCGGGTCGAACGTCAGCTCGGTCTCGACGGCCTCGACCTCGGGAATCTCCTGCACGACGCGTTCGATGTCCTGCTCGATCAGCGGCCCGGCGGGACAGCCCATCGACGTGAGGCTGTAGATCACCTTGACGCGCGGGCCTGCCACCTCGACGTCGTAGAGCAGGCCGAGGTCGACGATGTCCATCCCGAGCTCGGGATCCTCGACCTGGCGCAGCGCTTCCTTGACGTCGTCCTTCGTGGGCATGAGCTCGAGTCTAGCGACGGCCTACTGCCCGAGGAGGCGGACTTCCTCACGGCGCTCGCGGACGAAGAAGTGGATCCCGTCGACGAAGCGGACCCAGTTGCAGCGCGTGCACATCACCAGCGAGTGCGTCCGCGCGCTGTCGGCGAGGAAGCGAACGCCGCGCAGCAGATCGCCGTTCGAGACCCCGGTCGCAACGACGATCACGTCGCCCGCCGCGAGCTCCTCCGTCGTGAACACCCGCGCGGTGTCCTCGATTCCGGCCGCGACGGCCTGCTCGATCTCACGCCGGGACGTCGGCCACAGCTGCGCCTGGAGCTCGCCGCCGAGGCAACGCAGCGCGGCGGCCGACATCACCGCCTGCCGGGTGCCGCCGATGCCGACGGCGAGGTGGTCGTTCGTGCCGCGGATCGCAGCGGAGATCGACGCGGTCACGTCCCCGTCCTGGATCAGCTTGATGCGCGCGCCGGCAGCGCGGATCTCCTCGATCAGGTCGTGGTGGCGTGGACGGTCGAGCACGATCGTCGTCACGTCGGCCGGCCGGCGTCCGAACGCCTCCGCGATCGCGGCGATGTTCTGGCTCATTGGCTTGAGGAGATCGATCGCCCCGCGTGCGCGCGGGCCGACGGCCATCTTGCGCATGTACATATCGGGAAGGTTCAGGAGCGACCCCGGCTCGCCGACGGCGATCATCGACATCGCCCCGTTGCCTCCACGCGCGACGACGCCGCGGCCCTCGAGGGGATCGACCGCCAGATCGACCTGCCGCCCTCCGCCACCGATCTCCTCGCCGACGTGGAGCGGCGACTCCTCGTCGGCCGAGCCGATCACGATTCGGCCCTGAATGTGGAAGTTGTCGAGCGCCTTGCGCATCGCATCGGCCGCCTCGCTCTCGGCGGACTCGTCGTTCGAGCGGCCGAGCCAGCGGGCAGCCGCCAGTGCAGCCCGCTCGGTCGCGCGTGCGTAGGACTCGCACAGGCAGAGCTCGCGCTGCTGCTCGGGGGCCTGGACCTCGACCGGCTCCTGGATCGTGTCAGTCACGAGTGGCTCGGCCGGTGGCATCCGTGGATGCCCGGGTCGCTAGCACCAAGCGAGGCAAGGACGCAGGGAGCGCTCGGGCTGATTCGCCCGAGCGCGACTGAGGACGCGGCATCGCGTCGCGTGATAGCGGGCCGGGCGCCGCGGGATGTCGCCGGTCGAGCCACTAGACCCGTTGTACCTGCTCGGCGCCCGCGAGGACGAGCTCGATCACGCTGCCGATCGCCGCGTCGATGTTCGAATTCTCGATCACGGGGACGTCGTGCCGGCGCGCTCGGGCGACGATGTGATCCTGGATTCGGCGGATGTCGGGAAGCCTGTCCGTGTACTTCTCGTGCGGCCGCAGCCCGTCAGAGGTCGCATCCCGGACCATGAAGTGGCTGTAGTGCGCATCGACGTCGTCGATTCTCAGCACGCATTGCGCGACGAGCGCGCCGTCGATGCGAGGCACCATCCCCGGGACGAGGTGCACGCCCTCGAGGACCATCGACCACCCCTCCTCGAGCGCGCGGTCGATCGAAGCACGCACGCCCACGAGGACGTTGCGCGTCTGCTCGAGGAAGCCTGCGATCACCGGGTCGTCCGCCTGCTCCGGCTCCCGCAGGCCGGCGGCGGCCTCGAAGCTCGAGAAGTGGATCGACGGCATGAACTCCTGCGAGAAGAACGCGCGCATCGTCTGCCGGACGAAGTCCGTCGACGTCACGCGCGTGATCCCGAGCCGATGGGCGGCCTCCGTTGCGACGGTCGACTTTCCGGTCCCCGTCGCTCCGCCGACGAGCAGGATCACCGGCAGGTCGAGCTCGCGCAGCTCGGCGAACTGCCGGAGCCTTCGCATCGCGCCGGCGCCCTGCTCCCCGCCGAGCACGTCGATTGCGAGCTCCTCCAGCCGCTCCAGCTCGAGTG
>VAXU01000067.1 GCA_005885125.1 Actinomycetota bacterium
GGCAAGGTCGACACCGAAGCGGGCTGGGGTGTCCCGAAGCGCAAGCGCGTCATTCCGGACTGGGTCGCCGCCGAGGTGACGCGGATTCTCGAGGAGAACATGACCTCGGGGACCGGGCGTGGCGCGTACTTCGGTCGCACGTCGGCGGGGAAGACTGGCACGACCGATAGCTTCGCCGACGCCTGGTTCTGCGGGTTCACGCCCTCACTCGAGGCGACGGTGTGGATTGGGTATCCGAGCGGTGAGATCCCGATGACGTCCGTGCACGGGATCTCCGTGTCGGGGCCGACGTTCCCGGCGACGATCTGGCGTCTGTTCATGGAGCGTGCGATCGATTACGCGCCGTTCCCGAAGGACTTCCCCGTCGCACGCTTATCGCCCGTATGGACGCCGCACGACCTCCAGTACGCGATGAGCGGCGCCTACTCGACGTCCGGCGTGTCGCCGACGACGACGGCGAAGACGAACACCGGGGGTGACGGGTTCCAGCAGGCCCCCGCGCCGAAGCCGCCTGCGCCGGCGACGACCGCCCCGCCGCCGCCGCCGCCGACGACGACTCAGCCGGCCCCGGGCCCTGCTCCGTAGGCCCGCCGGCCTGCAGGACGCTCTCCGGGCATGTCTCGTCGGCGTGCCCCTGTTCGTCGGCGCGTGCGCCGTTCCCGACGGCGGGCTCTTCCGCGCCGCTCGGTTTCGGGACGTTCACCTCTACCAGCGCTATACGGAAGCGCTACTGAACGGTCACGTGCCGTACCGGGACTTCTTCATGGAGTACCCGCCCGGCGCCTTCGCAGTCTTCCTTCCACCGGGCGCCGCGACGCATTCGCACTACAACGCGGCCTTCAAGGCGCTGATGGCGCTCTGCGGCGCGGTCGCGCTCGTCCTCGTTGCGTTCGTCCTCGTTCGGCTGCAAGCGAGTGTGGCCCGTGTGTGGATCGCGGTCCTGCTCGTCGCCGCGTCGCCGGTGGCGCTCGGCCCGATCTCACTCAATACCTACGACGCGTGGCCTGCCCTCCTGACCGTTGCGGCGCTGGCGCTCCTCCTTGCGCGTCGGGAGGTGATCGCGCTGGCGGTGCTCGGGCTCGCATTCGCCGCGAAGGTGTATCCCGTTGTGCTGCTTCCGGTGGCGCTCGTGTGGACATGGCGAACGCGCGGCCGTCGCACGGCGCTCGCGGCGGCGGGCGCGTTCGCCACCGTCGCGCTCGTCGTCGTGCTGCCGTTTCTCGTGCTCGCGCCGCATGGGCTCGTCGAGAGCTTCCGCGCACAGGCGGCCCGGGGATTGCAGATCGAGAGCCTCGGTGCGCAGCTGCTCGTCGCGGCGGACCACCTCGGTCTGTACAGCGTCACGGTCGCGCACCACACGCGCGGAGCGGTGACCTACGACGTGCGCGGCTCGCTGCCACAGGCGCTCGGCGCGCTCAGCTCCGCGCTGCAGGTCGTGGCGGTGCTGGGCGTCGCGTGGCTGTACGGACGCGGCCGCGACGATGGACGCCGTCTCGTCGCCGCGTTCGCAGCGGCCGTCGCGGGTTTTCTCGCGTTCACCCGCTTCTTCTCGCCGCAGTACCTGGTGTGGCTCGTTCCGCTCGTCCCGCTCCTGGACGGCGCGGCAGCATGGTGCCTGCTCGCCACCGCACTCGCGCTCGACCAGGTCTGGTTCTTCCACTACCGGTCGATCGTGGAGCTCGGCGGCCGCTCCTGGTTCGTGCTCGCGCGTGACCTCCTGGTCGTTGCGCTGTTCGTGGTGGTCTTACGTCACGAGTCGGCGGAAGACGAGCACGCCGTCGTCCTCGAAGACGAGCTTCCACTCGGGGTTCCGTCGTAGCCAGACGAGCTGCTCCGCGGTCGCAAGCGGCGCGTAGCGGTCGGCGAACCCGGGTTGCGTCTCATCGGCGGCGACCCACGTGGCGTCCTCGAGGAACGGGAAGCTCAGCACGCGTCGCCGGGCGGACAGGTGCGCGGCGAGGGAGTTGGTCGCGGCGACGACCGCGTCGTCTGGGATCAGGCCGACGGCGCGTGCAGCGATCCGGTCGTGCGCCGTCACGTCGGCCGCCTGCGCCTGGAACCTCTGGCCGCCGGGAACGTACCGCCAGCCCGGGATCGGACCGAGCCTGTCACGAGCGGGGCGATCAGTCCTGCCGTGTAGTGGAAGTGGATGGACGTCTGGGTCGTGACGGCGGACAGAGCGTTGATCGCAAGCTCGGGAAGCACGGCGACGAGGACGAGCGGCGCGAGCAGCGGGAGAAAGGCGAGCGGCCACAGCAGCTGCAAGGCGTAATGGAGGTCGCGGCCCGTGAACGCCACGCCGGCGAGGCGGCCGGGATGGACGAATGCGGTCTTCACGATGCCTCCGGGCGAGCCGCCGACCTCGCTGTAGCGCGTGTAGAAGTCCGACGACTGGCCCTGGTTGAAGTGTGGAATCACGACCGTCGTCGCGACCGCAGCCCACGCGACGCCGAGCAGGGCGATCGCGCCCCCCTCCGCCCACCGCCGCCTCGACACTGCGTACCAGACACCGAAGCCGGCGATCACGAACGGGATTTCCTCCTTGCACGCCGACGCCGCGACGGCGCAGATCGCGAACGGCACGAGCCGGTCTTCGTCGAGGAACCAGAATGCAAAGAGGAGGAGCGGGGTCGCGAGCGCGACCGGATGGAACTCGTTCAGCGTCAACCAGCCGGTGGCGGGGTAGAGCAGGTAGGCGAGCGCGAAGCCGAGCCCCGCGCGGGCCGAACCGAGGTGCTTGCGTGCGAGCCAGAAGACGGGTACCGCGCCGAGCCCGACCGCGAGCGCCTGCGCAGTCAGCAGCATGTCCGGGCTTGGCCAGATCCACCACAACGGGGCGAACAGGACGAGGATCGGGTCGACGTGTGCTCCGAGCCGCGAGATCTGGTCGCCGTGCAGATCGGTCACACGGAGCGGATGGCCGTGCGCCGTCGACCAGACGGCCTGGACCATGTTCCCGAGGTCGAACCGTCCCGTCGAGAACGCGTCGTGTCGCAGGACGGAGAGCGCAGCGAAGCCCGTCACCCATGCGGCGACACCGGCCGCGAGCACCGCACGCGCGGATGGGAGCCGCATCCTCACTCGCCGGCCTCCGGGCCCGGCCGCCGGGGCTTGCTCGATTCGGTCACAGCAACCGCTCGATGATGCCGCGCCAGCGCGCGCCGAGGACGGCTTCGCTTGCACGTTGCTCGTACGCGGTGCGACCCGCGGTCGAGAGGCTCTGCCGGAGCTCAGCGTGTGCGGCCAGCCGGCGCAGGGCCTCTGCCAGCGCTGCCGGGTCTCCCGGCGGGACGAGCAGCGCGCTCTCGCCGTCGACGACCAGCTCACGGGCGGCGGGCGTGTCGGCTGTGACGAGCGGGGTTCCGCACGCGAGCGCGTGAAACGCCTTGTTCGGGATGACACGCGCCGCTTTCGGCGACGTGCCGAAGATCCCGAGCGCGCAGCCTGCGCGATGAAGCTCGTCCGGCAGGCGGTCGTAATCGACCCAGGGGACGTGCTCGACGTTCGGGGGCCGACGGTCGAGTAAAGCATCGAGCTGGCCGCTGCCGACCACGCGGAATCGAAGCTCGGGCGCGAGTCGCGCGGCCTCGAGCACGACGTCGACGCCCTGAAGCGGGATCAGCTTGCTGACGAACAGCACCGTGAACGGTTCATCCGGCTTCCAGCTCGGAGTGAACAGGCGGTCCTCAGCGCCGACGAAGCACACCTCCACGGGAGTGCCGGTGAGGTGCGCGAAGAACCGGGCTTGCGCATCGGTGTCGGCAACGATGAGATCGGCCGCGTCGAACGCGCGACGGTCGACGATCTCGAGCATGCGTGCAATCGGAGAACCGGAGCGAAAACGCGCGCGGTCGGCGACCAGCGTGTCGGCGAGGGAGACGAGCGGGTTGAACACGATCGGCCGTCCGCGCGCCGTACGCTTCGCCGCCGGCAGATCGAAATGCCCTGGGTAGCCGACGATGACGGCGTCCGCGTTCGTCACATGTCGTGTAAGCAGCCGCGCTTCCGCCACCGCGAGCCGCGCGGCGGTACCGGCGCCGGCACTCCAGCCGGCGCGGATGCCGTCCCAGACGGCCACGTGGATCTCGTCGACCTCAACGCCCGCCCCGCGCAGGCACGAGATCACCTGTGCGTTGCGCGGGTACTCGCGCTCGTACGTCCCGAAGTACGCGACCTTCATCGCGGCGGCTCAGCGCGGCCTGACGCGCGGGCGAAGCCCGCACGTCCTCTAGGCGCCGCCGCCAAGTCGGCCTTCATTGCGATTGCTGAGCTCAACTTGTGTCGCGATATTCCGAGAGGTGGGTCGAGACGGACGCGCGGGCGAAGCCCGCACGTCCTTTAGGCGGCGCCGCCAAGTCGGCGCCTAGGAGAGAATCTCGTCCACGTGGAGCTCCGCGCGCTCTCGCTCTTGCGCTCGCTCTTCGTGGTGGCTCGTGATCATCTCGCTGATCAGGCCGAGCGAGAAGAATTGCAGCCCAACGACGACGAGAAGCACGCCGAGCGTCAGAAGCGGGCGCCCGCCGATCGCGTGTCCGAGCGCCTTGTCCACAGTCAGGTAGACGAGGATGGCGATCCCTCCTGCCATCAACGCGAGGCCGAGGCCGCCGAAGAGGTGCAGGGGCCGGTGGCGGTAACGGCCGATGAACGAGACGGTCAGCAGGTCGAGGAAGCCGCGCAGATACCGCTCGATCCCGTAGCGGGAACGGCCGTGCCCCCGCGACCGGTGATTGACCGGGAGCTCCGCGATTCGGTACCCGCGGTAGTGCGCGAGCACTGGGATGAACCGGTGGAGTTCCCCGTACAGCCGCAGGCCGTGCACGACCTCCGCGCGGTAGGCCTTCAGGCCGCAGTTCATGTCGTGCAGGCGCACGCCTGAGAAGCGACTCGTCACCGAGTTGAAGATGCGCGAGAGGATGCGGCGTGAGAGCGGATCGCGCCGTCGCGTCTTCCAGCCTGAGACGAGGTCGAACCCTTCGTCGAGCTTCGCGAGCAACCGTGGAATCTCCGCCGGATCGTCCTGGAGATCGCCGTCGATGGTGACAACGGTGTCGCCGCGCGCCTGGTCGAAGCCGGCGACGAGCGCCGCGGCCTTGCCGAAATTGCGCCGGAGCCGGACCACGCGGACGTTGCCGGCGGCGCTGTGCAGCCGCGTCAATGCGGCAAACGTGCCGTCCGCAGAGCCGTCGTCGACGAAGACCGCCTCCCACTCCGTGTCGAGCGGCTCGAGCGCCGATCGGAGCTCGTCGTAGAGCAGTGCGACGCTCCGCTCCTCGTCGTGGACCGGGATGACGACGGAGATCACGGCGCGAGCCTACCCGGCCGTCGTGGCGGCCGTGGTGCTCGTGGCCGTCGACGGCGGGACCGTTGTGGTCGGAACGGTGGTCGAAGTGGTGGACGGCATGCTCGTGCTCGTCTGGCTCGTGGTCGCGGGCGTTGTGCCGGTGGTCGCCGTGCTCGGCGCCGGCGTCGTCGTCTGGACACTCCCCGCCGTGGACCCCGCGGATGTGTGTGCCTGCGCCGTTCCGCTCGGCGCAGTCGTCGGAGCGTGGGTCGAGCTCGGCCGCGTCGCCAGGATGCCGGCCGCGACGCCCACCCCGCCGAGCAGGATCAGCGCGGCCATCAGCAAGGGCGTCCGCGCACGCCGGCGACGTGGTACTGCGCGCGGGATCACGACCGTCTGCGCGGCCGCCATTTCGGTCTTCGCGCCGATCTCCGGTGCGGCGCCCAGTCGCGCTGCAAGTGCTGCACCGTCCGGCGGTCGCCGGCGTGGATCCTTCTCGAGTGCGTCCTTCACGAGGGCGGCGAGCTCAGGACGTGCATCGGGACGCACGAGCTCGATCGCCGGCGGTTCCAGCTCTCTGTGCATGCGCGCCAACTCGAGCGGCGAGTCGCTTTCGAACGGGAGGCGCCCCGTCAGCAGCCGGTAGAGCAGGACGCCGAACGAATAGACGTCGCTCGCCGGTCCCGCGGGTTCCCCCGCCGCCTGCTCGGGCGAGATGTACGTGGCGGTTCCCATCACCGTCCCGGCTTCGGTGATCGTGTCCCCGCCTGTGATGCGCGCGATCCCGAAGTCCGCGAGCTTCGGCCGCCCTTCTTCGTCGAAGAGCACGTTCGCGGGTTTGACGTCGCGGTGAACGAGACCGCGAGCGTGCGCGTGCGCGAGACCCGCTGCGAGTTGAGCGGCAATGGCCTCGGTCTCAGCGTCCGCGAGGGGCTGTCCGTCACTGAGGCGATCTTCGAGCGTGCCGCCGGGCAGATATTCGAGCGCGATGAAGAGACGGCCGTCGGCTTCTCCGTAGTCGTACAGGTGCGTGACGTTCGGATGGGCGAGTGACGCGGCGGCGCGTGCTTCGCGGTCGAATCGCGTACGGTCGGCAGCCGGCGTCAGCAGCTTGAGCGCGACGGGACGCTCGAGCTCGGAGTCGTGTGCAAGCCAGACCTCCGCCATCGGGCTCTGACCGAGGCGAGACTCGAGCCGGTATCGGCCCGCAAAGAGCTCCGGGTCCACGCGGATACGGTATTCGCGTGGTGGTGAGCCTGCTGACGCGGGAAGAGGCGCTCGCGAAGGTGCTCGAGCGCACGGAGGTCCTACCCGCGGAAGAGGTTCCAATCGCGAAGGCCGCGGGCCGCTTCGTCGCATCGGATGCGTACGCGGGCGTCGACCTGCCGCCCTTCGCGAGCTCGGCGATGGACGGATTCGCCCTGCGGGCCGACGACACCCCGGGCCGGTTGCCAGTCGTCGGACGCGTCGCCGCCGGCGTGCCGGCACGGCGTGCGCTGGGGCCCGGCGAAGCGATGGCGATCGCGACCGGGGGTGTCGTCCCCGAAGGCGCCGATGCCGTCGTCCCTATCGAGTACGTTGTCGATCATGACAACGAAGTCGAGATTCGCGATGCTGTTGTCCGTGGTGCAAACGTTCGCCCGCGCGGCGGCGACATTCGTGCGGGCGACGTCGTTGTGGCGGCGGGGACATCGCTGGCGCCCGCGCACGTCGGTGCGCTTGCCGCGGTCGGGCTCGATCAGGTCGCCTGTGCGCGGCGTCCTCGGGTCGCAGTGCTCAGCACGGGAACGGAGCTGCGCCGGCCGGGCGAGCCGCTTGGTTCCGGCGAGGTCTACGAGGCAAACGGGGCAATGCTCGCGGCAGCGCTCGCCACCGCGAATGCGGACATCGTCGAGCTGGCGGCCGTCTCGGACGACGACGACGCGCACCGCGTGTCACTCGAGCGCGCGCTCGGCGCCGACGTCGTCGTAACCTCGGGCGGAGTCTCGGTTGGGCCGCACGATCTCGTTCGCCGGATCGCGCGCGAGCTCGGCGTCCAGGAGGTGTTCTGGGGTGTTGCAGTCAGACCGGGAAAGCCGGTGTCGTTCGGCGTGCGGGACGGGACGCTCGTGTTCGGGCTGCCCGGGAATCCCGTGTCGTCGCTGGTCGGTTGCGAGCTCTTCGTTCGCCCTGCGTTGCGTGCGCTGCAGGGTGCGGCGGAGCCTGGACCCGTGTACGAGCCCGGGCGGCTCGCGGCGGCTGCGCGCCGGAACCCACACCGCGACGAGCTCCTCCGTGCCCACATGACAGTGCGGGACGGCGAGGTCGTGCTCGTGCCGATCACGGGTCAGGAATCGCACATGATCGCTCGCGCTGCGTCCGCGAACGCCCTCGTCCTCGCGCCGCGAGGCGACGGGGAGCTACCTGCGGGCGCACGCGTGGGCTACTTGCGGCTGGGCTGACCCGCCGCGTCGGCAGCCGCTAGGTCGAACGGTGTGCCGCCGCGCGGCTCGACGCGCATGAGTCGCGCGTACGCGATGTAGCGGTGTGACGCGAAGAAGCGCGGATGGCAGGCCTGGAGCTCCAGGCGCTCGTGTTGCGGCGAGCGGAGGACCGAGAAGTCGTTCGCAGCCACGATGCGATGGCCCGTCACGCTGTAGACGAACGTTCCGTAGGGGACCTCGATCGTCACCTTGTCTCCCGGCCGCAGCGAGTCGATATGCGAGAACGGGGCGAGATACGTCGTCCGGTGGCCGGCGATGTAGACGAGCCGGTTCTCCCCCGGCATGAACGTCCGGAGGTCGCGTCCGGGTCCCTGTTTCAGTGTGTCGTGATCCGTGCCGTCGACGAGGACCATGTTCAAGTGCATGCGCGGTACACGGATTCGTCCGATTGCCTCTCCCCGGTGCGTGTCCCGGCGGTACCGCAGTGCTTCGGCGGCGATCGTCCGCCGCTCCGTCGCCAGCGATGCCCCGGAGAACTCCTCAGCTCGAAACGCCGCGACGCGCCTGTCGTACTGGGACGTGAGCTGGTGCTGCTTCCAGGTCGTGTACAGGGCCGTGAACGGGTCCTGCCACTGCCAGACGAGGAACGCCCAGACGAGCGTCAGGAGACCTGCGGCCGTCAGGACAGTGCCGAGAATGCGCAAGAAGCGGCGCATGTCACCCTCCCAACGCACGACGAGCGTTCTGGGGTGCACGCCGTCGCGCGCGCGCCCCGAGGACGAGACGGCGAAGGACGCGGCGAGCGGGGCCCAGTCGTGGCCGTTCGCCGATCTCGGGATACGGCACGTAGCGCCCCGCTGCGAGCGCCGCCAATTGCCCTGCTCCAGCCAGCCAGGGGACCGCCAGGACGATGACCATGAACGGAACGTAGCCGAGGGCGCGGAGCTCCAACAGGTACCACGGCGCGTCCCAACCCAGTCCGTAACGGAACGCGAAGGATCCGACCACCAGCGCGGGCCCGGCGAAACCCGCGACGATGAGCGCTGCCCGAGTCGGCGAGGGGCTCGACCGCATGTTCGGGAGCCAGAGCCAGACGTGGAGCGACGGGAGCAGGAACAGCAGGGCGAACGGGTTCGTGGCAACGACCAGAAGTGACAGTGCGGCCAGAGCGAGGAGTGCAACGGTATGCCCTGCGAGCTCCTCCTCGGCGGTCACCGGCCGGTGCGGAATCAGCCGGTCGCGGGCGACGAGCCAGCCTGCCAACGTCAGCGCGCCGAGCATCAGGACCCCGAACGCGGACCAGTGGCGTGCCGCGGATCCCGTGAGCTCGGGCGGCCGCGCTGCGCCGCCGGGCCAAATCTGCAGGAGTGCGAAGAGCTCGAAGATGGCCGCGACCCACGCCCAGAAGGCGAGACGGCTTCGATAGCTGCGAAGGGCCGGCGCGAGCGCGATACGCCGCCGGCGGCAGCGCGCGAAGAGGTCGACTGCGGCCGCTAGGAAGGGGAGGAGCATCGCCATCAGCACGAGCTCGATCGCCCAGCCTCGAATCAGGCGCGCGCCGACGTAGACGTAGGACGAGGTTCCCTGCACGAACTCTGCGCCTTGATCCAGCGTTCCGAGGAGATCCTGTGCTGCGCGGCCGACCTGGCCGAGTCGCGCCGCATTCAGGCGATCGGGCGTGTCTGTGTCAGACGACTGGGGTCGGTCTCCGCCCGTCGTGAGCGTGACCGCCGGGATTCCACGTGAAATGAACGGCGCCTGCTCGTACGGGCTGAACGGGAATCCGAGATCGATCAACTGCCGCAGGACGCTCGGGCGGGCCGGCCCGCGGCCCGCCTGCTTCGCGATCCGCGCGGCGGCGGTCTCGAGCAGCGTGCCCGAGGTCGTGCGGGGTGTGTCCCCGCCGATCTGCAGGCGTGGCTGCGATGAGCTACCAACGGCGTCGAGGTTGATCACGGCGACCACCCCGTGACGCTCGGGCGAATGGGCCGCGAACTCCGCTGCGCCGAGGCCGCCGAACGCTCCTCCGTCCGTCGACAGGAACACGATCGTGTGCGCGGGGGTCAGCACCGAGTAGGCACGCGCCAATTCGACGAGGAGCGCGGTCCCCGAGGCGTTGTCGTTCGCCCCGGGCCCGGTCCCGTCGTTGTCTCGGTGCGCCATGACGACGATCGTCTGAGGCGATCGCCCCGGTGCGACCGCGACGAGGTTCTGCATGTGCAGCCGTCCGGCGCGCGGCACGACTGCCGAAAACCGCTCCGTGCGGACCTGCAGCCCGTATGGGCGAAGCTGGTCCCGGAACCATCCAGCCGCGTTGATCGCGCCGGCGCTGCCGGGGTAGCGGTTCGACCGGTACACGATCAGATCGTTGGCGATGGCCTTGATCGCGGCACCGTCGAGCGCCGACAGCTGCTCTGGGGGCGGGAGCGGCTGGGGCCGCGCGACGCTGAATGCCGCGATCAGCAGCGGTAGGCCGACGAGCAGCCAGGTACCGCGATAGAGCTTCGCGTTGACGGGACGCTGGAGCGACCCGGGCCGCGGCCGGCGCCGCGCTGGGGGAGGCGGAACCGCCGCCATGCGGGGCTATAGTAGGTCGGAGTACGGTCGCAGCACCGCCCAGGCTTCGGCAGGCACGCCGACATGCCCGACTCCTCCACCATTCTTCTCGTCGACGACGAAGACGCCGTCCAAAAACTTCTCGCGTACCCGCTGGAGCGTGAGGGGTTCCGCGTGCTCCAGGCACGCGACGGGGAGGAGGCGCTGGCCCGGTTCCGGTCGGAGGAGGTCGACCTCGTGGTGCTGGACGTGATGCTCCCCAAGCTCGACGGGCTCGAGGTCTGCAAGCGGCTACGGGCCGAGAGCACCGTCCCGATCATCATGCTCACCGCCCGTGACGACGAGCTCGACAAGGTGCTCGGTCTCGAGTTGGGCGCGGACGATTACATCACCAAGCCGTTCTCGATCCGCGAGTTCCGCAGCCGTGTGCGCGCGTTGTTGCGGCGAGCCGCGGCTCCGCGCCACGACGCGGGATCCGGCGCGGAGGAAGAGGTGATCGCGGTCGACGGGCTCAAGATCGACGTTGCACGACGCACCGTCGAGGTTCGCGCGGAGACCGTCCAGCTCACGTATGTGGAGTTCGAGCTGCTGCGGACGCTCGCGTCGCATCCAGGCCGCGTCTACAGCCGGCGCATGCTGCTCGAGGCGCTCTGGGGAGGCGCGGACTATCGCGAGCCGCGCACGATCGACGTCCACGTCCGCCACCTGCGCGAGAAGCTCGAGCGCGATCCGCGCGAGCCGGAGTACATCTTCACCGTTCGCGGCGTCGGGTACCGCTTCCGCGACCGATGAATCCCCTCCGCAGCGTCGGCGGGCGGCTCAGCATCGGTCTGGCGGTCGTGGTCGCGCTGGCGCTCGCGCTCGTCGACCTGATCGTGGTGCCGTCGCTCGAGCGGAATCTGATCGACGCGAAGGTGAAGCAGTTGCGCGGGTCCGCGGACGTGGTCGCCGAAGAGCTCCTCCCGATCAACCCGTTCACGATCGACGATACGGCTCGGCTGGCCAGCGAGTCCTCGAATGCGCGAGTTGTCGTCTTCACCGTGCTGAGCCCTCGCCAGTTGATCCCGTACAGCGACTCGAGTCCTCGGTCGGCGGGACTCAGTGACGATTCGATAGCCGTTCGGGCGGCCTCGCGCGGCGTAGGTGAGCGCGTCTCCGGGACGGTCGAGCGGCGAGGACAGCGATATGCGGAGGTCGCGACACCGCTCGGCGAGCCCTACGTGCTGCTCCTCAGCGCTTCGCTCCATGACTCGCTGGCGAATATTCACCTCGTCCGCAGGCGGCTCTTGATCGCCGGGATCATCGCTCTCGCCGCGTCGCTGGTCGTCGGCTACGGGGCGGCGTCGATGTTCGCCCGCCGTCTGCGGCGTCTGGAACGGGCGGCGGAGCGGATTGCGGACGGTGATTTCGGCGAGCCCGTCTCCGACGCGGGCCGCGACGAGGTGGGCGAGCTCGCCCGGGCGTTCGAGCGCATGCGGCAGCGCCTTGCGGGTCTCGAGCGGGCGCGGCGAGAGTTCATCGCCAACGCCTCCCACGAGCTGCGGACGCCGCTCTTCTCGCTCGGCGGCTTCCTGGAGCTGCTCGAGAACGAGGACCTGGATGTCCGGACGCAGCGGGAGTTCCTCGCGACGATGCGTGAGCAGATCGACCGGCTCACGAAGCTCGCGACCGACTTGCTCGATCTCTCGCGTGTCGATGCGGGCCGGATCCATGTCGAAGCCGAGCCCCTCGATCTCGGTGGCCTGGCCCGCACGCTCGCCGACGAGTTTCGTGCCGTCGCTCTCAGCGGCGGGCACCAGGTCGAGGTGGTCGATCGGGCATCGCCCGCGGTCGTCGGCGACGAGGAGCGCGCCCTCCAGATCGGCCGGATCCTGGTCGAGAACGCGCTCGTCCACACTCCCTCCGGTACGACCGTCCGCCTCTCGACCGCCCGGCGGAACGGGACGGCGCTCCTGACGGTCGAGGACGACGGGCCTGGTATCCCGGCCAAGGACGTCCCGCACATCTTCGACCGGTTCTACCGCGTGGAGGGCTCGACGGCTGTCGGGAGTGGCCTCGGTCTGGCGATTGCCCATGACCTCGCCGGCCTCATGGGCGGCGCGGTCGAGCTGCACGTGACTCCAGGCCGGACGATCTTCGCGCTCGTCCTTCCCGTCGCCCGCCGCGACAGCGAGATCGCCGGAGAGGCGGAGCCATTTCACGTGGAATCGATCCACACGTGACGGACGGCGGGCCCGGCTACAGTGCGCCGGTGCGCCGCAGCCTGCCGGCCCCTGCCCTGTTGCTCGGTGCTGTCGCCGTTGCGATGCTGGGCGGTGCCGTGGCGCTCGCGATCGGAGCGGGTGCCGGCTGGATCGGCAAGAGCACGAAGACCGTTGTCGTCAACGCCGCGTCGCTTTCAACTGGGCAGACGGCACTGCCGGCCTCGGTGACGAGCAAAGCCCGGCCGATCCCCGGGAACGGCTTCGACCCTGCGCGCATCTATGCGGACCGCTCCGCCGGCGTGGTCACCGTCTACGCATTCTTCGGCGACCCGTCTTCGGACGCCACTGAGGCGGCGCAGGGATCCGGGTTCGTGATCTCGTCCAAGGGCTACGTCCTCACCAACTCGCACGTGATCACGAATGCCGGCGAGGGGAGCGGCAAAGTGAAAGCCGCCTCGCACCTTTACGTCGAGTTCAACGACCGCGACCGCGTGGTCGCGAAGGTCGTCGGCTGGGACGTCTATGACGACGTCGGGCTGCTGCGGGTCGATCCGATCGCTCACGTGCTGCGGCCGGTCCCCCTCGGGGAATCCCGCTCGGTCGTCGTCGGACAGCCTGTCGCGGCGATCGGGAGCCCGCTCGGAAACGAGGATTCCCTGGCCGTCGGCGTCGTCTCGGCGATCCACCGTGCGATCAAGGCCTTGACGGTCGCGCGGTACAACATCGTCGACGCCATCCAGACGGACGCACCGATCACCCATGGAAACTCGGGCGGTCCGCTCTTCGACGCACGGGGCCGCGTGATCGGCGTCAACGCGCAGATTCGAAGCCAGTCCGGGACGGGCAACGACAGCGGGGTCGGCTTTGCGATTCCGATCGACGGCATCAAGCGCTCGATCGATCAGCTCCTCAAGAGCGGCCGCGCCAAGTACGCCTACGTTGGAATCACGACGCAGGATCTGACGCCCGCGCTGGCTCAGGCGCTCGGCTACTCGGTCAAGCAGGGCGCGTTGATCGAGGACGTCCGCCCGAACGGCCCCGGCGCGGACTCGGGCCTGCGTGGGAGCAAGCAACCGGTGAAGGTCCTGGGGTACCGCGACCTCTGTACCGGTGGTGACGTCGTGGTCGCGATCGACGGCCGGCCGGTGCGCAACGCAGACGACCTTGTGCGAATTGTCTCGTTCGAGCTCGAGCCCGGCTCCGTCGCAACCTTCACGATCGTTCGCGGTGTCCAACGCAAGACCGTCGCCGTCACGATGGGCGACCGCGACAGCGCCCCGGCTGCGGTTAGAGCAGGGCCCTGCGGGGCATAAGCCGGACGACCCCTTCGGCCGCAGAGGAGGTTGCGGGAGGTTTAACCGGTTTAGATTTCTGAAATCTGGGGAAAGCTGGTGACGTGGCGAACAGCCCGATGAGGGGCGAATCGGCCGCCCTCCGCTCCAACGGCGGCGAGGGGCGCATGGTCCGGCTGATCATCCCGGCCCGGCCCGAGTACATCACCCTCGGGCGGTTGGCGTTGACCGGCATCTCGCGCCTGCGGCCGCTCTCGGACGAATTACTCGCCGACCTGAAGCTCGCGCTGACCGAGGCGGCTTCGAATTCGGTCCGGCACGCCTATGCGGAGGGCAGCGCCGGCGTCGTCGAGATCCTCTACGAGCTCCATTCCGATCGGCTCGTGATCGAAGTGGCCGACGAGGGAACGGGCTTCGAGCCCGGCGACGGAGCGGCGGACCCCGAGTCCTTGTCGGAGGGCGGACTGGGAATCGCGATCATCCGCGCGATCGCCGACGAGGTCGAGATCGGATCACGGCCGAGCGGGAAGGGTTCCCGCCTGCGGTTCGTCAAGACGCTGACGTAATCTGCGCAGCCTTGCTGCAGCTCGTCAACGTCGGACACAAGTCGCTCGCGGATTACGCGACGATCGCCACGCGCGGCCTGATGGAGGAGATCCGCCGCCTCGCGGAGCCGCTCGCCGGCAAGCGTGTCGTCCACCTGTCCGCAACGGCGTTCGGCGGCGGCGTCGCGGAGATCAACTACACGCTCATCCCGCTGATGCAGGACGCGGGCCTCGAAACCGAGTGGCGGATCATTCGCGGCGCCGAGGAGTTCTACAACGTCACGAAGACGATCCACAACGCGTTGCAGGGAAACCCGCAAGGCCTCGACGACGAGCAGCAGGAGATCTACCGCCGGTACCAGGAGCTGAATGCGCAGGAATTCGAGGACGACTACGACTTCGTCGTCATCCACGATCCGCAACCGCTGGGGATGATCGACCGTTTCCCGGGTTCGCGTGCGCGGTGGGTGTGGCGAGGGCACATCGACTTCTCGGCTCCGAACGAGAGGGTGCTCGAGTTCCTGCTGCCGTCGATTCGCCGCTACGACGCGGCGATCTTCCACATGCGGGAGTACGTCCCGCGGGCGGGCGGCCTGCCGCCCTGTTACATCTGGCCGCCGGCGATCGATCCTCTGGCGCCCAAGAACATGGCGCTGTCGGCCGAGGACGCGGCGTACATCGTCGATCAGTTCGGCATCGACGTTGAACGGCCGCTGCTGACACAGGTGTCGCGCTTCGACCCCTGGAAGGATCCGCTCGGCGTCATCGATTCGTACCGCCTCGTCAAGGAGCGTTTCCCGAACGTGCAGCTCGCGCTCGTGGGGTCGATGGCGCACGACGACCCGGAAGGCTGGGACTACTACAACCAGACCGTCGCGTACGCAGACGGCGATCCCGACATCTACATCCTCTCCAACCTGAACAACATCGGTTCGGTCGAGGTGAACGCGTTTCAGGTGCACTCGGCCGCGGTGGTCCAGAAGTCGATCCGTGAAGGCTTCGGGCTGACGGTGACCGAGGCCCTCTGGAAGACGCGGCCGACGGTGGCCGGGCGCGTGGGCGGAATCGTCGCGCAGATCCAGGACGGGGAGTCCGGCTGGCTCGTGGATTCGCCCGAGGAGTGTGCCGAGGCCTGCGTCGAGGTCCTCCGCGGCCCACATGAGGCCCGCCAGCGCGCACTACGCGGGAAGGAGTACGTGCGGCGC
Organism: Actinomycetota bacterium; assembly: GCA_005885125.1. Lineage (GTDB taxonomy): Bacteria > Actinomycetota > Thermoleophilia > Gaiellales > Gaiellaceae > 3-1-20CM-4-69-9. The sequence continues at coordinate 15,507 of VAXU01000067.1, forward strand.
CATTTCCTCACACCTCGGCTTCTGCGGGACTGGCTCGTTCTCTTCAACCGGCTGCTCGGCAACGACACGTCGGGCGCCGAGGTTGCGGTCGTTTCTGCCGTCTCCTAAACGTTACGCTCCGGCGCGATGCGCCGGAAGCTGATCGTCGTCTCGAACCGGGGCCCCGTGTCGTTCTCGCGGAACGAACGCGGCGAGCTGACCGCGAAACGAGGCGGAGGCGGTCTTGTCACGGCGCTCCGCGGGCTCGTTGCCCTCCACGAGGTGACGTGGATCGCGAGCGCTATCAGTGACGAGGACCACGCGCTCGCCGGCGAGGTGCTCGAGGAGACGGCGCGGGACGGCTCACCGTTCAGGCTCCGCCTCGTCGCACACGACGCCCAGGCCTACGACTGGTTCTACAACGTCGTGTCGAATCCGATGTTGTGGTTCATCCAGCACCACCTCTGGGAGCTCGCCTACACGCCGGCGATCGATCGCGGCTTCCACACGGCTTGGGACGACGGGTACGTCCCGGTCAACGCGGGCTTCGCCGCCGCCGTCCTGGAGGAGCTCGAGCGAGAGCCGGACGCTGCGGTGTTCTTCCACGACTACCACCTCTACCGCGCACCGCGGATGGTCCGGGAGCAGGCGCCGGACGCGACGTTGATGCACTTCGTGCACATCCCGTGGCCCCAGCCCGACGCGTGGCAGGTGTTGCCAGAGCGCATGCGCGTGGCGATGCACGACGGACTGCTGGCGAACGACGTGATCGGGTTTCACACGGACCGCTGGCGCAGGAACTTCCTTCATTCGGTGCAGGAGATTCTGGGCGAGGACGCGTCGGCACAGACGATCACGGCGGCGATCTCAGTCGATCCCGCGGAGTTCGACGAGCTCGCACAGAGCGACGCGGTGCTCGCGGCCGAGCGCGAGATCGTCGCGCGTCGTCCCGAGAAGTTGCTCCTTCGAGTCGATCGCACGGACCCGTCGAAGAACATCGTGCGCGGATTCCGCGCGTTCGAGCTCTATCTCGCCGCCCATCCCGAGATGCGACGGCGGGTGGGCATGGTCGCGCTGCTCGATCCGTCGCGGCAGCACATTCCGCAGTACGCCGAGTACCTGGGCGCGCTGCAGCGCGAGGCGCGGCGCGTCAACGATCGGTTCCAGCAAGAAGGCTGGACGCCGATCGATCTGCAGATCGAGGACGACTTCCCGCAGTCGGTGGCCGCGTACAAGCAGTTCGACGTTCTGCTCGTCAACGCGATCTTCGACGGCATGAACCTCGTTGCGAAGGAGGCGCCGCTCGTAAACGAGCGCGACGGTGTCGTTGTCTTGTCAGAAAACGCCGGGGCGCATGCGGAGTTGGGGGAGTGGGTCTTGACAGTCAACCCGTTCGACGTCGAGGCCCAGGCGGAGGCGATCCACCGGGCGCTGGAGATGGACGGAACCGAGCGGCGCCGTCGCATCGATGCGATCCGCGCGCACGTTCGCGCCCATGACATCAACGCGTGGGTCGATGCACAGCTCGCGGCGCTGGACGGCCTCGCCGCGACGACGCCTCGCTAGGATCGTTCACCGTAGGTGAGTGAGCTCTCCCACGTCAACAAGGCCGGTGACGTCCGGATGGTCGACGTCGGCGACAAGCCGCTGTCGCGCCGGCGTGCCGTCGCGCGTGCGATCGTGCGGATGGCGCCCGAGACGGCCGGGCGGTTGCGCGCGCTCCCGAAAGGAGACGCGCTCGTGACGGCTCAGGTCGCGGGGATCATGGCGGCGAAGCGGACCAGCGAGCTGATCCCGCTCTGCCATCCCCTGTCGTTGTCGAGCGTCGAGGTGTCGCTCGCGGTGGGGGACGCGGGCGTCGAGATCGTCGCGACCGTGGAGACGACCGCTCAGACCGGCGTGGAGATGGAGGCGCTGACGGCCGTGTCGGTTGCCGGGCTGACCGTGTACGACATGGCGAAGGCGGTCGACAAGACACTCGCCGTGACCGACGTGATGCTCGTCGAGAAGTCGAAGGAGCCCGCCTGAGGGCTGGGGTGATCACGATCTCCGACGGCGTCGCGGCCGGCGAGCGCGAGGACGAGAGCGGACAACTGCTGGTGGCGCTGCTGGAGGCGGAAGGATTCGACGTCGCGCACCGCGTCGTACCCGACGATCGGCCAAGGATCGCCGCCACCATCCGGGAGCTCGCACGGACGTCACGGCTCGTGCTGACGACCGGCGGCACGGGGATGTCGCCGCGCGACTTCACTCCCGAGGCGACCGAGTCCGTGATCGAACGTGCCGCGCCCGGCATCGCAGAGGCGCTGCGCGCCGATGCGATCCGGCAGACTCCGCACGGCCTGCTGGGGCGAGGAGTTGCGGGAGTGCGGGGGCAGACGCTGATCGTCAATCTGCCGGGATCGCCGGGCGGTTGCCGCGACGGGTTCCACATCTTGCAGCCTGCGCTCGCCCATGCGCTCCAGCTGCTCGCGGGCGAGGCGTCGGAGCACCGCGCCACATGACCGCGGTCGCTGCTCTTCTGGATCACGCTGGCAATGGTCGGTGCTCGCTCGCTTGCGATGGGGATGAACAGGCTGATCGACGCAGAGATCGACGCTCGCAATCCGCGCACGGCGAGGCGTGAGCTTCCCGCCGGTTTGTTGTCTCGCGTGCAGGTGGCGGCGTTCTGCGCGCTCGCGCTCGCGCTGTACCTGATCGCGGTGTTCCAGCTCGCGCACATCGTTCGCTGGCTGTGGCCGATTCCGCTCGTCGGCTTCGTCGTGTACCCGTACCTGAAGCGGTGGACGTGGCTGTGCCACCTCTGGCTCGGCGTGGTCGACGGGCTCGCGCCGATGGGCGGGTGGATTGCAGTGACCGGACGGCTGCCGTGGGAGGCGTGGGCACTCGGCGGCGCGGTTGCACTCTGGGTTGCGGGGTTCGACCTCTTCTATTCGTTGTTCGACCTGGAGGTCGACCGGGCGCAGGGCCTGCACTCCGCTGCGACACACTTCGGCGTTCGCGGGGTCTTTGCGGGCGCTCGGGTTTGTCACGCGCTGACGGTGGTCCTGCTGGCGGCGGTCGGTGCCGGCCTGGGAGCCGGCGGGTGGTACTGGGCGGGCGTGGGCACGGTGACCGTGCTGCTCGTGTACGAGCACGCGCTCGTTCGTCCCGGGGATCTGCGGCGGCTGGATGCCGCCTTCTTCACGGTCAACGGTGTGATCAGCGTGGTGTTCTGTGCGTTCGTACTCGCGGAGACGGGGCTCTAGCCCGCTCCACGGCCAGTCCTCGGGCTCGGCGCAGAGGCCGGCTCGCACCGGGTTGTTGACGACGTAGGCGCAGGTGCTGACGAGCTGCTCCTCGGTGACGATCGCTTGCGACCAGAAGCGCTCGCCGAAGAGATGGCCCCACCTCCGGTATCTCCCGTTGAACGTCTGCGCATGGACGCCGTTCAGGACTTGCATGCCAGCGGAGAGCTGCTCCCGGCGCGCGTCGACGATGAGGTGATAGTGGTTGCCCATCAGGCAGAACGCGTAGCAGCGCCAGTCGAACCGGACGACGACGTGTGCGAAGAGTGCGAGGAAGAGCCGCCGGTCGTCGTCGTCGAGGAAGATCGGAATCCTGCCGGCCCCGCGCGCGCCGACGTGAAAGATCCCTTCGTCGGGCATCGCGTAGCGAGGCAGCCGTGTCATGGATCGAAGGTAATCCGGTCCCACGTCTCGTCGGGCGCCTGTGGAACAAACGTCACTCTTTCGTCACACCACCACCCGTCCAACCAAGCCACGGCTTGGGACTGTCCCGAGCCGTGGCTCTTGCGGGGAGGGGCGGTTGGGCTTGGCGCAGGAGTACAGTCTTGGCGTGATTCGCGCGCGCGGGCTCGAGAAGCGTTACGGCGACCGGCAGGTGCTGCGCCGCGTCGAGTTCGAGCTGCCGCGTAACGGGTTCCTGCTCGTCACGGGCCCGAACGGCTCCGGCAAGACGACGCTGCTGCGGATTTGTGCCGGGCTCGCAGCACCAACCGGCGGCGAGCTCACGTGCGACGTCGGGCGCCCGAGCATCGGTTTCCTCGCGCACGAGCCGCTCGTCTACCGTGAGCTGAACGCGCTGGAGAACCTCGACCTCTACGGCCGGCTCTACCGCATCCGCGAGCGGCGCGAACGAATCGGGATGCTGCTCGAGCGCTTCGGACTCTGGGAGGAGCGGCATGCCCGCGTCGCCTCGTACTCGCGCGGCATGCTGCAGCGGCTCGCGCTCTGCCGGACACTCCTGCACGAGCCGGAACTCCTCGTGCTCGACGAGCCGTATAGCGCACTCGACGACGACGGCGCGGCGCTCCTCGACCGCGAGCTCGCCGAGCGGCGCGCCACGGCGTCCTTCGTCGTCGCGACGCACGAGCCGGATCGGGTTCTCCCGCTCGCAACCGCGCGGCTCGCGCTCGGATGACCTACTTCGCGGATGTCGGCGCGCTCGCGCGCAAGGATCTGATGCTCGAGCTTCGCGCCCGCGACACGCTTCCGGCGATGCTCCTGTTCGTTCTCTCCACACTCGTCGTCTTCCACTTCGTCCTGCCGTCGGACTCCTCCGAGCTCGCGGCGAAAGGACTGCTGTGGGTTGCGATCCTGTTCACGGCGCTGCTCGGGCTCTCTCGCGCGTTTGCAGCAGAGCGGGAGCAGGGCGTCATCGACGGGCTCGTGCTCGCGACGCGGGACCGGAGTGCAATCTGGCTGGGGAAGGCGCTCGCGATCCTCGCGTTCCTGGGTCTCGCGGAAATCGTTGCGCTCCCGGCGTTCGGCCTCTTCTTCACGCACGTGGGCGGCGGGACGATCGCCGGTGTCGTCCTCGCGGACGTCGGAATCTGCGCCGTTGGGACGCTGCTCGCCGCGATGGCAACCGCGAGTCGCGCCCGGGAGCTCTTGCTGCCGCTGATCTTCCTCCCGCTCACGATCCCCATCGTGATCGGTGGAGTCGGAGCCAGCGTGGCCGGTCATCCCGGGAAGTACCTCGCGTTCCTGGCGCTGTACGACGCGATCTTCGGCCTCGTGGCCTGGGGCTCGTTCGAGTACGTCGTCACGGAGTAGCCACGGCAAAATCCGGTGTCTGTACCGGCGGCGTAGAGAGAGGCATGACCCTCGCCGACGTCGTTGACAGCTTCCCTCAGCTGAGCGTGGCGGCCGGAGCGACGGTCGAGCCGGAAGCGCTCGCCGGCGTGTCGCTGATCGTCGTGCACGAAGGCCTCGTCCTCGTCCGGACGATGGTTCCCGGGTCAACCCGTAGGACGATCACCTGTCATGCCGGCCCGGGCGCGCTCGTGCTTCCTCCCGCAGACGATGAGGTCCTCGCCGCTCTGACGGACGCGACGCTCGTGACGATCTCGACCGATGCGCGCGATCGGCTGACGGAGTCCCCCGACGCCGCGCGACTGCTCGTCGACGGGCTCGCGGAGACGCTGCGTCAGAAGCACGGTGCAATCGCGAGCATGTCGCGCCTGCACCACGTCGACCGCGTGCGCGAGAAGCTGATCGAGCTGGCTCGCGAACACGGACGCGTCGGCCGCGACGGGATTCGTCTGGACTTCCCGCTCACCCACGACCTGCTCGGCGAGATGACCGGTTCCGCCCGGGAGACGGTGACTCGCGCGCTGGACGAGCTCCAGCGAGAAGGATTCGTCGTCCGGCGTGGCCGCACGTACAGCGTGCAGCTCGAGCCGGGCCAGCTCGCCTCGTCCTGAGGCCGCTCTGAGCAGGGAGGTTCTGCGAAACTTCGGCCGGCAACCGTGCTGCCCGCCAACCGCCTACCCGCTCTGGCCACGCTCGCGCTCGGCCTCATGGTCGCCGCCGTCGCGCTCGTGGCGTACGTCGCACCGGTCGACGCCAACCAGGGCCTGTCCCAAAAGATCTTCTACTTCCATGTCCCGGTCGCGCTGACCGCCTACGCACTGTTCGGGTGGGGCGCGTGGAGAGGACTACGTCACCTCTGGAAGCGTGAACAGGGCGCCGATCTCGAGAGCTACGTCGCAATCCACCTCGGCGTGATCTTCGGAGCGATGACGCTGCTGACGGGCTCCATCTGGGCGAAGATCTCCTGGGGACGCTGGTGGGCGTGGAGCTCGGACCAGCTCGTCCTGTTCCTCGTGCTGTTCCTCTTCTACTCCGCGTACTTCATGCTGCGCTTCTCGATCGAGCCGGGCCCGCAGCGCGCGAACCTGAGCGCGGTGTACGCGGTGTTCGGGGTCGCGTTGATCCCGGTGAGCTTCCTGGCGATCCGAATCTCGAAGGACATCATTCACCCCGTCGTCTTCAAGTCGACCGGCCCGGACATGTCCGGAACGATGTTCCTTGCGTTCTGCGTCTCGTGGGCGGCGATGCTCGCCCTCGCCGCGACGCTGTATCACGTCGAGCTTGCCGGGAAGCGGCTCGACGCCCGCTTGAAGGAATTGCGGGAGGCACTCACCTCGTGACCGCCGCCGAGAAGTACGTCGCCGGCGCCTACCTCGTCGTGTTCGTCGTGGTGCTCGCGTACGTGTTGATCATCGCGACGAAGCTCGCACGGCTCGAACGCGAGGTCGCTGAGCTCACCGAGCTGGCCAGGGAGCGGCGCGTGCAGGAGCCAGAGCGGAAGGCGGTGGCACTTGGCTGAGCTCCTGTTCTGGCCTGCGCTTCTGGCCTACGGCGAAGCGGCGCTCGCGTATCTCGGCGAAGCGCGGCGGCCGGGGCTTGCCGGCAGTCTCGCCACCTGGGGTGTGCGGATCGGCTGGCTCGTCCAGACGGCGCTGCTCGCGCTGCAGGCTGCGCGAGCGGACGGCTTCCCGTGGTCGACGTGGGCGGGGTCGCTGAACCTCTTCGTGTGGTTCGTTGTCGGCGCCTACCTCATCTGGGGCTGCCAGGTGCGGTACCGGATGCTCGGGCTCACCGTCCTCCCGCTCGCGGCGGTGCTGCTTGCGCTCGCGCACGCCGGCGGCGGCACCGCGGCGCACGGTGAGAGCCGGTACTCGAACCTGTTCCTTGTCCTGCACGTCGGGCTCGTGCTCGCGGCGTTCGCGGGGTTCACGCTCGCTGCGGGGCTCTCGGCCCTCTACCTCTGGCAGGAGCGCCGGCTCAAGCGGCGCGAGACGACGATCCTGCGCGTGCGCGCGCCGGGCCTGGCGCGGCTCGACGAGCTCACTGCGCGCACGATCGCGGTTGCGTTGCCGGCGCTCACGCTCGGGATCGCCGTCGGAATCGCTCGGCTGCGCGATCGCGGCGGCGGCGTCGACGCGCTGATGGCGGTGACGATCGCGACGTGGTTCGTGTACGGCGCCTATCTCGTCCTGCGCTTCGGTGCCGGCTTCCGGGGCCGGCGAGCGGCGTACCTCGTGCTCGCGGGCTTCCTCCTCGTGGCGGTCGTTCGGCTGGCGTTGCCGGTGACGCACTTCTCATGAGAATCGTCCTCGTCGGGATCTCGCATCACCGCGCGCCGGTTGAGCTCCGCGAGCGGGCAGCGCTCAGCCGCGAGCAGGCTGCAGAGCTTGCGGACCGGCTCAAGGGGACGTCGGGCGAAGCAGTGTGTCTCTCGACCTGCAACCGAACGGAGCTCTATCTCGCGGACGAGTCCGGTGGCGACGCCGAGCGGCGTGCCGAAGCCGCGCTGCTCGCGCTCGAGGCCGACCTCGGCCCGGCGCTCTACCGCCTGAGCGATGAGGCCGCCGCGCTGCACCTCTTCCGGGTCGCTGCGGGCCTCGACTCGATGGTTCCCGGTGAGGGAGAGATCCTGGGCCAGGTGCGCGCGGCCTACGACGCGGGTGCGACAGGACCCATCCTCGACCGCCTCTTCCGCCAGGCACTCCACGCAGGGCGCAAAGCTCGGGTCGAGACGGCGATCGGCGAGAGCCCGGCGTCCGTGTCCTCGGCGGCGGCGGCACTCGCCGAACAGGTCTTCGGCGAGCTGCGCGGACGGAAGATCCTCGTGATCGGAGCAGGGAAGGTCGGCGATCTCGCAGCCCGGAACCTGCTCTCGCGCGGCGCGGACATCGCGTGGATCGCGAACCGCACCGCAGACCGCGCGGCGGAGCTTGCCGCGCGATTCGGCGGCGAAGCGCTCCCGCTCGAACATGCGGAGGAACAGCTTGTCGACGCGGACGTCGTCGTCTCCTCGACGAGCGCCTCCGGCTGGGTCCTGGAGCGTGCGCAGGTCGAGCGCGCACTCCCTGCGCGAAAGGGGCGGCCGCTGTTCCTGATCGACCTGGCGGTCCCGCGCGACCTCGACCCGTCGATCCACGAGCTCGACGGGTGTTACCTCTACGACATCGACGATCTGCAGGCCGTCGTCGCCGAGACGCTCGCGGGACGGCGGCGCGAAGCCGAGCGCGCGGAGTCGATCGTGGCCGACGAGGCCGGGCGGTTCCGCGAGTGGCAGGCCTCACTTGACGTCGTGCCCGCGATCGCGTCGTTGCGTGCGCGCGCAGAAGAGATCCGCGCTGCCGAGCTCAAGCGCGCCAGGCTGAGCGAGTCGGAACGGAAGGCCGCGGAATCCGTGACCGCCGCCGTCCTCAACAAGCTCCTGCATCTGCCCACGATTCGGATGAAGGAGGCGGCCGCGGCAGCCGATGGGGTGATTTATGCTGACGCGGTGCGTCACCTCTTTGGTCTCGAGGACGATCGCTGAAGACCGCGAGCCTGATCGGGCGGCCGCTCCCCGTGCAGGCGCCGACCGCATTCGTCCGGATCAGACGGCGTCGCTCGTGCGCGCAGACGCGGTCGGGGCGTACACCATGCCGTGCTGATTCGCGTCGGCTCCCGCGGCAGTAGGCTCGCCCTCACGCAGGCGGAGCTGGCTGCAGCGCGGCTGCGCGGCGACGGCGTCGAGATCGCGCTCGTGCCGATTACGACGTCGGGCGACCGTGACCGGACGAAGCCGTTCGGCGAGATCGGCGCCCGCGGCGTGTTCGTGAAGGAGCTCGAGGAAGCGCTCCTCGACGGACGCATCGACGTCGCGGTGCATTCGGCGAAGGACATGACCTCAACGGACACGAGCGGCCTCGTCGTCGGCGCGTACCTTCAGCGGGACGATCCGAGCGACGCGCTCTGCGGCGCAAACGGCCTGCGGGCGGGAATGCGGATCGGAACGGCCTCGATCCGCAGACGCGCTCAACTGCTGGCGCTCGAGCCGACATTGTCGATCGAACCGCTGCGTGGAAACGTCGAGACGCGTCTGCGCAAGCGCGCGGAGCGGGGGCTCGATGCAATCGTTCTCGCCACCTGCGGGCTCGAGCGACTCGGCCTCGCGAGCGAGATTGGCTACCGCTTCGATCCGGCTGAGTTGTTGCCGGAAGCGGCCCAGGGTGCGCTCGCGTTGCAGGTGCGAGCCGGCGAGGACGAGCTCGTACGGCGTGCGGACGACGAAGAGACGCGGCGCCGCGTCGAGGCGGAGCGGGCGTGCGTGGCCGCGATCGGCGGCGGGTGTCTCGCGCCGGTGGCGGCGTTCCACGACGGCGAGACCTTGACGGGATTGATCGCGGCCGAAGACGGGTCGTGGGTCGAACGTCGCCGCGGTATCGATCCCGCCGCCGTCGCGAGCGAGCTGTTGGCGCTTGTGTCGTGAGAGTTCTCGTGACGCGGTCGCGTGAGCAGGCCCGGCCACTCGTCGAGGCGCTCGTCGACCGCGGCTTCGACGTGGTCGCGCGGCCGCTGATCCGAATCGAGTCGCTGTCGGACGAGCCGGTCGACACGACCGGCTACGACTGGGTGATCGTGACGAGCCCGAACGGTGCAAGCGAGTTCGCGCGACGCCGGACGGGCGTCCTCCCGCAGGTGGCCGTCATCGGCCCCGGGACTGCGGCGGCGCTCGAGGACGCCGGCATCGACGCGAACCTCGAGCCGGGCGTGCACACGCAGGAGGGGCTGATCGCGGCCTTCCGCGGGTTGCCCGAGCCGCCTCGCCGCCCGCTCTTCGTCGGGGCCGAGGGCGCGAGGAGGGTCCTGGTCGAGCAGCTCGGCGCGGAGTTCCTTCCGCTTTATCGCACGCACGAGCTCGTTCCGGCCGATCTCCCCGACGTCGACGTCGTGCTGCTCCTCTCGCCGTCGGCCGCACGGGCCTACGCGCGCGCCGGTGGAACGGCACCCGTGCTCTCCATCGGCCCCGAGACGACCGCCGCCGCTGGGGACGCAGGGCTCGAAGTGGCTGCACAGTCGCGATCGTCGGACCTCGGCGGCCTCGTAGACTGCGCGACTGCGTGGCGAGCTTCATTACGTTCCTGACCGACTTCGGGCTCGAGGACGACTTCGTCGGAACGTGTCACGGGGTGATGAAGCGGATCGCCCCGGAGGTTCAGATCATCGACATCACGCACGGGATCCCGCCGCGGCAGGTGCTGCCGGGTGCGCTCACGCTCGCCAATACGCTTCCGTACATGCCGCCGGGCGTGCACCTCGCGGTCGTCGATCCGGGCGTCGGCAGCGCACGCCGTGCACTAGCCCTTCGCGACGGAGAGGGACGCGTCCATGTCGGGCCCGACAACGGCTTGCTGATTCCGGCGGCCGAGAAGCTCGGCGGCATCAAGGAGGCGCACGAGCTCACGAACCCGGCGTACGCGCTGGAGTCCGTGTCGCGAACGTTCCATGGACGCGATCTCTTCTCACCGGCCGCGGCGCACCTTGCGCTCGGTGTCTCGCTCGCAGACCTCGGGCCGCCGATCGATCCCGACGCCCTCGCTCGGCTCGATCTGCCGCGGCCGGACCTCGGCGGCTCGCGCATCCGCTGCACGGTACTGTCGATCGATCGCTTCGGGAACATGCAGCTGAACCTCGACCGCTCGCATCTCGAGCGCGTGGGGATCGTTCCCGGCCAGCGTCTCGAGCTCGAGCTTGGGACCGAGCGGTACTACGTCGTCGCCGCGCGCACGTTCGCCGATGCGCGGGCCGGGGACATCATCCTGTACGAGGACGCGTACCGGAACGTCGCGATTGCGATCAGCGGCGGCAGCGCGGCGGACATGTTCGGCGCGCACGAAGGGCAGGACCTGCGCCTCTACCTCGAGGCTTCATGAACAGACAGGCGCTCGGCCGCAAGTTCGCGCGTCTGGCGACGAATGCCGTCGTCGCGCGCCCGCGGCTCTGGCGCCTGTTTCGCGGCGTCATGCGTCGCCAGTTCGAGACATTGGCGCCGCACTGGGACCAGATCCGGAGCGCGGATCACCTGGCGCCGTACGAGCAGGCGCTCGAGGCACTGCCGGAGCCGCCAGCGCATGCGCTCGACGTCGGCACCGGCACCGGCGACGGCGCGCTGGCGATCGCGCGCAGATTTCCGCAGGCAAACGTCGTCGGTGCGGATCTCGCCGACGGGATGCTCGAAGAGGCGCGGCGCAAGCTGCCCGACGAGGTTGCGGGCCGGGTCCGCTTCGAGCGGGCCGACGCGTCTGCGCTCCCGTACGCAGACGAATCCTTCGACCTCGTTGCGCACGCGAACATGATCCCGTTCTTCGACGAGGTCGCCCGGCTCGTCGCGCCCGGCGGGCATGCCCTGTTCGCGTTCTCGATCGGCCCCGAAACGCCGATCTACGTGCCGTCCGAGCGCCTCCGGGCCGAACTGAGACGCCGTGGATTCGCGGAGTTTGCGGATTTCGCAGCGGGCCAGGGAACTGCGCTTCTTGCCCGCAAGCGGCCCAGTTCGTAGTCTTCCGGCCAAAGGTCGTTCGCGGCGCGGTAGCACCGGCCCGGACGGCCTTTTTCTGCCGGCGTCCTAGCTCTTCTCGATCACGACGTCGAAGCCGTGAGCGGTGGCCTCGCGGACGAAGTCGTCGGCCTCGTTCTGGTCCTGGAACCCGTGGATCATCACTTCGAAGCCGCCGCACGGATCCGGCTCGAGCTGCAGCCCGACGAAGCCGGACGCCGCGGCACGAGACACGAGGTCAGCGGCTTCGGCGCGGGTTCGCGAGTGCCCGAAAACGACCTCGAGCTCGCCGACGTCGTCCTTGCCCTTGATGCATTCGATCGACGCGTCGTAGTTGACGGTCTTCGCCTCGGCCTGCAGGTCGACGGCGATGTCGAAGCTCTCGATCCCGCGCACGACGACGCGGAAGATGCCGTCGCAGCCTTCGATGATGCTCGCGTTCTGGAAGCCGTTCGCGACGACCTTGTTGCGGAATTCCACTGCCGGCGGATGTGTGCTGAGACGCTTGAACACGACCTCGAGGCCGCTCACGTACTCGACCTTGCAGACCTGCGGGGCAGCCGTCTTGGAGCCGGCCCCCGGCGCAAGGACCGCGACCGTCGCAACGACACCGGCCAGGACGGCGAGTAGCCGAGTCCGCCTCACGGGCGACAGTCCTAGCAGACCCCCGCCGCGCTGGTTCGAGTCTTTACGAGATCCTCAAAAGTGAGCGCGGATACCTGCCCAGCGAAGCGGAACGGACTTCGGTCGGTTATGGCGAGGGCCGGAATCGAACCGGCGACCCCACGGTTTTCAGCCGTGTGCTCTACCAGCTGAGCTACCTCGCCGAGGGGGGACAGTCTAGCCCGGGTAGTTGTTCGCGAATCGCCGCCGGCGGCGATATGCGCGGCGCCGGCACACAGCGGCCGGGTTCAATCCCAAAGGAGGGGGCTCACGGGGGAACCCTGGGTTCCCCCGTGTTAGACCCCACGGTTTTCAGCCGTGTGCTCTACGAGCTGAGCTACCTCGCCGAAGCCGCGTCAGTCTAGCGCCGGCGCGCGCTCTCCTTGGCTGCGGCGAGGCGCTCGACCAGCACGTCGACGAACTCCTCTTTGACCAGCACCGCGTCCGCCCCCGCCTCGGTGACGGCGCGGTGCAGCTCGGGTTGGGCATCGCCGGTGAGGGCGATCACGCACATGCTCGGATGATCGCGGCGTAACCGCGTGACTGCGGTGACGCCGTCGACCAGCGGCATGTGGAGATCGATCACGATCGCATCGGGGTGGAGCTCCTCTGCGAGCTCGATCGCGGCGAGCCCGTCCTGCGCGCTCCCGACGACCGCCAATTCCGGTTGGCGTTCGATCAGCGGGACGAGGGATTCGACGAACGGGTGATCGTCGTCGGCGAGGAGGACCCGAATCGTGCCGCCGGCGGGATCGCCCTCAGCCATGAGCCGGGAAGTTAGCCTTGGCGGCCATGTCCGTGCAAGCCTCGAGCCGCAAGGTCGCCGTGATCGGCGCTGCGCTCGATCTGGGCGCCGGCCGGCGTGGCGTTGACATGGGTCCTTCGGCGATCCGATATGCCGGGCTCGATGCCCGTCTCACGGAGATCGGACACGTCTGCGTCGACCTCGGGAACGTCGAGACCGCCGTGGCCGAGGCGACGTCGCCCGGCGACGAGCACGCGCGCTTCCTGCCACAGATCAAGGAAGTGACAGAGCTGATTGCCGAGCGCGTGTCGCGGTCCACGCGGGACGGGGCGCTCCCGCTCGTCCTCGGCGGCGACCACTCCGTCGCAGTGGGCACGCTCGCAGGCCTCGCGGAGGTGCACGGCGTGGGCGGGGTGCTTTGGATTGACGCGCACGGCGATCTCAACAGCCCGGCGACGTCACCGAGCGGCAACGTCCACGGAATGGTTCTCGCCGCGGCGCTCGGTCTCGCGGGACCGGCGTTCTCGGAAGGCTGGCGGCTGCCGGCGGTCGATCGAGGCCGGGTCGCCCTCTTCGGCGTGCGATCGCTGGACGACGGTGAGCGCGAGCTCCTGCAGGAGCTCGACGCCAAGGTATTCACGATGAGCGACGTCGATCGCCTCGGTGTCGAGCGAGCGGTCCGCGAGTCGCTCGCCCACATCGCGGGGCCGGGGTTCGTGCACGTCAGCCTCGATATGGATGCCATCGATCCCGACGTCGCGCCCGGCGTGGGCACTCCCGTGCGCGGCGGTCTCAGCTACCGGGAGGCGCACCTCGCGCTCGAACTCGTGGCCGAGTCGGGCCTCGCGTCGTCGCTGGATGTGGTCGAGGTGAATCCGATCCTCGACCGCGAGAACGAGACCGGGAGGCTGGCGGTCGAGCTCGCGGCGAGTGCCCTGGGAGCCCGGATCCTGTAGCCGGGCTCGACGCGTCACCGCAGAAACTGGTCGACAGCATCGGCCATCGCATCGTGGGCGTCCCAGTACACCAGGTGGCCGCCGGGCACCGTGACGATGTCAAGCCGGTCGCCGAGTGCGGCACGGTACGCCTCGACCTGCTCCTTGCGGACGAGCCCGAAATCGTGCGAGTACAGGAGGAGCGTCTGTGCGCGGAGCGTCTCGGGCGGCGGGGGCGGCGTGCACAGCTCGCCGTACATCGAGACGACGGCGCTCTGACAGTAGCGGTAGCGGAAGCGGCCGTCGGCGTGCTTCACGAGATGCTCTTCGGCGTCCTCTTCGACGAACGAACGGGGTGTCTGCGTGCCACCTTCGAGTCGCGCGTCGATCGCCTCGTCGGGCGAGGAGTACGAGTGATCCACGCGCTCCCGCTCCGCGAAGTCGAAACCGACGTGGGGAAGGATCTGGATTGCCGGATCGAGCAGCACGGCGCGCTCGATGCGTTGTGGGTTGAGCACGGCGAGCTCGAGAACGAGACGGCCGCCGAACGAGTGCCCCACGAGCGTCGCGCGCCGCACTCCGGCTGCGTCGAGCGTCTCGAGCACATCGTGGGCGTGCGTGGCGATCGTCCAGGGCGGATCCCACTCCGAGAATCCGTGACCGCGCAGATCCGGTGCGAGG
>VAXU01000150.1 GCA_005885125.1 Actinomycetota bacterium
CCAGACATGGGAGGAAACGCTTCGAATCAATCTCACCGGCACCTTCCTCTGTTGCCGCGCCGCTTTTGGACCGATGCGCCGCGCCGGAGGTGGTCGGATTGTGAATCTGGCCTCCCTCTCGGGCGTTTATGGGACGGAAAAATTCCCTGGCCTGGCGGCCTACAACGTCTCGAAGTATGGCGTTGTCGGATTGACCGAGGCGATCGCTGTGGAAGGTCGAGCCCACGGCATCACCGCGATCTGCATCAGTCCGGGAGCGGTCGACACCCAGATGCTGCGGCGGGCGAACCCGCAGCTGAAGGCGGGCCTGACCCCGGCCCGTGTCGCGGACCTGATTGTGAGCTTGCTCGACGGCCCGATCACTCCGGCGAGTGGCGCCAACATCCCGCTCTTCTCCAACGCCTAACCTCTCCCTCCCGCGCTTGCGGGGGTGGGTCGGGGTGGGGGCGTCAACCTCTCCCTCCGCCGCTCGCGGGGAGGGAATTACCGCAACGCAACCGCCCGTTCGGGTTCGACCGCGAACAACCGTGCCAATTCGCTGCGCGATCGGATGCCAAGCTTGCCATAGGCGTTGCCGAGGTGCGTCTCGATCGTCTTCTGACTGAGGAAAAGGTGGGCGGCGACCTCTTTGTTCGTCGAGCCGCGGGCCACCGCCAGGCTAACCTGCAGCTCCTGCGGCGTGAGCACGGCCCCTACGGTAGGCGCTTCGCGATGGAACCGTTCCCCGGTCGCGGCGAGCTCCTGCTTCGTCCGGCGGATCCATGGGACCGCGCCCAACTCGGGGAAGATCTCGAGGGCGGCACGAAAATGCTGCCGGGCATCGCCACGGCGACGCATCCGCCGCAAACCCTCGCCAAAGCTCAGCTCGGTGCGGGCCAGTTCGAATGGGTCGCGCGCGTCGCGTGCCCAGGCAACGGCCCCGTCGAGGTATGACTCGACCCGGCTGCCTTCTGCCAGCGTGCCGCGCGATCGTAGAGCGGCGATGCGAGCCCAGCGCCGGCCGGTGACGTCCGCCTGGTCCTCGAGCTCAGCCAGGACATGCTCGGCGCCCTGCCGATCTCCGAGGCGCACAAGGGCCTCGACCAGGTCGGCGTGGAAGCGCAGCAGGCCCGGCTCGCGCACCTCCTGCCGCGTACAGATTCGCCGCACCTGCTCCAGGCTCTCGCGGGCCGCCGCCCACTGCTCCCGGCCTACGGCGAGCAGGCCCTTGATGGTCAACACATAGCTGAAGATGGAGCCCGTCTCGAGACGCTCGGTGAGATTCCAGGCCTCGTCGAGATGGGCCCGGCATTCATCGTCCCTCCCGGTCGTGGCTTCGAAGCGCGCGAGGCAGATCAGGCTGTAGGTCCGGCTGCTTTGCGCACCGGTCTCGTGCGCGAGGCGGACCGACTCGGCGGCGTTGGCGTATCCGCTCAGCCAGCGGCCGGTGCGAAACTCCAGCTCCGACAGGACGGCCAGCGGGTAAGGGAGGAGGGAGGGGGCGCCGGCGGACCGCAGTTGAGCGACTTCGGCTTCGAGCGAGCCGAGCGCCGGTTCGAAGTCTTCGGCGCAGATCTGGCAGAACGCGCCATAGCGGGCCGCCACGGAATTGGCAATGTCGGGGTCCGCTGCGGCAAGCTGAGGGAGGAACTCGCGGAGCGTCGATCCAGTCGGTGCGGCTTCGCCGTGGAGGAGGAGCGCCTCGGCCAGGCAGACCTCCGCGGCCGCGACGGTCATCGGGTCTCCTGCCCTGCGCGCCATTTCGAGCGCGCGTTCCGCTGTGCGCTTGCCTTCGAGGACTTCACCGGCCATGAAACACGGACCCGCCGCATGAATCAAGAGGAGCGCGGCCCTTTTTGGATCGACCTGGGCGATCCGATCCGCCTGAGCGACGATTGTCCGCTGGACTTCCATGGGATTCGACACCCAGATGGCGATCTGACCGCGATGTAAGACCAGGTCGGCGTGCGCGACCGGGTCGGCGACGAGGGTGAGTGCGCGATCGTACTGCGCCACGGCCGCGGCGCCCCGTCCAGACAGGAACGCGCTGGTGGCAGCCTCGGTGAGCCGGCGAACACGATCAGGTACTGCAGGCGAGAGTTCCGCCGCTCGATTGAAGGCGTGAAACGCCGCCGCATACGCGCGCCGCGCCTGCTGCTCGCCCGCTAGCGCTTCGAGCTCGCTCGCCACGGCCTCGTCCGGGCCGAGGCAGGCTTCGGCTCGGTGCCAGGTTCGCCGGGCCGCCGCATCTGTCGGCAGCGACTCGGCCAGCAGCCGATGCGCGTTGCGGCGCTCGTCGGCTGTCGCCGCTTCGTACACGGCCGATCGGATCAACGGATGACGGAACGCGAGGCTGCCGTCGAACTCGATCAGGCCGGCCGCTTCCGCCGCACCGAGCGCTGATCTCGGATCGACGCCGGCGATCCTCGCAGCCTCGGAAATCGACGCCAGGTCGCCATCATCGCTGGCCGCCGCAAGCAGGAGGGCAGTGCGTGCGGGTTCCGGCAAACCTTCAAGCCGCGCCCGGTAGGCCGTCACGAGTTTGCTCCCGACCGGGAGCGGGTCGGGCAGCGGGTCATGACCGCGTAGCTGGCGATCGCTGAGAAGGCCGGGAATCTCGATCAGGGCCAGCGGATTGCCGCGGCTTGCACGGTAGATCGCGTCGGCGACCGACGTCGCGATCGCCGGCGTCGATCGGGTGACGAGTTGCAGCGAGGCATCACGGTCGAGGCCGCCGAGCTGAAGAGGGGGAACCGCCGCCGGGTCGGCGGGAAGGTCGGCGGTCGTCCTCGCGGCGAAGAGGATGGCGACGCGTTCGGCGCTCAGACGCCGTGCGGCGTAGAACAAAGCCTCGGCGGATCCGGGATCGATCCATTGCATGTCGTCGACGATGATCAGGACGGGCTGCGTCTCCGCGAACAGCGCAACCAGGTTGAGTGCCGCCAGGTATGTCGTGAACCGGTCGCCGGGTAACGGGGGGCCGATCGCGAGGGCCGCAGAGAGACTGGCCGATTGCACCGCCGGCAGGCGATCGATCTGGCCGATCATCGGCCGGAGAACGTCGGCCAGCGCCGCAAACGGCAGGGACGACTCTGCCTCGATTCCCCGGGCGCGAACGACCGTCATCCCGCGGGCGGTCTCGCCGGCGTACTTCAGCAGGGCGCTCTTTCCAGCACCGGGGTCGCCGCTGAGAAGCAGGGCGCCACTCACCCCCTGACTGGCGCCGCGAATCAGGCCGTCGATTGCGGCACGCTCGGGGCCCCTCCCCAGAAGCATCCTTTGATCCTACCCGGCAGATCACGCTGGGTCCAGGGGGAAGTTCAGGGTTTTCCCCGATACGAACCGGACCTCAGGGAGCGACCATTGAGCCAGCCTGCAAAACCGCGGAGGGAAAATGAAGAAAAAATTCTTGGTCAGCGTGCTGCTCTCGCTCGGAATCGTCGTCTTGGGGGTCGGAATGGCATACGCCGCCTTTACGTTTAAAGCCAACCAGGAGGGGTTTCGTCAGGGCGGAGCAGCCCAGGCGACGCGCGTGACGATCCGGGTTGAGGCCGGAATGGCCGACCCCAACAGCGATTTCGTACCCGACGACGGTAACGCGAATTTGACAAGTCCGGGCGGAGCCTTGACCTTCGCGATCGAGAACACGAGCAACGTGCCCCTTGCGGTCACGCAAATCGATGTTGTCAATGTCCAATCCACTACGTGTGGCGGTACGGTGTGCCCCCTTATCAGCTCCAATAAGAACGGGACGGGGGCCTTCGTAGCGGGAGGGAACGGCGACTGCAAACAATGGGCTTCGATTACCCCTCCGAGCAGCTACCTCAACTGGCCGATCATCGCACCGCATTCCACGCTCCAGGTCAATGGCACGGACAACAACCGCCTCGGGGCCGGAATGATCCATCTGTCGAGCAGCACGGCCCAGGGCTGCCAGGGGGCTACGTTTGGGGTGAACCTCAAGGTCACCGCCTATGAATTGACGCGGCAACCGGGTTCCCAGGTAGAGCCCTAACCCAGCGACGACAGGCGGAAAACCGTGTTGACACCGCGGCAGTGCCGGAGCCGGCAAGCCCGTTGGGGCCTGCTGATCGGCGCTGCCGCGTTCCTTTCGGTCGCGCCGCTCAACGCGACGCTGGCGCTGGCGGCTGGTTCCTGGACGATCACCGCCACCGGTCCGGCCGTCGCTGAGAGCGCCGTGGTGCCGATGGGTCAGCTCCCCACCGCGACGGTGCTGCCGAAATCGATCAAGCTCGAGTGGGCGCCGTCGACGTACGCGACCGGAAGAGAAGTCGCTGGCTATGTCGTCAGGCGGCAGGCGGTGGGCAGCAAGGACGCCGTCGAGGTGTGCGCCGTGGCCTCGCCGATGCGGGCATGCGAGGATTCGCCGCCGGCGGGGCAGCCAGTCACCTATACGGTGGTTCCGGCGGAGCAGCTATGGCGCGGGCCTGCCTCGGCCCCGTCCAGCCCGGTCACACTGCCAGCGCCCGCCCTGGTCGTAGTACCAGCCGCTCCCTCGCCATCACCGTCGCCATCGCCCAGCCCAACACCGAGTCCGACAGCGACACCAAGTCCGACACCAAGTGCGACACCCTCAGCGACACCGGCGCCGTCTCCGAGCTGAGCCGCTAATCGCCGCGGGGTGCGACCAGCAGGATGTGGTCGCGATCACCAGTATCAGCTTTCGCTCGATCGTCGTGCCCTGGGCCAGTTGAAGGTATGCGCCAACAGTGAAGCGATGCGTGTGAACCTGGACGTAATGACGCTCCTGGGGGCCCGCTGATCGGCTTTGGCCTCGACCGCCGTTCGATCGCCTCGGCCGGCGGCTGGCAGATTAACTCG
>VAXU01000068.1 GCA_005885125.1 Actinomycetota bacterium
GAGGTGGAGGCGCGACGCGACCAGGTCGAGGACTTCCTGAAGATCGAGGACTTTTCCTACGGCTGCAAGCAGGTCTACTCGGGTGGGGACCGCTGGTCCCTCGTCGGCGAGGCCGGCCCCTTCCTCGATCCCTTCTACTCGCCGGGCTCCGACTTCATCGCAATGGGCAACACGTTGACCACCGATCTCGTCGTTCGCGACCTGAACGGCGAGGACGTCACGGAGCGCGCGAAGGCTCACAACGACTTCTTCCTCGCGGCCTACGACCTCGTGCTCACGTGGTACCAGGATCAGTACGTCTTCTTCGGCGACCCGCAGATCTCCATCATCAAGGTGGGCTGCAACAACCTCGCGTACTGGTCGACGACCGCGTCATTGATGTGCCACGACAAGCTCGCGGACACGGAGTTCAGAGCTGCGGTGATGCCGGAGATCGAGCGCATCTGGCAGCTGAGCCGGCGTCTCGAGAAGCTGCTCCGCGACTGGTACGAGGCTGCGCCGCACGAGTACGAGCGGGCACACATCCACACGAGTTGGTTCCCCGGCGTGGGACTGCGCCACGTGCAGATGGGGATTCCGTTCGACGACGACGCGCTGAAGGCGAAGTTCACCGAGGACCGGAAGGCCATGGAGGCCCTTGCGGTCGCGGTGTTCCACAAGGCGGCAAGCGAGTCGCTGGGCGAGGCGCCAGACCCGAACGTCCCCATCAACCCGTACGGGGTCGGTCTCGACGCCGACCGTTGGGAGCAGGACGGTCTATTCGGCGAGCCGGGCATGCCGCTGGAAGTCGCGCACAAGATTGCGCAGGGTGTCGAGAACTACTGGCTGGACCGGCCGCCCGCCCCCGGCCTCGGCGCAGCGCCGCCGGACCTGCGACCGCTGCTCGCGAGACGCGGGTAGCCCAGGGTCTCTGCCGTGCAGGACGGGCCGCGGGAGGACGCCTACGACGTCGTCGTCATCGGCAGCGGAATCGGTGGGCTGAGCGCGGGCTCGCTGCTCGCCAAGGAGGGCCAGAAGGTGCTCGTGGTCGAGCAGGGCGAGGGCCCCGGCGGGTACGCACACTCCTTCAAGCGGGGGGTGTACACGTTCGATCCCGGCATCTCCGTGTTTCCGCAGGGCCACGACCACGCGTTGCCGGTCGCCGTGCTCGACTATCTCGGAACGCGCGACCGCTGCCGCTTCGTGGAGCTGGAGTCGAACTACCGCGCGGTCTTCCCCGACTTCGAGATCGAGACGCCGTTCGGGCTCGACGAGTTCATCGAAGCGCATGCGCGCGCGTTCCCCAACGAGGCGAAGAACATCGACGCGTTCTTCCGGCTCTGCCGGACGATGCACAAGCAGGCGCACGAGCTTCCACCCCAGCTCGGCCTCGGGGCCCTCGACGAGGCGGCGAAGCGCTTTCCGACGTTGTTCAAGTACATCAACGCAACGACGCAGGAAGCGCTCGACGAGCATTTCCAGGACGACCGGCTGAAGGCCGTCGCGAGCGTGTCGTGGCCGTATCTCGGCCTGCCGCCGTCTCGGCTGTCGTACCTGACGTTCTCGACAGTGCTGAGCGTCTACCTCGAGGGCTGCTTCTATCCGGAAGGCGGTTTTCAGTCACTCGCGAACGCGCTCGCCGAGGGCATGCAGCACCATGGCGGCGAGCTCGTGCTCAACACCCGTGCGACGCGGATCGTCGTCGAGGACGGACACGTCGCTGGGGTCCAGTTCGGAGACGACGGTCAAGAGGTCCGCTGCCGCCGCGTCGTGTCGAACGCGGACGCGGCAGGGACGTTCGAGGAGCTGGTCGGCGAGGATCAGCTGCCGGCGGCGTTCGTGAAGAAGCTCCGGCGCATGAAGCCGTCGGTGTCGGCGGTGATCGTGTTCGTCGCGACGAATCTCGATCTCCGCGCCCACGGTGCCGTGCACGAGGTCTTCCGCCCCCTGCACTTCGACCACGACCAGACGTACGAGGACATGCTCCAGGGTAAGCCCGGCGGAATGTTCGGGACCGTCCCGACGCTGGCGTCGCCGTCGCTCGCTCCGGAGGGCGAGCACCTCCTGATCGTTCACTCGCTCGCCGCGTACGACATCGGACGGCCGTGGCCGGGCGAGGTCGAGCGGTACACGGACGAGGTGATGACCGCGTTCGAGCAGGTCTTCCCCGGCCTTCGTGACTCGATCACGTTTCTGGAGACCGCGACGCCGCTCGCCCTCGAGCGTCATTCGCGCAATCAGCGCGGCGCGGCGTACGGCTGGGAGAACACGCCGGCGCAGACCGGCGGGAAACGCTCGCCGCACGTGACGCCGCTCGACGGCCTCTTTCTCTCCGGTCACTGGACGCAGCCGGGAAGCGGATCGCTGCGCGCGCTCGTCTCGGGCGTGCACACGGCTCAGATGGTCCTGTCGAGCCTGGGTGAGCCCGGAATCGCCCTCGACCACCCAGACCTGCCACCGGCCGGTTGAGCGTGGGCGAGGACAAGCCGCGAATCCTCGTCGTCGGCGCCGGCATCGGCGGCCTGGCGGCGGCTGCTGCGCTCGGGCAGGCCGGCATCGAGACGATCGTCTTCGAGCGGCTGGACGGCCTGATCGCAGTCGGCGGCGCGTTCACCATCGCCTCGAACGCGATGCTCGCACTCCGCGAGCTCGGGCTCGATAGTGCCCTGGCGGAACGCGGTGCGGTCATCAAGTACTTCTCGCATCGGACCTGGCGCGGGAAGGAGCTCGCGCGCTGGCCCCTTGTCGACTTCGCGCGCGATGCGGGCGCGCCCGTCGTCGGCATCGGCAGGCCCGAGGTGCAGGACGTGCTGCTTCAGGCCGTTGACGATTCCGACGTTCGCTTCGGATGGAAGTGCATCGGTGTCGTTCAGGACGAGAGCGGCGTCACGGCCTCCTTCGAGAACGGCCGCGAGGAGCGAGGGACTGCGCTCGTGGCCGCGGACGGGGAACAGTCCACGGTTCGCCGGCTCGTCGACGAGACGCCGCTGCGCTACTCCGGCCACACGACCTGGCAGGGCGCAGTGACGTTCGACGAGTTCGCGCCCGCAACGCAAACCCAGAGCTATGGACGCGGGGTCCTGTTCGGGACTCGGCCGATCGGCGGCGGAAAGGTGTACTGGTACGCCAGCCGTACCGCGCCACCGGGGACGTCGGTGCCGGCAGACGCGAAGGCGGAGCTCCTCGAGCTCGTCCGCGGCTGGCACGACCCGATCGAGCAGCTGGTCGATGCCACCGACGTGAAGGCGATGCTGCCGCATCTCGACGTCTATGACCTGCCACGCCGCGACTCGTGGGGTAAAGGTCGCATCACGCTGCTCGGCGACGCCGCCCATCCGATGGCGCCCGCGCTCGGCCAGGGTGCGTGTCAGGCGATCGAGGACGGCGTCAAGCTCGCCCGTCAGCTCGCCCGCGCCCACGGCGACAACATCCCCGCCCGGTTGCGCCGATACGAGGCCGAACGGATCGCGCGCACCGCACCGATCGTGGAGCGGGCCCGGACCCAGGACCGGATCAGTCACGGGGACACCACGACCGAGAGGATCGCGAGGTCGCTCGGCTTGCGTCTCGCACCCGCCCGCGCGATCGCGAAGCGCTACAAGGACCTGTTCACGTTCGAGCCCTGACACGGCAGACAGTGGAGCCCATATCGCGCCTCGCGCGCTGTTAGGCTCGCTGTGGATGGGAGCTGCGGCCTTCCGGCAGAACTTCGAGGCGAGAAACATCGAGGCGGTCCTCGCCGACTTCGCGCCCGACGTCGCCGTGTACCACGCCGGTCAGCCCGACCCGAGTTCGTCGCCCCCATTCCACGAGGCCATGTTCCCTGCCCTGCGCGACGTGCTCGGCCCGGAATTCCACTTCACCGATCTCGTGCGCGCGCAGGCGCACGGCGCGGAGTACGCACTACTCCCGTGGACAGCGGTCGTCGACGGAATCGACGCCGAGGGCGTCGACCTCGTCCGAGAGGCGCCGGACGGGCGAGTGGCCGAGATCCGGTTCGCGATGCGACCGCTTGCGGCGATCGAGGCGGTCCACCGCTTGATGAAGGAGCGGATCGGCCCGCCGCCGTCAGGCGACCGTGTCGGCTAGGGAGTACCGGGCTCGATCCTGAAGACGGGATGCGTCGCGACCTCGGGCGCGAACGCCTCGGGCGCGGCATCGGCATCGACGTCGAAGTACGGGCGAACCATCGCGACCTTCTGCACGTACTCGCGCAGGATCGGCGCCCCCTCCTCGGGTCCAACCTCCGTCAGACGGAGGCGTTCGCGGCTGCGCCCGCGGCGAAGCTCGACCCAACCGGCGGCCCGTGCGTTCCGCACCCAGCGCGTGACGCCGTACGGCGCGACGAGCCAGCGGCCGCCGTTCTCGATCACGGTCACAGGCGTCGTCTGCATCGTCCCGCTCTCCTGATCCGGAACCGAGAGCAGGTGCATGCCCTTGCCGCCGAGCCCGAGCTTGATCATCGGCTGCATGAAGACCATGCCCATGCGGAGGGTGAGGTTCTTCTGAAACGTCTTCGCCACGGCGCCCGGCTAGCGAGGCGACAGTGCGGGCTGGGCGACCACGTCCGCGAAGCAGCTCTCGAGGCCGCCGGCGGGGCCCTGTCTCGCCTCGGCGACGGTGAGGCCCGACCCGCCGAGAAGACCGTCCGCCTCCCACCGGTCGGGCTCGAGGCTCACCTTGTACGGGTCGATCTTCACGTCGTCTCCCGGCGCGCCGTTGCCGAGCGCCGCCGCAGCCTTGTTGAAGATCAGCACCGCGACGGCCTCCATCACGTCCGCGTTGGCCGCGAGCTGCGCCTTGAGCGCGTCGTCGTCGAAGCCCGCGGTCAGCTGGATGTGCCGCTGGATCAATGCGGGAAAGTCGGTCACGCCAACGTAGCCGCGCCTCCACTCGCGGGAGTCGACCGCGTGCCACTGGCGGAAGAGCTCCTCGAGCCGGCGGTTGACCGCCCAGATTCGCTCGAGGTCGGGCCGCACCTCCGACATGAACTCGAGTTCGGTGAGCTTGCGGTGGAAGAACAGCAGTGCGTTCGCACCCCAGTAGAGGATGTTGTTCGCCGTGATCTTCGCGCCCATCACCGCTGGGTTTCCCCAGAAGACGTACTGGTCTTCGTAGAACGTCAGGTGCGTCGCAAACGCGGAGAGGTACAGATCGTTGTGCGCGTCCACGCGCTTCGCGACCTCCTCGCCGTCGAGCTCGCGCGTGACGATGTCCGTGATGAACGTGTTCGACATCGCGATGTAGTCCGAGCCCGGCGAGTAGAACGGATCCAGGAACGCGCCGGCCTCGCCGGTCAAAGCCCACCGATCGGACGAGAACACCTGCTTGCAGCTGTAGGAGAAGTCCTCGATCTTGAGGAAGTCCTCGACGTCGTCGGCCCGTCCGTCGAGCGCCTCGCTGAGCTGCGGCTCGAACTCGCGGATCCAGTCGAGCGAAGCTTCGAGGGTGTTCATCCGCTCCCAGGGATGGAAGCGCGGATCTGCGACGATGCCGATCGAGATCGGGCCGGAGGAGAGCGGGATCAGCCAGACCCAGTAGCCCTGGCCGCAGAGGTGATTCGTGCTGAAACGGCGCCAGCCGCGCTGCTTCATCCGCTCGAACCACTGCGCGTCGTCCTGCGGGACCCACTGCTCGATGTCGAGGCCGCCGGCGAGCCGGAACCACGACGAGTTGACGACGTGGCCGTTGGATTGCTCGAGCCCGAGCTTCCGCTTGAGGATGAACGCGCGGCCGCTGGCATCGACGACCCAGCGTGCGTTGATCGTCGTTCGCTCGCCGCCGGGCCCGCCGCGCACGATCGTCACGGCGTGGTGATCGCCGCCGAGCTCGACGCCGTCGACGAACGCGCCCATGAAGAGATCGGCGCCCGCGTCGGCGACGCGCTTCGACGCCTCGTTCTCGAAGCGGCCGCGGTCGAGCTGGTAGGAGGGAACGGGCGGGTAGAGCGGCGGGCCGAGCTCCACGCGCTCTGCGAGGTCGCTGTTGTCGCCGGCCGGGAAGAAGAACCGCAGTCCGCACTTGTGGATCTGGTCGTGCTCGAGGTGGTCCTTCATCCCCACGACTTCGCCGAAGTAGTTGCAGGACAGCTCGACGGTCGACTCGCCGACCTTGAAGGCGGCCTCCGGCGCAGGCCCCGGCCGTTTCTCTGCGACGAAGACCGATGTCTCCGGACGCGCTTTCCTCAGCTGCAGCGCGAGCGTCAGCCCGGCGAGCCCTCCGCCGAGAATCGCGACGTCGTACAGGTCGGCCGGCTGCTCTCTAGTCGCCACGGATTGCCCTCCTCGTCGTCGATCGAATCGTCATGCGGGCTGGGCGATCTTGTCCACCCAGAGGTTCGTGATGCCCGGCGCGAGCTCGTGTGCGCGCTCGATCGCCAGGCCCGGTTCCTTGAAAAGGCCGTCCTGCTCCCAGCGGTCCGAGTCGAGACCGATCGCGTATGGATTGATCTTCGTCTCCGGATCCGGCGCACCCTCGGGCAGGAAGCTCGCCGCCTTGTGGAAGATCGCGACGGCCACGGCCTCCATCAGCTCGCTGTCCTCGGTCAACTTCGCCTTCAGTGCTTGGTCGTCGAAGTTCGAGGTGAGCTCGACGTGACGCATGCCCATGCCCGGGAACGCGACGGTCGGCACGTACGCGTGCCGCCACTCTTGCGCGACCATCCGGAACCACTCGAGGAAGAGCGCCTCGAGCCGCGCGTTCAGGGCCCAGATGCGCTCGACCTCGGGCATCACCTCCGCCATGAACTCGGTGTCCGCGAGCTTGTGATGGAAGAACAGCAGCCCCGTTGTCGACCAGTACATGATGTTGTTGGCGGCGATCTTCGCGATCATCACCTGGGGATCGCCCCACATCTCGTACTGGCCCTCGTACCAGGTCAGCGCCTCCTTGTAGAGACGGAGGAACAGGTCGTCGTGGCGCCGGGTTCGTTCGGCGACGTCCTCGCCGTTCAGGTCGCGGACGACGAGGTCGGTGACGAGCGTGTTCCCGACCGCGATGAAGTCGGACCCCGGGGAGTAGAACGGGTCGAGGAACGGACCAGCCTCGCCGGTCAAGGCCCATCGATCGGCTGAATACACCTGCTTGCAGCCGTACGAGAAGTCCTTGATGCGCAGGAAGTCCTCGATCCCGTCGCGCCGTGAGTCGACGATCGCAGCGAGCTGAGGCTCGTGTTCGCGGAGCCACTCGAGCGCACCGTCGAGCGTCTCGATCTGCTCGAACGGATGGAACCGCTCGTCGGAGACGATGCCAATCGAGATCGATCCCGAGGACAGCGGGATCAGCCAGACCCAGTACCCCTGGCCCATGAGGTGGTTCGTGCTCAGTCGTCGGAGCCCGCGCTGCTTCATCCGCTCGAACCACTCGGTGTTCGACTCGTCGACCCAATCCTCGATGTCGATCCCTCCTGCGAGCCGGAACCACGCCGAGTTGACGTTGTGTCCGTTGTCCTGCTCCAGACCGAGCTTTCGCTTCAGCAGGAACGCACGCCCCGACGAATCCACGATCCACCGTCCGCGGACCGTCGTCCGCTCGCCGCCCGGGCCGCCGCGCACGATCGTCACCGAATGCTCGTCGTCGCCGAGCTCGACGGTGTCGATGAAGGCGCCCTGCACGAGCTCGACGCCTGCGTCGAGATTCCGTTTCGCGAGCTCGTTCTCGAAGCGGCCCCGGTCGAGCTGATAGGACGGATTCGGCGGGAAGAACGGCACGCCCCATTCGAGCCGCTCCGCGATGTCGGTGTTGTCGCCTGCGGGGAAGAAGTACCGCAGCCCTGCCTTGTGGAGCTGATCGGCCTCGATGTGGTCCTTCATGCCGACGACCTCGGCGAAGTAGTGCGCGCTCACCTCGACGGTCGACTCGCCCACCTTGAACGCGGCCTCCGGCGCAGGGCCCGGCCGCTTCTCGGCGATGAAGATCGTCGTCTCGGGGCGTGCGCGCTTGAGCTGGAGCCCCAGCGTCAGTCCCGCAAGCCCGCCGCCGAGGATGATCACGTCGTAGTTCCCCCCGGATCCTGCTGCCAGCTGTTCACCGGTCACGTCGAGCTACCCCCTTGGTTCCCTCTGCTTTCCTGAGTTTCGTGAGACGACCTGCGCGGCTCGGTCCGCTCTGATCGTGCTTCGAGCATCCACTCACCCCGCCGCTCAGCCGTCGGACATTGGAGCGAGCGTATTCCTCGCCCCGCAGGAGCGCAACCTCGATTGGCCTCAGGCGCCGCCCGGCTGCTCCTTTGCCCGCGGCGAGACGATCGTCTCTGCCGCGGCCCCGCGTGGGGTTTCCGTCGCTCCTGTGAGCGTCTCGAACGCTGCCTCGTCGGGGTCCTGACGACGGCCTGTCTCGCGCTCCGCGAGCATCGCCTCCTCGCCGAGCGCGGCGCGCACATCCGATTCATACGTCTCCTCGACGAGGCGTTCGACCGGCGACGACGTCGCGCCCGTCGACTCGCGCAACGCCTCCGCAGCTCCCCACAGCCGCGCCGCCCGCGCCGGGTCCCCGGTCGCCGCGCCGAGACCGCCGAGCGCGGTCAGACATTCGGCGGCGAGCCGCTTGTCGCCGCGCCGGCGGCCCGTCGCGAGCGCTTCGGCTAGGAGCGATCGCGTGCGTGCGTGATCGCCTTGCCGAAGTGCCATCGTCGCGAGGCTCGCGAGCGCGACCGACGTCGTCCAGCCGTCGCCGAGGTCCCGCGCGAGCTCGAGTCCTTCGTCGAGCAACGCGACTGCACGCGCGTGATCGCCCTCGAGGAGCGCTGTTCGGCCGGACTTGATCAGCGCGTCAGCGACGATTCTCCGGTCGCCGATCTCACGGCGAAGCGCGAGGCTCTCACCGTAGAGCTCCGCGGCGCCGGGATAGTCGGCGCGTCCGAACGCGACGTCGCCGAGGTTCGCGAGTGCGAGCGACGCGGTCCTCGCCTCACCGAGCTCGCGGGCCAGCACGAGGCTTTCCTCCGACAGCGCCGTTGCGCGGTCCGCGTCGCCGCGCGTGATCGACAACCAGCCGAGCTGCACGAGGCCTGCCGCCGTGCCGACGCGATCATCGAGCTGTCTGTACAGCGCGAGGCTCTCTTCGAAGTGACGAATCGAGTCCGTGAAGTCGCCTTGCCCGAGCGCGGCGTATCCCGCTGCGAAGAACGCCTTCGCGCGAACGTCGGGCGCAACAGTCGCAGCACGGTGCAGAGCCTGGTCGAGCCACCGCCGGCCCTCCGTCAGCTCGCCGCGGATGCTCCAGAACCGAAACAGCGCGCCTGCCATTCGGAGACCGGTCTCGAGGTCGCCCGCATCGAGCGACCAGCCCATCGCAGCGCGGAGGTTGCCCGCCTCGTCCTGCAAGCGTCTCACCCACGCCGCCTGATCTGGACCGGTGAGCTCGGGCTCGGCGGTCTCCGCGAGCGCGAGGTAGTTCGCGGCGTGCCGCTGACGGAGATCGTCGACCTCCTTTCGTTCCACGAGCCGGAAGAGCGCGTACTCGCGAATCGTCTCGAGGAGCTCGAAGCGCACGTCGCCGTCCGCCGTTTCGCGCTGGCGCACGAGGCTCTCATCCACGAGCGACGAGAGCGCGTCGACGAGCGTGCCGTCGTCGAGCTCCTCCGTCGACGGACACACCTCCTCCGCAGCCTCCAGCGTGAAGCCGACGAACACCGCGAGCCGTGCCAGCAGCGTTCGCGACGCCGGCTCCAGCAGGTCGTAGCTCCAGTCGATCGTGCCGCGGAGCGTCTGGTGACGCGAGGGAAGATCCCGCGCGCCGCCTGTGAGGAGCTGGAGGCGGTTTTCCAGCCGGGTCAGGATCGCCTGCGGCGACAGGAGCTTCACGCGCGCGGCCGCCAGCTCGATCGCGAGCGGCAGTCCGTCGAGGCGACGGCAGATTTCCGCGGCCGCCGGCGCGCTCTCCGCGTCCAGCTCGAACGTCGGTCGAACCGCGCGGGCGCGGTCGGTGAACAACGCGACAGCCGGGGATGACAAAATCGCGTCGACGTCGAGCTCGTCCGGATCCGGGAGCTCGAGTGGACGGATCGGATACTCCTCTTCCGCCCGCAGACGGAGAGCGGCGCGGCTGGTGACGAGGACCTTGACGAGCGGCGCCGCTGCGAGCAGCTCGGCAACGAGCGGCGCCGCCGGCAGGACGTGCTCGAAATTGTCGAGCACGAGCAGAACCTGCTCGTCGCGGAGGTGTGCGCGAAGCGCCTCCAGCGCAACCGTCCCGCCATCCGACACGGCGACGGCCTGCTCCTCGACACCGACGGCCTCGGCGATGTTCGCGAGCACGAGCGCGGGATCGTTGATCGCCGCGAGCCCGACGAAGACGACACCGTCCGAGAAGTCCGCGGCGAGCGCCTCACCAACGCCGATCGACAGGCGCGTTTTGCCCGTGCCGCCCGGACCGGTGAAGGTGACGAGGCGAACCTCGTCCCGCCGAAGCAGCTCGCACGCCGCGTCCACCTCGCGCTCGCGCCCGACGAGCGGCGTCGCGGGCAACGGGAGATTCGTCCGCCCTGCCGGTGGCCGTACCGGTCGCGCCGGCAGCTCGACCGCGTCACGCGCAACGGACGCGGCAGGCGCGACGATCGTCGAACGAGTGAGCGCGTCGCGCGCGGCGGCGAGGAGCTCGCTGCACGACTGGTAGCGCTCCGCCTCCGCCTTCGCGAGCGCGATCGAGAGGACGGCGTCGAGCGCCGCCGGCAGATCCGGTCTCTTCGCGGTCACTGCGGGCGGCGGATCGGACAGGTGCGCGTAGATCAGGGCGACGTCCGTGTCCTTCTCGAAGGGCGGCGAAGCCGTGAGGCACTCGTACAGCACGCAGCCGAGCGCGTAGACGTCGGTTGCGGGGCCCACCGTCTGGCCCTGGATCTGCTCCGGCGGCGTGTAACCGACCGTTCCGATGAACATCCCGGTCTGCGTCGACGACGACTTCGCGAGCTTCGCGATTCCGAAGTCGGTGAGGAACGTTCGGCCGCTGGGCGCGTCGAGCAGGATGTTCGCGGGCTTCACGTCGCGGTGGACGAGCTCGCGCGCATGCGCCGCGTCGAGCGCCGCGCCCGCGCTGCCGACGATTTCGAGCGCACGGTCGGTCGACAGCCGTCCCTCACGTTCGATCAGCGTCTTCAGGTCCTGTCCCTCGACGTAGCGCATCGCGACATAGAGCAGGCCGTCGACCTCGCCGGCGTCGTAGATCGGGATGATGTTCGGGTGTTCGATCGCGGCGATCAGCTGCGACTCGCGCACGAAGCGCTCGCGAAACGTCTCGTCACGGGCAAGGTCGGGGATCAGCAGCTTCAGCGCCGCCTTCCGGCCGAGCCGCTCGTGCTCGGCGAGATAGACGAGGCCCATGCCGCCCCTGCCGATCTGTCCTTCGAGCCGATAGCCCCCGACGCGCGTCCCGATCTCGAGGGTCAGCGACGCCATGCGAAGAGGCTACGACTGCGTCGCCGCGGCTCGCAGCGCACTCGCGAATTCGTTCGCCGATTGCGGACGATCGGAGGGCTCTTTCGCCAGCGTCGCGAGCAGTGCCGCGGAGAGCGCCGGCGACCAGTCGTCACGCTCGGCGCCGGGATCGGGTGGCGTCTCTTCCAGATGCGCGATGCCCTTCTGGAAGCCGACCTGGTCGGCGAAGGGCGTCTTGCCGGCCGCGCACTCGTACACCGTGCAGCCCAGCGCGTAGATGTCGCTCGCGGGAGTTGCGGGGTGTCCTCTGATCAACTCGGGCGCGAGATAGTCGAGCGTGCCGAGCACCTGGCCCGGTCGCGTCAGGACGGTGTATGCCTGCCCCTTCGCAAGACCGAAGTCGGTCAGCATCGCTTCGCCGCTCTCGGCCACGATGATGTTCGACGCCTTGATGTCGCGGTGAACGAGCCCGCGGTCGTGCAGCTCGTTGAGAGCCGAACCGACCTCCTCGGCCAGACGCAGGACGGCCTCGAGCGGCAACGCGCCGTCGCGCTTCACACGCTCGTCGAGCGTCTCACCCGCGACGTACCCAACCGCGAGGTAGGGACGCCCGCCGATCTCCCCCGCGTCGAGAATCGGCACGAGGTTCTCGTGCGTCACCTCTGCGGCGCTGCGCGCCTCGTGGATGAAGCGGCGCTTGAACGTGTCGTCCTCGGCGAGGTCGACCTTGAGCAGCTTCAGCGCGACCTCGGCGTCGTCCCCTTCGCGCACGGCCCGAAAGACGAGTCCCATTCCACCCTCGCCCAGGAGCGCCTCGAGCCGGTAGGGCCCGAAGACGTCGCCGACCGCGAGCTCCCTGGCGCTGGTCGGTGCGTTCCAGGTCATCGGCGTAGCGTATCCCGCTTGGAAATCGCGGCCGACCGGTTTATGGTCACCGGCTGTGGGCGGGCAGGTCACGGCGCCAGGCGATGCTGCCACTTACGCGAGGCCGTTCACTCGAGGCCGCCTGCTTGCCGGATACGTCGGGGTGCTGGCGTTCCTCGTCGGGGCTGTCGTGCTCTCGCTCATCCTCGGACACCGTGAGCATGCCCAGCCGGCCGTCGGCGGCAAGTATTCCTCCACTTCCGCCTGCCTGAGCAAGTTCACCCTGCAGCAGTCCGGGACGTTCGTCGACGCCAGCGGCCCGGGCAGCACCGGCGGCAAGCTCCGCCTCGAGCACCACCGGCTGAAAGGACACGTCACATGCAGCGGCGGCGAGGGTGCGGCGCTCGACGTCCCCGTCCCGACGTCCGAGCCGAAGACGCTGAGCGGCACGCTCAACGGCCAGGCGTTCCAGGCGACGTTCACCGAGGCCTTGCCCCCGCCGGGCGCGAGCGCCAAGAAGCCGCCGAAGCGCTCGGGCGAGGAGACGTTCGGACGGCTGATGCTCGCGATCGCCGCCGTCATCCTCGCCGCGCGGCTCGTGGGCACCGCGCTCGGGAAGATCGGCCAGCCGCGCGTGATGGGAGAAGTCCTCGCGGGCATCCTGCTCGGCCCGACGCTGCTCGGCGCGGTCTGGCCGGCAGCGAAGGACTATCTCTTCCCGGCGGACATCGTCCCGCTCTTATCGGGCGCGGCGCAGATCGGCCTCGCGTTCTATCTGTTCCTCGTCGGGATGGAGCTCGACCCGCGCCTGCTCCGTGTCAACGCCGCGCGCGCGGCGTTCGTCTCCAACACGAGCGTCGCGTTTCCGATGGCGCTCGGCATGCTCGTAGCGGCGCCGATCTACCGGCTCCTCGCTCCGCACAAGGACTATCTCCCGTTCGCGCTCTTCATGGGCGTCTCGATGTCGATCACCGCGTTCCCCGTGCTCGCGCGCATCCTCGTGGAGAAGCGCATGTTGAAGCGGCCGGTCGGAGCGCTGGCGATGGCGAGCGCCGCGATCGACGACGTCACCGCATGGACGCTGCTCGCGTTCGCGACCGCCGTGGCAAGTGCGAGCTCGAGTCTCGGGTGGCTCAAGGTCGTCGGGCTCGCCGCGGCGTTCACGATCGGACTGGTCGTCGTCGTCCGTCCCTTGCTCGCGCGTATCGCCGTCGCGTACGACGAGGTCGGCTACGTCCCGCAGCTCTGGATCGGAACGATCTTCGTCGGCGTGCTGCTCGCTGCCTACGTCTCGCGCCAGATCGGCATCGCCGCAATCTTCGGCGCGTTCGTGATGGGCCTGATCATGCCGCGCCACGCGGGCTTGACCTCCGACGTGAGCCGCCGCCTCGAGGACTTCGTGACGATGGTCCTGCTTCCGCTCTTCTTCGTCGTCACCGGCCTCAAGACGCAGATCGGCTCGCTCAACCGGCCCATCCTTTGGCTCCTGTGCGTCCTGTTGATCGGCGTCGCGGTCGCAGGGAAATGGTTCGGTGCGATGTTCGCCGCGCGCTGGGGCGGAATGCGACTGCGTGACTCGGCTGCGTTCGGCGCGCTGATGAACACACGCGGGTTGACCGAACTGATCGTGCTCAACATCGGGCTCGATCTCGGACTGATCTCCCATGCGCTTTTCACGATGCTCGTTGTGATGGCGCTCGTGACGACGTTCATGGCGGGCCCGGCGCTGCGCCTGCTCGATCCCAAGGAAGAGCTGTCGGCACCGCCCGAGGAAGAGTTCCGCCGCGCGCGGCTCGAGGGACCCGTCCCGGAGACGATCGTCCCGCAGCGGTCGATCATCGTCGCGCCCCAGGACGACACGAGCGTCGACGCGCTGATTGCGCTCGGCGAGCCGCTTGCGCGCTCCCAGCCTGCACGAGAGCTGATCCTCGTGCGCCTGGTTCACCCGTCCAACCTCGCCACCGGGCTCGGCGCAGACGACCGCTTGCTCGAGTACGCCACGGCAGAGCTGAACGAGCGTCGCGAGCTCCTCTCGGAGCGCGGCGTGCACGCCCGCGCAGTCGCGTTCACGTCACCCGACCCGGGCTCCGATCTCGTCCGCCTCTCGACCGAGCAGGACGTCGACCTCGTGATCCTGAACGGACGACGTCCGCTGATCGGCGAAGGCGTGCCACGGGGCGACGTCGGCACCGTGCTCGAGAAGGCGCCGTGTGACGTCGCCGTGCTGGTCGAGCGCGAAGGGATTCCGACGATCGACGCGGATCATCCGGTGTTTGTCCCGTTCGGCGGCGCCGAGCACGACTGGGCGGCCCTGGAGCTTGCAGCATGGATCGCGTCGGTGCGCGAAGCGCCGCTGAAGCTCCTCGGCGCCTCGCGCGACGGGGGCGGGAACGGCGGCGCAGGCGGCGAGCGCGACGCGAGCCGGCTGATCGGCAACGCCTCGCTCGTCGTTCAGCAGCTGGCCGGAATCGCTGCAGAGCCCGTGCTGGTCGAGCCGGGCCCACAGCTGATCAGCGCGGCATCGCGCGCAGGTCTGCTCGTGATCGGACTCTCTGAGCGGTGGCGCCAGGAAGGCCTCGGGCCGGTCCGCTCGGAGATCGCGAAGACCGCGCCCGCCCCGACGCTGTTCGTGCGCCGCGGCGAGCGCCCCGGAACGCTGGCGCCGAAGGAAGACATGACGCGTTTCCGCTGGTCGTCCGCCGGCGCGCCGCTCGCGCGCTGAGCGACGCTACGTCGCGGCGACGTCGGGCCGCGACGAGACGAAGCTCTCGAGCTTCGACGGCGCATCGGCCGACGCAGCGTCCGCGTCCATCCCGACGATCTGGCGGACGAGACCGGTAACGACTCGTCCCGGGCCGATCTCGAGAAAGGACGAGGCGCCCGCGTCCACGAGGCTCTGCACGCAGTCGACCCAGCGCACCGGGCTCGCGATCTGCGCGATCAGCGCCTGGTGGACTTCGTCGGCGGTCGTGACGAGACGCCCGAGTGCGTTGGACGCCATCGGCACCTGCGGGTCGCTCCAGGCGACGTCTTCCATCGCCTCGGCCATCTTCGCCTGAGCGGGCTTCATCAGCTCGCTGTGGAACGCGGCGCCGACCTGAAGCCGCACGACCTTCTCCGCCTCCGCAGCCTGCGCGAGCTCCATCAGGCGCTCGACGCCCGACACCTCGCCCGACACGACGATCTGCGTCGGCGTGTTCAAGTTCGCGGGCGCGACCACGCCCGCCGCGCTCGCCTGCTCGCAGAGCTCCGCGACCCGCTCGGCCGGGAGGCCGATCACGGCCGCCATCGTCCCGGGCCGTTCCGTCTGCGCCTCGTTCATCAGCCTGCC
The DNA here is from genome assembly GCA_005885125.1 of Actinomycetota bacterium. Lineage (GTDB taxonomy): Bacteria > Actinomycetota > Thermoleophilia > Gaiellales > Gaiellaceae > 3-1-20CM-4-69-9. The sequence continues at coordinate 15,547 of VAXU01000068.1, forward strand.
GCGCAGGCTGACGAGCCGGACGCCGTCGTCGAGCGGGAGCGCTCCGGCGGAGACGGCCGCGGTGTACTCGCCCAGGCTGTGCCCGGCCACGAAGCTCGGGGCGATCCCGAGCTCGCGCGCCGCGTCCGTGACTGCGAGCGAGAGCGCGAAGAGAGCGGGCTGTGCGACGTCGGTGCGCGTGAGTGACTCTTGCGGTCCTTCGAGCGCGAACTGCCGGACGGTCAGCCCCGACGCCTCGTCCACCTGGTCGAAGTACCGGTCGAAAAGGTCAGGCCGCGCGTCGAGGAGGTCGGAGCCCATCCCGACCTCTGCGCGTCGTGGAAGATCGTCTGACGGGCCGCCCGTAGGTCGTCGGCCTCGTCGACGCCGAGCGGATTGCCGGTGTTCGGGTTGCGATCGAATCGGGGAAACGAGCTGCTCGTCACCAGGAGGCGGATCTGGTGACCGGGAAGGAAGAGGTTGCTCGTCGCGCCGAGGTCGATCGTGTACTCGTACACGTGTCCCGGCTCCGGCGGCCGCTCGCGGTCGAACCCGTCCCGAAAGCGCGCGCGCAGAACGCCCTCGGCGAGGATGAGCGCCTGCCCCTCGGGCGTGACGTCGGCGAGCTTCGCGACGAAGTCCGTGTCGTCGCCTTCCGTGGCAGCGTGCAGGACGACGGACAGCGGTCCCGTCACCTCGAGCGCTTCCTCGAGCATGTCGGAGGTGTAGACGAGGACGTCGTCTCGGTCGCCGAGCCGGCTCTGGTCGAGAGGGCCGGAGTTCGCCTTCATCATCTTGGACGGCAACGACGTCGGACCGCCGATCGTCGGCGCCGGATCGCGCGGGTCGTAGACGTATTCGTCCGGCGCCTCGCTCCCGGGACCCTCCTGCGTCAGCGCGCCTCCCTCGCGCAGGAACCAGGACGTCTCGCGCGCGCGGGCGAGCGGCCAGTCGTCTTCGGCCCGCCAGCGGTTCTCACCCATGACGAAGATCTGGACGGGCGGCTCGTCGTCGATGCCGTTCCGCTCGCCGCGCAGCCACCGATCGAAGAACCGGAGCTGGAGATCGGCGACGTCGAGCGCATCGTGCGGAGCGAACGGCGCGAAGCTGTGGTCCGGATACGGGCCGTACGTGCTGCCGTGCGCCCACGGGCCGATCACGAGCCGCTGACCACGTCGCGCATCGTCCGAGCCGCCGCGCTCGCGCATGCCGACGAAGTTCTCGATCGTGCCGCGCAGGAAGACGTCGTACCAACCGCCGACGATCAGCGCCGGCACCTCGATCTGCTCGTAGCGCCGGTTGATCGAGAGCGAGCGCCAGTAGTAGTCGTCGGTGCAGTGCGCGAGCCAGTGTGCGTAGAGCCGCGCCCATGCGAGGTCGCTGACGCGCAGCGTCCGCAGCGGCAGATGCCGGTAGACCTCGTCGAGCTTGTTCACGGACCGGGGCTCGGTCATGAGCCAGATCCAGAAGACGTTGAAGCCGAGTTGAAACGCACCGCCTTCGTAGATCCAGCCGTCGTAGTAGTCGCTGCCCGTGACGATCGGCGAGATCGCCCGCAGGTGCGGCGGCCGCTCGAGCGCGCCGAGCCATTGCACCGCCGCCGCGTACGACCGTCCCGCCATTCCGACGGCTCCGTCGCACCACGACTGCGCAGCGGCCCATTCGACCGTGTCGCAGCTGTCCTTGCCGTCGGCGAAGAACGTGTAGAACTCGCCCTCCGACGCGAACCGGCCGCGCACGTCCTGGCACACGAGCGCGAATCCCGCGTCGACGACACGCTCGGGCTCGATCGCTGCGAGCTGGATCAGCGGGGAGCTGCGGTCGTACGGCGTGCGGTTGACAATCGCAGGGACAAGCGCGTCGTTTTCCGGACGGTAGACGTCCGCGCGCAGGACGACGCCGTCGCGCATCGGGACCGGGACATCGCGCTCGACGATCACGCTGACCGCAGGGATCGCTAGTTTCGACTCAGGGCGCGGCGGGACAGCCCGCCAGTTTCGGCTGCGGCTCCGGGATGATCAGCTTGCCGGACTTGACGACCTTGGGCGCGTCCCAGGACGCAACCATGATCACGACCCCTACATTGCCGTTGTTCACGAGCATGTGCGTCGTGTCCCCCGGCTCGAACCGCGAGTAGGGCGCCGTCTGGGTCAGGGGCCCGCAGTGCGGGAATGCCGTGTTGTACTCCGTCACCGTTCCCTTGGCGAGCAGGATGAACGCCGACCCCGGGTGCTGGTGCCACGGGAGTGCGGCGCCCGGCGCAATCGTCACTTCCCGGATCGCGAAGATGGTGTCCCCCGTAATGGACACCCTGAAGTCGCCCCCGTCCTTCAGGTGGACGAGGCGGGTCACTGGGGCAAGCTTGGCCGTTGCAAGCGGGAAGAACTTGATCGGCGGACCCGCGCCTTCGCCCTTCGAAGCCGCGATCCCGATGCCGGCCCCGACGCTGATCAGGCCCGCCGCCGCAAGGACGACGGGCAGTCGGCGCTTGACGTCGATCACGCGATCGACGGTAACCGACCGTCTCTCGGGGGTCAACAGGCATGCCTTGACTTTCTCCACACCACTCGGTATCTCGGCCCTGGATGCCGCACAGCGCTGACAGGGTCGTCGTCATCGGCGGCGGCGTCGCCGGGGCGAGCACCGCCCTGGCGTTGCAGCGTTCGGGCATCGACGTCGCGGTCTTCGAACGCTCGCCCGAGCCTCGCGATCCGGCGGATGCGTTGCAGATCTGGGTAAACGGGATGCTCGCGCTCGACCGGCTCGGGCTCGGCGACGAGATCCGCGCGCGGAGCGAGCCGATGACAACGCAAGAGCTGCGGTCGTGGCGCGGACGCATTCTGCAACGTGTGGACGTCGCAGGGCTCGCCAGCGAACGGGGGTTGCCCCAACCGTTCATCGTCCGGCGCTCGGATCTCCTGACCGCTCTGACGAACGGACTCGACGACGGAGTCCTCACGCGGGCGTCATGTGTCGGAATCGAACAGGATGCCGACGGCGTGACGGTCCGGCTGGCCGACGGACGCGAAGAACGTGCTGCGGTCGCCGTCGTTGCGGACGGGATGACCTCCGAAGTGAGGAACGCGGTGTTCGGCCGAATCGAGCCCAGGTACGCCGGTTATCGCTACCTCTCGGCGGTCTCCGAGCACCAGGATGCGTCCGTGCCACCCGGCGCGTTCCAGTTCATCCTCGGTCCCGGCGACCGCTTCGGGATCCATGCCGGCCACCGATGGTCACTCTGGTTCGCGGCGCTGGTCGGCCCACCCGGGGACGGCGAAGCACGCGAGCCGAAGAAGCAGACGTTGAAAGAGCGTTTTCGGCGTTTCGGCGGAGCCGTCGAGGGATTCATCGACGGCACCGACGAGACGGCAATCGAGGCCACGGACGTCGAAGATCTCGACCCGCTCGAGCGCTGGGTCTCGGGGCGAGTCGTCTTGATCGGGGACGCTGCACACGCATCGACTCCGAACCTCGGACGCGGCGCGGGCGACGCACTCGAAGATGGCATCGTGCTGGCGGACTGCCTTGCGGACGCCGCCGGCGACGTCACGAACGCGTTGGACCGCTTCGAGCAACGGCGCCGGGAGAACGCGAGCGACGTGCAGAAGCGCGCACGGCGCATCGGAAAGCTCAACTCCTGGAAGAATCCGCTCGCCGTCGCGGTGCGAGAGCGGATCATGAGACTCGCGTCGGGAGCGACGGTCAAGGAGATAAAGACCGATTTCGCGCGGTTCGCCGCGATCGCCGACGATTCGTGCGCGCCCGACGCAAGAGTCGCCGGCTAACCGGGTGACACCGCGCCCGAGGCCGGCTGTGCTGCGGGCAGAACACGTCCGCGGATCAGCCAAAGGCAGGCCCCTGCACCTGCAAACGAGATGGCTCCTGTGAAGAGCAACACCCAGCGAAGCCCGTGCACGTAGGCGCCGTTGTACCGGAAGTCGAGCGGCCCGAATCCCGACGTCTGGGCGTTTACGATCGCGCCGCCGATCGCGATCCCGAGCGCGCCGCCGAGCTGACGCAACGCCTGCATCAGCCCCGACGCGACGCCTGACTTCTCGTTCGGCACGGCCGCGACGACCGTCGTGGTCGACGGCGGCAGGACCATGCCGAATCCAAAGCCGGAGATGAACAGCCAGGGGTACAGACTCCACATCGACGCATGGAGGCCCACGACGCGCGACATGACCACGAGCGAGAGCCCGAAGAGTGCGAGCCCGACCGCGATCGGCAGCCGCGCGCCGATGCGGTCTGCGAGCTTGCCGGCCAGCGGCGATCCGATCGACATCGGGATCGTCGCGATCAGGAAGACCCACCCGGTGTGGATCGGCGAGAAGCCGCGGACGTTCTGAAGGTAGAGCGAGGTGAAGAAGATGAATCCGAGCAGCGAGCACATTGCGACGAAGCCCGCGATGTTCGCGCCGGCGAAGACCCTGTTGCGGAAGAGCCGGATGTCGAACATCGGTCGGCGCTCCTCCGCGAGCTCGAACAGGACGAACGCGGTGAACAGGAGCGCGGATCCGACGAAGCACAGGATGATCGGCGCAGATCCCCAGCCGTGCTTGTTCGCCTCGATCAGCCCGTAAGCCACGCCGAGCATCGCGCCGCCGGACGTCACTAGCCCGATGAAATCCAGGTGTTGGTCCGTTGTGGTGTCACGCGACTCGGGGACGATCGCGAAGGTGACGAGGAGCCCGACGATCCCGATCGGGATGTTGATGTAGAAGATCCACGACCAGTGGGCGATGTCGATGATGACTCCGCCGACGAGCGGGCCGATCGCGAGCGCGACGCCCGAGACCGCGGCCCAGATCCCGAACGCGAGGCCGCGTTCCACTCCGGAGAAGGCCTCGGCGATGATCGAGATCGTCGCGGGGAGCATCAGCGCGGCTCCGGCGCCTTGCGCGCCGCGCGCCGCGATCAGCTCTCCGCCGCTCGTCGAGAGTGCGCACCAGAGCGAGGCGAGGGTAAAGATGACCAGGCCGAAGGCGAAGATGCGCCTGCGCCCGACGTAGTCGGCCAGCTTGCCGCCCGAGAGCAGCAGGACGGCGAACATGAGCGAGTACGCATCGATGAACCACTCGAGCTGTGCGAGCGACGCGTTGACGCCGGTCTGGAGCGCCGGCAGGGCGACCGTCACCACCGTGTTGTCCAACATGATCAGGAAGAGCGAGAACGTGACCGCGGCGAGAATCCACCACCGTCGCTTGTCGTCTTGCTGCGCCGTTGTCGACGCGGGCTCGGCAGTCGTCACTGCGGAGCTCAGCCGCCCGCTTCGGCTGCGACCGCTTCCGCCTGCGGAGCGGGAACGCTCGACTGCCAGGGAAAGACCATCCCCGCGTACTTCCACTTGCTCGTCTCGATCGCGAGCACCATCACCTTGTCGCCCGCCTTGACGCGACCGTTCTTCCACGCGTCATGAAGCGCGAGCGGAACCGCCGCAGAACCCGTGGCGCCGACCCATGTGAGGTTCTCGTAGATCTTGTCCTTCAACGCAATCCACTCGGGTGTGAGCAGCCCCGCCTCTTCCAGCTCGACGACCATGTACCCCGCATTTCCCTCGGGAATCACACAGAGGTCGATGTCCTCGGCGCGCAGCCCGCTGCGTTCGAGGACGGCGGTCAGAGCCTCCGTGAGCACGTGCGGTGTCACCTCGCCCGAAGCGACAACGTCGACCTTGAGCTCCACCAGCAGCTTTGCCGCTTGTTGCTCGTGCAGCGGCGCGTGCGTCGAGCCACCGATCACCTGCATTCCCGCAGGCCGATCGCCGCCGACCGAGGCCATCGCCGATCCGAGGATACCGTCGCCTTCCGTCGGCTGCAGCACTACCGCGCCCGCCCCGTCGCCGAAGTTGTACGGGTTCATCCGGTCGCGCATCCGGATCTGATCGGGCTCCTTGCCGCGGAAGATCGGGACGAGCAGCGGGGAAATCGCCTCGCTGCCGATCACGAGCGCGTTCGAGTAGTCCCCGCGCTCGACATACATGCGCGCGATGTCGAGCGCCTCGACGAAGCCTGCGCAGCCCGAACGGATCTCCGTCGTGGCGCACCGCTGCAGACCCAGTGCCTCCTGCACGAGCGTGACCATCGGCGGGAGGTGGTAGTCGGGACTCGCGGTCGACGTGACGATGAGCTCGATCTGCGACGGCTCGAGCTCGGCCGCTTCAAGCGCGGCCTGCGCCGCCTTGGTCGCCATCTCGGAATTGCTGATGCGGTGATCGCCGGTCTTCGGATCGATCATCCAGTAGCGCTCCTTCACCTGGATTCCCTCGAGGATGTCCTCCGGAAGCGGCCCGACGAGCTGCTCGAGGTCGGCGTTCGTCAATGGATCGCCCGGGAGGTACGCGCCCGTACTGGTGATTCCGACGTGCGTCATCGACTCAGGTCCTTTCGTTTGGCAAGGCGATCATTGCGGTCCGAGCACGATCGAGATGTTCGTCCCGCCGAGCGAGAGGCTGTTGACGAGCGCAGGACGCGCATCGTCGCTCGAGCGCCAGCTCTGGACCGCGAGCGCGGCGTTGAGCGATCCGCCCATCCCCATCGGCTCGCCGAACAGCAGCTTCGGCATGACGACATTCGCGCCGTCTCCGAAGACGCGTTCGATCGCATGTCGCTCTGCTTCGTCGACGACCTCCAGGCCGGATGCATTGGCCCAGATCGTGCCGATGTCGCCCGGCTGCAGGCCGGCGCGCTCGATGGCCGAACGCATCGCCGCCTCGATCCCGTGCCCTTCCGGATCGACCCGGCCGACGCCTTCCGCATCGGACGTCACCGCGTAGCCGAGCACCTCCGCGAGCGGCTTCGCGCCGCGCGCCTGCGCGTGTGAGAGGCGCTCGAGAACGAGCCCGACGCTGCCTTCGGCGAGCGCGAAGCCCTGTGCATCCGGCCCGCCCGGCTCGCCCTTCGCGAGCACGCCGAGATCCTGGTAGCCCTGGATCACCGCGTCGGTGAGCGTGTCGGTGGCGAGCGAGACGATCGCGTCGGCGTGGTCGCAGCGAAGGAGGTCGTACGCGTACGACACCGACTGCGCGCCGGCGGCATGTCCGGCCGTCACCGTCGAGGTGACGCCGACGACGCCCACCTGCATCGCTACCTGCCCGCCGGCCGCGTTGTAGACCGTGTTCGGGAAGATCGCGGGATTCGCCGCCCCCGGGCCTTCTTCGAAGACGGGCCGTGAGAACGCCTCCATGCTCTCCATCGGGCCGACGCCCGTGCCGATGATCGCGCCGACGCGACCGCGGTTCTCCTGCGAGATCTCGAGTCCCGCGTCCTTCAGCGCCTGCCGTGCAGCGATGATCGACCAGAGGCCGAGACGGTCGACGCGACGGCGTTCCTTCGGCGTCATGAACTCCGCCGGATCGAAGTCTGTGCGGCCGACCCACGTGCCGTTCTCGGCGCGCGTGACCTGCCGCTTCTCGGTGAACGCCTGCAGCACCTCGTTCGGATCCGTCCCGGCGCTTGTCAACGTCGCGACACCTGTGATGACGACGCGGTCGAGATTCGGGACGGGCGGCGCCTCCGTGCGTCCGTTCGCGCGCGCCCAGACGACGCTGGCGTTCGCGCCGCCGAACGCGAAGTTGTTCGACACGGCGATCGGGATCTGCATCTCGCGCGGCTCGTTCGGGACGTAGTCGAGGTCGCATTCGGGATCGGGCTCGCGATAGTTCGCCGTCGGCGGCGCGACCTGTTGCTCGACCGCCCTGACAGTGACGATGTTCTCCACCGCTCCGGCAGCGCCCAGAAGATGACCGATCATCGACTTCGTGCTGCTGACCGCGGTCTCGTACGCATGCTGTCCGAGGCCGACCTTCGTCGCTGCGGTCTCCGCGGGATCGTTCTTCGCAGTTCCCGTGCCGTGGCTGTTGACATACGCGACGTCGTTCGGGTCCACACCTGCGGCGCGCAACGCGCCCTTGATCGCGCGACCGGCGCCCTCCCCTTCGGGATGCGGCGCCGTCGGGTGGTAGCCGTCGGCCGAGAGGCTGTAGCCGAGGATCTCCGCGAGGATCGGCGCACCAAGCTCGCGCGCGAGGTCCTCGCGCAGCAGGACCATCATCCCGCTGCCCTCTCCGAGCGACAGTCCGTGACGGTCGCGCGAGTACGGAGCGGCCGGGTCCGGCGAGAGCGACTCGAGGCAGTTGAACCCGGAGTAGAGGATCCCGGACAGCGCCTCCGCGCCGCCCGTCAGCACTGCGTCGGCCTGGCCGTCGCGGATGAGCTCCGACGCGTACCCGATCGCGTTCGCGCTCGCCGCGCACGCGGTGTTCACCGACAGCACGGGGCCCTTGGCGCCGAACGCGCCGGCGATCGATTCGGCGAGCGCCTGCGGCGTCGAGAGGAGCAAGAGGCGCGGATCGGGGTTCTCCCCCGCCGTCTTCTCGCGGTACCACTTCTCGGCGGAGAGCAATCCGGCGTTGCACGTCCCGACGACGACGCCCCAGCGCTCGGGCGGAATCTGACCGCTTGCGTGGACACCGCATTGCTCGACGGCCTCCTCCGACGCCTTCAGCGCGAAGTCGATGATCGGCTCGCGGTAGTCGTCCGGATGGTCGTAGTCGTGCTCCGGCGGCGCCTGCTCCTTCACCTCGCCGCCGATCTCAGTCATGTAGCCCTCCATCGGGAGGTGGTCGACCTTCCTGATCGCAACGTCGCCCTTTCGCACGTGCTCCCAGAGCGCGTCGGCGTTCGTCCCATGCGGGGTGATTGCGCCGACGCCGCTGACGACGACCCGCTTCCGTTCTCTCTCAACCGACACGAGGTGACCTCCTCTAGGACACTGCGCTGAGCGCGAGCGCGACGTTTTGACCGACGAAACCTCTCGCGAGCGCCAGGCCGTGCCCGACCTTCAGCTCGCGCGCCTCCCGTGGAACCCAGTCTGCATGGTTGCACTCGGGATCGGGATCTTCCAGGTTCAGAGTCGGAGGAACGGCGCCGTGATGGACCGCGAGCGCCGTGACCGCGGCATTCAGCGCGCCTGCCGCGCCGACGAGATGACCCGTCGCGGGCTTGACGCTGCTGGCGGCGAGCCCGTTGGCGGCGTCGCCGAAGACGGCCTTGATCGCCTTCGCCTCCGTCAGATCGCCGAGGCGCGTGCCGGGCCCGTGGGCGGCAACGTAGTCGACGGCCTGCGGCTCGAGCTCGGCCTCGCGGAGCGCGCCCTGGATCGCGATCGTCAGCCCTCGGCCCTCCGGATCCGGCTCTAGCGACCCGCGCGCGTCGTTGCCGCCGCCGAGGCCGGTGATCTCCGCGTAGACGCGCGCGTCGCGCGCCGCGGCATTCTCGGCGGACTCGAGGATCATGAACGCGGCGCCCTCGCCGAGCACCGTCCCGTCACGGGAGCGGTCGAACGGACGGCATGCCTTCGTACCAAGCTCGTTGTGCGTCGTCAGGTAGCCGTCGAGCGCGTCGAGCTTCGTCATGCTCCACCACGACGTCGCGTCGTCGTAGCCGCCGGCGACGACGACATCCGCCTCGCCGCGCTTGATCGCCCGGTAGCCGCGGCCGATCGCCGTGAGACCCGCCTCCGCGGTGCCGGCGAAGTACGTGTTCGGCCCCTTCAGCTTGTACACCTCGGACACGTAGAAGAGCGACGCCGCCTGCAGCCCTTCGACGTAGAAGAGTGGATACGCCGTCGTGTGTGCGGATTCCCCGAACCGATGGACGTCGACGCTGCCGTCCTCGTTGCGCGCTGCGAGCGTGGGCTCGAGCAGGTGGCCGAGGTCGGAGACCTCCTTGTTGCTGCCGACGAAGAGACCCGCCCGGTCCCCTTTCTCCTCGTCGAACTCGATCCCCGAGTCCTGGACCGCGAGGATCGCGCCTGTGAGCGCGAACTGGTCGCCGCGCGTCAGCTTCCGCAGGACGCGCTTGTTGGGGACGATCTCCTCGGGCGCGAAATCCTTGACCTCGCCGCCGAGCTGCGTCCGTAGCGACGAGGGATCGAAGTTCTGGATCCGGTCGATCCCGCTCCGGCCGTCGATCAGACCGTTCCACGTCGCCTCGGTTCCGACTCCCAGGGGAGTGATCAGGCCGATTCCGGTGACGACAACGCGAGGCACTCGTCCCTCAGCCGTTACTCGGCACCATGCGGAGTTGCCGAGCGCGCGTGACGACCTTCCCCTCGACCTTGACGTCGCCGCTCAGCGTCGCGCCCTCGTCCGTGCGCTCCTTCAGCTGCACCGTGATCT
>VAXU01000151.1 GCA_005885125.1 Actinomycetota bacterium
CCGAGGAGCCGCTCGCGGAGGTCGGGCAGGCGACGCCCGAGGAAGTCGAGCGCGCCGTCGGCGCCGCACGCGACGCGTTCGAGAACGGATGGTCGGACATCTCGCCCTCTGAGCGCGCGAAGTACCTGTTCCGGATTGCGCGCATTCTCCAGGAGCGTTCGCGCGAATTCGCCGTCCTCGAGTCCCTGAACGGCGGCAAGCCGATCAAGGAATCGCGTGACGTCGATCTTCCGCTGGCGGCGGCGCATTTCTTCTACTACGCGGGCTGGGCGGACAAGCTCGAGTACGCATTCCCGCACCGGAGCCCGCGCCCGGTCGGCGTCGCCGGCCAGATCATTCCGTGGAACTTCCCGCTCCTGATGCTGGCATGGAAGATCGCGCCTGCCCTGGCCGCGGGGAACACCGTCGTGTTGAAGCCCGCGGAAACGACGCCGCTGAGCGCCCTCCTGTTCTGCGACGTGCTGCGCCAGGCGGAGCTTCCCGCGGGCGTCGTCAACATCGTCACCGGTGACGGCCGCACCGGCGCCGCGATCGTGAAGGCCGAGGGCGTCGACAAGATCGCGTTCACCGGTTCGACAGAGGTCGGCAAGGCGATCCAGCGCGAGCTCGCCGGCACGGGCAAGAAGCTGACACTGGAGCTCGGCGGCAAGGCCGCGAATATCATTTTCGACGACGCCGCTCTCGACCAAGCGGTCGAGGGGATCATCAACGGGATCTACTTCAATCAGGGCCACGTGTGCTGTGCGGGCTCGCGCCTGCTCGTACAGGAGTCGATCTACGAGCCGGTGGTCGAGAAGCTCAAGCGCCGGCTCGCCACGCTGCGCGTCGGAGATCCGCTGGACAAGAACACCGACGTCGGCGCGATCAACTCCAAGCAGCAGCTCGAGAAGATCGAGGAGCTCGTTGCGGCCGGCAAGGAGGAGGGCGCGGAGATCTACCAGCCGCCCTGCCGCCTGCCGGAGAAGGGCTACTGGTTCGTCCCGACCGTCTTCACTCCGTCCTCACCTTCCGCACCCCGGAGGAGGCGGTGGAGAAGGCGAACAACACGCCGTACGGGCTCAGCGCCGGCGTCTGGACGGAGAAGGGCTCGCGGATTCTCTGGATGGCCGAGCGCCTGCGCGCGGGGGTCATCTGGGCCAACACGTACAACCGGTTCGACCCGGCGTCGCCGTTCGGCGGCTACAAGGAGTCCGGCTTCGGCCGCGAGGGCGGCCGCCACGGCCTCGAGCCGTACCTGCGATTCGACTGATGCCGTGACCCGCCTCCCGGTCAAGAAGACGTACAAGCTGTTCATCGGCGGCGCGTTCCCGCGGTCCGAATCCGGCCGCACGTACGAGGCGGAAGGTCAAAACGTCGCGCGCGCATCGCGAAAGGACGTGCGCGACGCGGTTCGCGTCGCCCGCACCGCTTTCCCGAAGTGGGCCGGGATGACTGCGTACAACCGCGGCCAGGTGCTCTACCGCCTCGCCGAGATGATCGAAGCGCGCGCGGCCGAGTTCGCGGACCTGTCGAGCGGCAGGGAGGAGGTCGAGCAGACGATCGACCGCGTCGTCTGGTACGCGGGCTGGGCAGACAAGCTCGCACAGGTGCTCGGCTCGTCGAACCCTGTTGCCGGCCCGTACTTCAACTTCACCGTTCCGGAGCCGACGGGGGTCGTCGCGACCCTCGCGCCCGACGAACCGCCGCTGCTCGGGATCGTCTCGCGCGTCGTCCCTGCGATCACCGGCGGGAACGCCGTCGTCGCCGTTGCGTCGGAAACGCACCCGCTGGCCGCGATCGAGCTCGCCGAGGCGCTGGCGACGTCAGACGTCCCGGGCGGCGTCGTCAACATCCTCACGGGTCACCGTTCCGAGCTCGCCCCGTGGCTGGCGTCGCACATGGACGTCAACGCGATCGACCTCGGCAGCGCCGACGGCGACGCGCCCGAGCTCGAGCGCGCGGCCGCCGCGAACGTCAAGCGCGTCGTCCACGGCGAGGCGGACGCCCAGAGCCCGTGGGAGGTTGCCGCCTTCCTCGAGCTCAAGACCGTCTGGCATCCGGTCGGCCAGTAGCGGTGCGCGAACACTAAGCTTCGCTGGCGCCGATGGCAGCGGGCCGATTCAGCCAGGCAATCTCCGAGGGGGACGGAATCTCCGTCGTCGTCGAGGTCCACGACGCCGAGTCCGCGCGGGCGGCGGAGGGCGAGGGAGCCGAGGCACTCGTCGTGCGCGGGGATGTCCAGGGTGTGCGCGAGGCGACGGAGCTGCCGATTCTGTGGCGTGCGGCGGGCCCCGTTGCCGAGGCCGCACGTGTCGGCGCCGACGCTTGTCTGGTCGTCGTCGACGAGCTGTACGAGGACGGTGACCGGCTCGAGCGCCTGCAGGCTGAGGCCCTGAGCCTCGGGCTGGACTGCGTCGTCGAGGTTCGGAACGAAGAAGAGCTCGAGCTCGCACTCGAGCGGCTCGATCCGGAGATCTTCCTCCTCTCCGGCGGGGACGACGACGACGAGAGCCCGCTCGCCCGCGCGCTCGAGCTGCTCCCCGACGTGCCGGCCGGAAAGCTCGCGGTGGCCGACGTGCCGGTGTCGGGACGCGAGCAGGTCGACGAGCTCGAGCGGGCGGGAGTCGATGCGGTCATCGTCGGAGCGGGAAGCGTCGCCGAGCTCGTCGGCCACGCGCCGCCGCAGGTCTAGCGCCGCCGCACACCGCTGGGCGGAATCCCGCTGGGGCGGCCCCGCAACGGCCCTCGGCGGGCTGCTCGGCCTGGCAGCGGCTCTGCGCGCCGTCGGCATCCAGTACGGGCTCCCGTTCGGCAATCTGCTCAATCCCGACGAGCAGTCCATCGTGCCGCGCGCGTGGAAGCTCGTGCACGGCGGCGGGGGCGACCCGCACTGGTTCGACTATCCGACGCTGTTGATGTACGTGAACGCGCCGTTCCAGGCGTGGCAGTCCCAGCCGTCGTACCTGACGGCGCGGATCGTCGGCCTCGTGCTGGCGCTCGGCTCGGTTGCGGCAGCATGGTGGCTCGCTCAGCGTGCATACGGCGAGCTGGCGGGCGCCGTCGCGGCCGCGGCCACGACGGTCTGCACGATTCACGTCGTGTATTCGCGGGAGGCGGTCACGGACGTCCCGCTGACTCTCGGCATCGCGGCGGCGCTCGCACTCATGGTCGGCGGACGGATCGAGCTCGCCGGAATCGCGGCCGGCCTCGCAACGGGCTTCAAGTATCCGGGCGTCTTCCTCGTCGTCCCGCTCGTCGTCGCGGCGTGGGGGCGGTGGCGCCGACTTGCGATCGGCCTCACGCTGATGGCGTTCGCCTTCCTCGCGTCGAGCCCGTTCGTGCTCGTCCACGGGCACCAGGCCTGGCACGAGGCATTCCGGGTGCAGCGGCGCGCGCGCGAAGGCTGGCTCGGCTTCGAGCACGACCACGCGGCGCCGATCGCGTTCGTCGACCGGCTGTGGCACGGCCTCGGCCCGGCGCTGATCGTCGCTGCGCTCGGACTCGTCGTCGCGCTCGTACGCCGCTCGCGCACGGATGTCGTGCTCGTGAGCTTCGTGCTCGTCTATTTCATCGATCTGATGACGCTGCGTGCGCACTTCGACCGCTACGTGCTCCCGCTCGTCCCGCCGCTTGCTGCGCTCGCGGGACGCTTTCGCGCGCTCGTACCCGTCACTCTGCTGCTGCTCGTCGTGCCGCTCACGTGGACGATCCGCAACGACAAGCACTTGACGCGAACCGACACACGCGTCGTCGCGGTGCACTGGATCGAGCGGCACATCCCGCGCGGCACGCGCATCGCCGCCGACCCGTCGACGCCGCAGGTCACTGGATTGCGCGTCCTTTCGCTTCAGCTGCCCGGCCCGGGTCGTCCGTTCGACGAGAACCGAAGTCTCGACCGGCTGCGGCGCGAGGGAATCCGCCTCGTGCTCGTCAGCGGCGCGGTCACGGATCGCGTCAGCAAGGCGCGGGACCGCTATCCGAAGGAGTCCGCGTTCTACGAGCAGCTCGCGGCAAGCGCCCGGCGCGTCTACTACCTCTCCCCCGGCGACCGCTATGCAGGCCCCTGGGTCGCGATTTACCGGCTATAACGTTCCCCGTGAAGGGCCTGCTCGTCCTCGTCTCGGTGGCGCTGCTCGCAGCGGCCTGCGGGGAGGCGCAGATGCCCCGTCGGGTGGCGGACGCGGCTCCGAAGCAGTGCTCGGCAAAGGCCCTGCCGGGGTGGAAGCAGCTCGCCCGGCGCATCGACGCTCCCGTCTACTGTCCGACCTGGATGCCGGATCCGCTCGACGGTGTGATCGGCAGCCGCTGGAACAACATCAACGCCGTCAGCCGCGACCGCAGCTACCTCCAGAGCTGGGTGTGGCAGGAAACGGGGCTCGGCGCAGCCGGCGGCGAGCTGCACGTGAACCTGCGCGGCTATCCGGGCCGCACGCGGATCCCGAAGTGTGTGGACGCCGACACGGCGAAGCGACCGCTCATCCCATGCTTCGCGGACCCCCGGGGAACCGTCCGCGTAAACGGAATCACGGCGACGGTGTTCACGGTGAACCAGGACGCAGACCAGTGGCACATCCTGTACGCGTGGCGTCACGCGGGCTCGCTGTACACGATCAGCGAGCACGTTGCGCCGCCGGTGAACTACGCGAAGGTCCGCGTGTACCTCAATCGGATCCTGCGCGGCCTCGTCCTCGTCCGCGCGTGAAGCTCACCCGGAGAGAGGCCCTTGCCGGCGCTGCCGCGGCAGCCCTCGGAGGCGCTGGGATCTACGAGCTCGTCGATCGCGTGGGCGGCTCGTCGCCCAAACGCGAGGCGGTGTCGGCGCTGCCGCCCGAGCAGCACGTCCTGGACGGGCTGGCGGTGATCCAGGACAACGGCGTGGAGGTGCTCGTGCCACCGCTGCACCACGAGCTCGTGACGGCGAGGGTGCGCGCCGGCGACCCGCGCCTGGCGCAGCGCGAGCTGGCGGACGCGCTCGAGGCACTCGAACGGCGTTTCGAGCCAACCCCTGCAGGGCTCGGGATCACGATCGGCTGGGGCCTGCCGTACTTCCGGAAGCACGTGCCGGACGCCTGGCGCAGTCACGGTCCTCACGACCGGCGCGCCCAGAAGCTCGCATTGCTCGACTCGGTGCGGTTCCCGAGCGATCCACCCGACACGCTCCTCGAGGACAACGACGTCGCCGTCCTCTTGCGCAGCGACTCGAGCGACCACCTCGCGGTTGCGGCACGCGCGCTGTTCGACGACCTGCACGTGTTCGACGTGACGAGCATCCGCAAGGGATTCGTCGGCGGCGGGTTCGACGGCCGTCGAAGCCTGCCGAAGAAGGTTGCGGTCGCGGCGGGGGTGCCCGGCGCAGATCTGATTCCCGATACCGCGCAGCTCTTCCTCGGGTTCACCTCGACGCAGCGCGCCGGGATGGGGCCGCGACGGATCGCGAACTTCGAGACGCTCGGGTACGTCGACCTCCGCCCGAGCGAC
>VAXU01000069.1 GCA_005885125.1 Actinomycetota bacterium
CCCTCGACCGGAACATCCGGCCGCGCTCGAGCTCCAGGCGCACATTCGCGACGGCATTCGACGCCGCCAGCGGCTCCGCCTTGTCGAGCACCTGCGCGCACTGCGCGAAATTTCCGCGCAGCCCTTCGACGCGCGCGAGCTGGGTCAAGACTTCGGCGCGACCCGGATCGGATGTCTCCTGCTCCAGCTGTGCCCGCAAGCGCCGCTCGCTCGCATCGAGGTCGTCGAAATCCCACAGAGGTCGCAGGCGGTCGGTCACTCCGTCAACGCTCGCGGAGCCTCGCGATGTGCCAGCGCAGGAACCTGACCCGCCGGGACCATTCGCGTTTCACAGGTGCGCCCCCAACGGCTGTTTCAGCTCGGTCGAGAACGTCCTCGTGGAGCGCGTCGTGGATCGGCCGGACGAGGAGCGGCCACAGAAGTCGCGCCCAGCCGCGGCACTCGACCTCGACGACGTGACGGAGGACGGTCCGGCCGTTGGCGGTGACGTCCCAGCCGTGCCAACCCGCGAATCCCCTCGGGCCCGTGATCCGGAAACTTCGCACCTTCCCGCACTCGTACTCGAGCGGCTCGTGCCGCAGGAACCCGATGCCGTCCGGCCGCAGCTCCGGCCAGCGGCCGTGCGGCCACATCCGGTTCGGATCGTCCACGAGCGCTCCCACCTCGTCGGCAGACGCGGCGAGCTCGCGAACGTGGACGTTCCGGATCCTTATGCGTCCACCATCGCGTCGATCGCGTCGGCGACCTCGCTCGCGCGGAAGGGGATGCCGCGCACTAGGTTGAAGCCGGTTGCGTCGACGAGGAACTCCGCTCGGACCAGCTTCACGAGCTGGCCGAGGTTGATCTCCGGCACGAGGATCTTCTCGTAACGGCGGAGGACCTCGCCCGTGTTGCGCGGGAACGGGTTCAGGTACCGGAGATGCGCGTGCGCGACCTTCTTCCCCGTCGCACGCACGCGGCGCACGCCCGCGGCGACCGAGCCGTACGTCCCGCCCCAGCTCAGCACAAGGGTGTCGGCGCCGTCTGGATCGTCGACCTCCAGCTCCGGGATGTCCTGCGCGATACCCGCGACCTTCTGCGCGCGTAGCCGCACCATCCGGTCGTGGTTGTCGGGGTCGTAGCTGACGTTGCCGGTGACGTCCTGCTTCTCGAGGCCGCCGATGCGGTGCTCGAGGCCGGCAACGCCGGGGATCGCCCACGGTCGCGCGAGCGTTTCCTCGTCGCGCGCGTAGGGCTGGAACTCACCGCCGCTGGGCTCTGCGAAGGCGGGATCGATCGCCGGGATCTCGGCGACGTTCGGGAGCAGCCATGGCTCGCTGCCGTTCGCGAGGTACGCGTCGGAGAGCAGGAACACCGGCGTCCGGTACTTGACGGCGATTCGGGCCGCCTCGAGCGCTGCGTCGAAGCAGTCGGACGGGGTCGCCGCGGCGATCACCGGCACCGGCGACTCCGAGTTGCGGCCGAACATGACGTTGAGGAGATCGGCCTGCTCCGGCTTCGTCGGCATTCCGGTCGACGGGCCGGCGCGCTGGATGTCGACGATCAGCAGTGGCAGCTCGAGCGTGACGCCGAGGCCGATCGTCTCCTGCTTGAGCACGATGCCCGGACCGCTCGACGTGCAGACGCCGAGCGCGCCGCCGAAGCTCGCGCCGAGCGCCGAGCCCGCCGCGGCGATCTCGTCCTCCGCCTGGAACGTGCGCACGCCGAAGTTCTTGTGCCGCGCGAGCTCCTCCAGGACCGACGAGGCGGGCGTGATGGGATACGCGCCGAGGAACAGCGACAGTCCCGACTTGACGGACGCCGCGATCAGCCCGTAGGCGAGCGCCTGGTTCCCGGTGATGTTCCGGTAGACGCCGGGCCGCAGCGCCGCCGGCTTCACCTCGTACTGCACTGCGAACGACTCCGTCGTCTCGCCGAACGCGTAGCCGGTGTTGAACGCCTTTACGTTCGCTGCGGCGATCTCCGGACGCTTCGCGAACTTCTGCTGGAGGTACGCGATCGTGTTCTCCGTCGGACGGCCGTACAACCACGACATCAGCCCGAGCGCGAACATGTTCTTGGAGCGCTCCGCCTCGCGTTTCGTGATGCCTTCGATCTCTTTCAGCGCCTCGATCGTCATCGTCGTCAGAGGCACCGCGTGCATCTCGTAGGAGTCGAGCGAGCCGTCCTCGAGTGGGTTCGTCGCGTAGCCTGCCTTCTGGAGGTTGCGCTCGGTGAACGCATCGGCGTCGACGACGAGGATGCCGCTCGGCGGCAGATCCTTGAGGTTCGTCTTCAGCGCCGCCGGGTTCATGGCCACGAGGACATTCGGCGCGTCGCCTGGCGTGAGGATGTCGTGATCGGCGAAGTGGAGCTGGAAGCCGGAGACGCCCGGCAGGGAGCCGGCGGGGGCGCGGATCTCGGCCGGGAAGTCCGGGAACGTGGCGAGGTCGTTGCCCATTACCGCCGTCTCGGAGGTCATACGGCCGCCGGTCAGCTGCATCCCGTCGCCGGAGTCCCCGGCGAACCGGATCACGACGGAATCGAGTTGCTCGACGGGCTTGGAAGCCACGCCCATGTTGTAGCGCACGGGGGCCGGCGAGGGCCGGCCCCCGTGCAGCCTGTCACCTGCGGCTCAGAGCCCGGCGCATTCGCCGAGCTTTTGGCCGCTCACGGTGTTCGGACCTCCACCCGAGTCGCCGACCTGGGCTCCCGGCGTGTTACCGAAGCAGGCGAGGTCGCCCGAGATGACGTTGTCCGCGACTTCGGTCGCGTCAGGATCGGCGAGCGTGTTGTTCATGATCGAGACGCTTCCGCGGACCGTGTTTCGGAACACACCGAGCCAGCACGACTGGTAACCCGAGACAAAGACGCCCCCGTTGATCGTGTTGTCCTCGATCGCCGTGAACGGCGGGCCGCCGAACAGAGCGGCTGAGTCGCAAGTGACTCCGCCGCCGCCTCCCTGCATCGAGACACCGCCGTCGATGATGTTGCCATGGATCAGCATCGCCAGCGGCTGATCCGCTCGGACCCCGCCGCCGATGTGATCGAACGTCGTCGTGGCACAACCAGTTGAGGGCGCGCACCCCAATCCCAGGAAGCCGCCGTTCCCGACAGAGATTCCGCCGGAGACGGTCAGCGTGGCCTCCGTGATCGCGTTCAGTCCTGCATCCGGCGCGATCGTCAATCCACCGCGAACGACGACCGATCCCGAATCGGGAAGCGAGCAGAACCCGGTGACAGTCAACGACTGATACGTCCCGGTCGAGATGACTCCGCCCGAACAGGTTGCGCCCGATCCCGCTCCGGCGCTGCTCGCACCGATCAGCAGTGCGACACACGCGCTGGGGACTACGAGCGCCAGCCGCAGAACATTCATTCGAACCTCCCCGCCTGCCTTTCGCTAAAGCCCGCCGCGCGAGCGAGCCTAACCGAACGGCGTCAAAAGCGCCGCTGGATCGTGCGCCGCGGAGGGCCGGTGGACCTATCCCGCCGACTGGGCCGCCGGCGGCGCCGTCCTGCGCGTCGAGAGCAGCATGTAGCCGCTGGCTACGAGGATCCAACCCCAGAGGACGAAGATCGGGACGAAGAAGAAGGCGACCAGGAACGTCGCTGCGACCACGAAGCCGACCCACGCAAACCAGCGCGGGAAGACGCCCGTCTTGAGCGCGATCACCGACGTCGCGGCCACCATCAGGACCGCGGCCATCACGCCGGTGATGAAGAACACGTAGCCCGTGTCGTTGATGAATCGGTACGTGTTCGGATCCAGCTTGAACTTGTCCGAGTCCTTGGCCGTGATCGCCGGCGCCGCGAAGAACGCATTGGCCGCCAGCAGCAGCACAGCGCTGGCAACGCCGCCCGCGAACGCGAGCGCGGTCAAGCGTCCCGGCTCGCCTTCTGCCTCGATCAGCAACGCGCGGAGCGCAGTGAGGAACACGAGCATCAGCAAGAAC
Organism: Actinomycetota bacterium; assembly: GCA_005885125.1. Classification (GTDB taxonomy): domain Bacteria; phylum Actinomycetota; class Thermoleophilia; order Gaiellales; family Gaiellaceae; genus 3-1-20CM-4-69-9. The sequence continues at coordinate 3,936 of VAXU01000069.1, forward strand.
GCTGCGAAGAAGAAGTAGAACGCGACGAGATATTTCGTCTGGTGGGCGTCCTTGGCGAAGTAGGCGACGATCTTCTGGTCGTCGTCCTTGGGCCCGTTTCCGTAGAGAAGGATCGCGATGACGAAGGACATGACCCCGAGGGCACCGGCCAGCGGCCCCCAGCGATCGAGCCACCTGAAGGTCATGCGGTGAATCCTCCGTCCCGCGGCGGATGGAGCCGCGCCTTCAGGCGATGTCCGCAGTCACGCCCGGATGCATCGCCCGCCAGACCCGGAGATATGCGTCGAGCTCCATTCGCAGGTAGACGGGCTCGACGTCCCGACCGGGCGGGGAGGCTTCCAGCTCGGTAGCTCCTCGGAGCTCGACCGTGCAATCGCATCGCCGCAGGTATTCGCGCAGATCATCGACGGCGTCCGCGTCGCTGACGTGAATCCACATTGCATTGCCCTCCAAAGCCGCAGTCCTCAAGGCATAGCGCGGGGCAGACGCGATGTCATCACCCAAACGTCTAGCCCGCAGCCGGGCTATCAGGGGCCGACGACGTCGCGCCGCCGGAAGATGATCTGCGCGGCGACGAGCGGTACCGCCACGTACAGAACCGACACCCAGGCCGCGCGCCCCACCTGACTCCAATCCACGGGCGCACGAAAAACACCTTGCCCGGCGTCGAACTGCGTCGAGAGCAGGTACCGCTTGAGCCAGGCCACGTGCACGAGCCCGCCGACGGCCTCCTGCGCAACCGCATAGACGACGGTGCCGACGATCGACGCAGCGCTGTTCCGGGTTGCGACGGAGAGGAAGATGCCAAAGGCCTCGACGCCCAGAAGCGGCAGCCCAAAGACGCCGAGCGCCGCAAACGTCAGGCCGAGCGCATGCAGCGCTGAGACCCGCGTCCCGGAGAACGTCGTGAGCGGTTTGAAGCCCCAAGCGATCGTCCCGCCGATGAGGCCCGCAACGGCGAGCGACATGAGCACCGCGATGACGTAGCTTGCAAACCTGTCGCCGCGTCTCAAGAACGACGCCGTCCGGCTCGCGCGAAGGGCAACCGAGGGGAGCCATGCGGCTGAGGGTGACGGCATTCATGGCGCTGTGCGTGCTTGACATTTCATGCCTCGGGTATCAGAGTTTTCGCGCTTTCTCGGAAGTGGGGAGAGTTGGCAGCGGTCTTCGGGGAGAGGCATGTCCGAGCGCCGCCGTCTCGGAGGCTCGCGCGGTGTGCTCGCGCCTTCCAGTGTGAGCAGCGCCTGGGCAGGACGAAAGGAGGTGTGCGGCGGTGGCTGCGCGAGCTGCAAAACGCAGCCTGCGAATCGGATCCTTGAGATAAAGGAGGGAAATCAGGAATGCGAAGCCGCCTGACACTCATCGCTTTTCTCGCCGTTGTCGCGGCGACCGTCCTCGCGGCCGCGCCGTCCGCGGGTGCCTCATCGCACGTGAGCGTGAACATCACGGGCCAGGTCTCGTTCTCGGGAATCCTGCTCCACGTGCAGGCGCACGCCGACGGCGACAACCTCGCCTCGCTTAGCGGGCAAGGCACGGACAACTTCGTCGACAACGGGAATCAGTTCGGCTTGTGCATCGCGCCGCTCACGGGATCGGTATCGGGCAGCACAGTGACCCTGAGCGGGACGACCACCATCGCAAACAACCCGAGCGACATTGGGGTACCTGTGACCTTCATCGCCAATGCCTCGACGGGGGCAATCACGTGGATCTTCGACGGGCTGACCTTCACCGGAACCGGGATCGTCGACATCCACGACTAGTGACTCTGGTATCTGCTTCGCCGGGGACGGCACGCGCGTGCTCCTCGGCGAAGCAGCACTGGGCGTGTACTTTTTTGCTAGGCGTTGTACGCCTTTCAAGCAGGATTTTGCTTGAGATAGCCGTTCTGGCTACTGGCTTTTTCGACTGACGCCGTTCGGGCCCAGGAAGCCGTAGACGTCGCCGCGCTCTACCGTCAAGTCGACGCCTGCCAGGGCGACGACATCGCCGTACCGCTTGACGAGCCCGCGCGCGGACACGGGAAGCTCGTCCATCGAAGGAGAGTATGGCTGCCGCGGGCGGCCTCAGGTCGTTTCTGCCAGCAGCCCCTCGAGATCGAGCGGTCTTGTGTACATCGTCACCTTGCCGCCCTCGCGCGGCCATTGGTCCTTCGGCCGATCCCAGTAGAGCTCGATCCCGTTCTCGTCCGGATCATGGAGATAGATCGCCTCGCTCACCCCGTGATCGCTCGCCCCGCTCAGGGGGATGCGCGCTTCCAGGACGCGACGGAGCGCGTCGGCGAGCGCAGCACGCGTCGGATAGCGGATCGCCACGTGGTAGAGGCCCGTGGTTCCCGGCGGAGGCGGCGAGCCGCCGAGCGACTCCCACGTGTTGAGCCCGATGTGGTGGTGGTAGCCGCCCGCGGAGATGAAGACCGCCTGGTCGCCGTAGCGCGTCGTTTCCTCGAAGCCGAGGACGTCCCGGTAGAAGCCGAGGGCGCGGTCGATGTCCGACACCTTGAGGTGAACGTGTCCGATGTCGACGCGCGGGTCGATCGCCACGAGCCGACGATAGCTCGCGTGTCTACTCCAGCGCGGGGGCGGCGAGGACGCGCGAGAGGACGTCTAGGGCCCAACCGTGGTGCGCGGTCTCCGACGGGTCCGGAAGCTCCCCCGGCGGGCACCACTTCGCCTCCTCCACGTTGCCGTCCAACGGGACCTCCACCGGCTCGGCGATCGCGGCGACATAGTGGAACACGAGGTGCCAAACGTCGCCGTCGAAGGACTCGATCTCCGCCAGCTGCACCTCCGCCGCCTCGATGCCGGCCTGCTCGCGGAGGATGCGCCGGGCAGCATCGTCGGGGTGCTCCAGGCGCGCGAGGAAGTCGTCCGGCAGGAACCACCCGGCCTCGCCGTCGTACCTGGAGGTGTCGCGGTACCGGACGAGCAGCACATGGTCGCCGGCCACGACCGCGACGTCCGCCACGAGCTTGCAGGTCACTGCAGGAGCCTACTTTCCCCCAGATCAAGGCGCTTCCGGGCCTCCGCTGCTACCCTGACTGCACAAGCGAGAACGAGTTCGGCTATGCGCACAGCGCCTTCCTTGCCCGTTCGTGAGTACAGCAAGGAGGTGTTTCTATATGGCAAGCGGAACCGTCAAGTGGTTCAACGATTCCAAGGGCTACGGCTTCATCGCGCCCGAGGACGGCACGAAGGATGTCTTCGTCCACCACTCCAACATCGCCGGCAACGGCTTCAAGAGCCTCGCCGAGGGTGCCAAGGTCGAGTTCGAGCAGCGCGAAGGCGCCAAGGGCCCGGAGGCAGTGAACGTCGTCCAGGTCGGCGCGTAAGTGGCCGGCAAGGAAGAGAAGGTCGAGTTCGAAGGCGAGGTCGTCGAAGCGCTGAGCAACGGCAAGTATCGCGTCGTGCTCGACAACGGCCACGAGGCCCTCGGCTACACGGCGGGGAAGATGCGGCGTTACCGCATCAGGATCCTGCCGGGAGACCGGGTGCAGATCGAGCTTTCTTCTTACGACCTGACGCGGGGTCGGATCGTCTACCGGCATCGGTAGGCGTTCCGACCCTCGGGTCGCGTACCACCTCGGTCGCGAGCACCAGTCCGGCGAGCGACCAAAGCACGTACCCCATCCACGGATCGCCGATCACGTCCGTCTGGACTGCCAGGACGAGCGCGGCGCCGAACGCCGACGCGACCGCGACCGCGGCCCACCAATTCGTTCGTAGCGCTCTCTGCACGAGCGCGACGAACAGCGCTGCGACCCACGCCGTCCAGAGGATCGAGCCGAGGATCCCCATCTCGGCCCCCATCTCCGTGTAGTTCGACTCGCCGGCCTTGATCGGCGTTCCGGTGCGGGATGCCGTCTGGCCCGCATTCCCGAGCCCGTAGCCCTGCGGATGGTGGATCACCGTTCGCGCGCCGTCGCGAAGGCTCGTCAGGTGGCTGCGGAACGAGGACTCGTTCGTGCTCGCCGGGTTGAAGCTGACTCCCGGATGCTTCTCAGACTGGGCGTGTTGATACGCGAGGTCGGCAATCGTGAAGCGCCCCGTCGGCGCGATCTCGGGGAAGACGTGCACCCACGCGACGCTGACCCCGATCGTGACCGCCGCGGCCAGGACGGGCCACCATCGCCGTTGCGCGAAACCGAGCACGACAAGACCGGCGGCGAGCGCGATCAGCGACGAGCGCGAGAAGGTGAACAGCAGTCCCGCAGCGACGAGAACGCACGCCGCAGCGAGGAGGCGCACCCGTCGCCACAACGCGGTCGCCAGCAGCAACGCGACCGTCAGCATGTACGCAGTTGCGAGCGGCGACAAAAAGACGGAAACGAGCCGGCGCAGAAACGGCTTGTCGCCGCCGACGTTGTAGATGAAGTTCTCCGGCAGGTTGCCGGTGCCGTGGTAGTCGTACCCGAGGTGCTTGTTGAAGTACGGCACCACCGCCGACGTGCGCCACCACGAGATCGAGATCGCGTACACATCGATCAAGCCGAGCGCAGCAACGACAGCGGCAGCTCCGACGATCGTCCACGCGAGCCGCACGAGCTCCTCGCGCCGGACGACGAGCGACCGTCCGACGAAGTACGCGGCGACGGGGATCAGGTCGTGCTTCAGCGCGAGCCCGACCGCGTGTCCATCTGCCGAGCCGCCCAGCGTGTGCTGCGGTATGACCGCGTAGACGCAAACGAGCGCGCCGTACGCGACCGCCATTGCGTCGACGATGCCGGGGCGAAACGGAAGCTCGCGGACGCGCAGGGCGCCGGTGGCAACGCGTGCGAGCGCAACTGCGAGCAGGATCTCCTTCCAGGCCTGAATCGCGGTCAGCGCGCTGCCACGCACGCCGGCTCCGTACAGCGCGGCACCGACGGCGTTGTGCACGGCGACGCCGACGATCCAGAGATAGACCGCAGCCACCGGCCGTCGCCAGACGGCGATCGCGCCCGCGAGGAGGGACAGTGCGTAGACCGCGAGCGCGATCCCCGTGGTCATTCAGCGAGCGTACAGCGGGGGCGTACCGGCGACGCCCCCGCCAGAAGATCGGTCAGCCTATTCGCCCCAGGGCCACATGAGCCGTCCCCCTCCCTTGGCTGGCATCCGCAATTCGAGGGATACATGTTGCCATGAGGAAGCGCCGATTGACTAGGGCGGACCAAAAGTCCTATCGACAGTGGCCTAAATGGCCCATTGACTTATGTAGGGCGGTGCAGCCAAGATTGCGTGGGCGATGACGATCCAATCTGAGGGGCCGCAAACCGAGCCCATCGGCGCGCGCCTGCGGCGGCTGCGCGTGGAGCGAGGCCTGTCCCAGCGGGAGCTGTCCTCGCCGGGGGTCTCATACGCCTACATCTCGCGCATCGAGGCCGGTGCCCGGACGCCGTCGGTCAAGGCGCTCCGAATGCTCGCCCGGAAGCTGAGCGTCTCGGTCGAGTACCTCGAGACCGGCCAGGACATTCGCGAGACCGACCGGCGGGAGCTTCTCCTGGCCGATGCCGAGCTCGCACTTCGACTGAGCGACGACACCACCGAAGCGGAGCGCAAGCTCGGCGAGGTGCTGGAAGACGCCCGGCTAGCCGGGGACCACGTCGCAGCGAGCCGGGCGTCGATCGGGCTCGGCTTCGGGGCAGCCAGGCGGGGAAACCATCTCGACGCGGTCGAACGGCTCGAGGCCGCGCTGGCCGAGCAGCCCGTCCACCCGCACCTTCGGCCGGACGTCTACGCAACGCTGGGCCAGTCGTACGCGGCGCTCGGCGCACCGGATCGGGCGGTCCGCGTCTTCGAGGCCTGTCTCGACGAGATCACCGAGGCCGCGCCTGACGACACGAGCGCGCAGGTCCGGTTTGCGGCACTCCTCAGCTACGCGCTGAGCGATGCGGGAGACCACGAGCGCGCGACGGAGGTCGTACGGGAGGCGCTCAAGCGCGCCGAAGGCGACGCCAACCCGCACAACCGAATTCGCCTCTACTGGTCGATCGCGCGCTCCGCGGCGATCGAAGACCGCTCCACGGAGGCGCTGCACTACATCCGGAAAGCTATTTCGCTCCTGGAGGCGACCGACGACACCACGCAGCTCGCGCGCGGGTATCTGCTCTCCGCGGGAATCGAGTCGCGGCAGGGCCGCATCGAGGAGACGCGCAAGCACCTGGACCTGGCCGCGAACCTGCTCGGCGCGCATGCCGAAAAGCGTGACGTGGGAATGCTGAGGATCGGCCAGTCCCGTCTCGCCGCGCTCGAGAATGATGCAGACGGCGCCGTCGCGAGTGCACGCGAGGCGCTCGACATCATCGGCGACTTCCACGGGGGGGAGCAGGGCGCGGCCGTCTGGGCACTGGCTCGCGGCTTTTCGTTGCAGGGCGAGGACGACCTCGCTCTGGACGCGTATCGACGTGCGGTCGATCTCCTGGTCGTGCACGGTCGCCGCCACGACGCGGCTGCTGCTGCTCTCGAATGGGGATCGCTGCTCCGCAAGTCCGGCCGCGACGACGAAGCGGAACCGGTCCTGCGACGCGCCGCCGACCTCGGCCTGAAGGCCGACGTCGACGCAGCCCGCAACGGTTGACGATCGAGCGAGTCGTCCGGCCTGCCGGCCCGTACTCGCTTGCTCTTTCCACTCGGCACGCGAGTAGCGCGACGCGTCGGGTCCGTGACGGGACGCTCACGACGGCCGTCCTCGCCGGCGGCCGCGTCGAGCTCGCGGCCGCGCGGCAACTCGTCGACGGGCGAATCGTTCTCCGCGCGGAGAGCGACGAGGGAGTCGAACGGCTGCGGTTCGCGCTCGCGATCGACGCTGACCATTCGGAGTTTCTTCGTCGGTTCGCGCGCGATCCGCTGATCGGGAAAGCGACGCGCGAGTTTCGGGGAAAGCGCGTTCTGCGGCTACCTTCCGTCGCACACGCGCTGCTGCGCGCCTTCTGCGGGCAACTGATCGAATCGCGACGCGCACGCCAGCTCGAGCACCGAATCGTCCGCGCGACATGCCCGCGCGTTGCAGGCAGCGACTTGAATGCGCCGCCGACGACGGCGACGTTCGCGTCGATGGCTCCGATGCGACTGCGTGCGCTGGGGCTGCACGCGCGTCGCGCAGCCGCACTCGTTCGCATCTGCCGCTCGATGGAGCTCGAACGCCTGCATGACGTCCCGACGGACGTCGTCGCCGCGCGGCTCGTCCGCGAGCGCGGGGTTGGCCCGTGGACCGTCGGTGTCGTCTGCCTGGAAGGGCTCGGACGCCCCGAATACGGGCTCGTCGGCGACCTCTCACTCGTGAAGCTGATGTCGGACCTGCGCGGCCGGTGGGTCGAAAGCCACGAGACGGCGGAGTTGCTGGAGCCGTACGGGGAGTGGGCCGGCTTGGCGGGCGTCTACCTCGGGCTCGCGTACCACGGAGGCCTGATTGCCCTGCCGGGACCGTCGCGTGCGGACCGTCCCCCGGCGTTCTTCCGGAACGCACCCGCACGGTCGTGATCGAGCTCGTCGTCGGCGACATCACCGAGCAGGCGGTCGACGCGATCGTCAACGCGGCCAACTCGACTCTGCTGGGCGGCGGCGGCGTCGACGGAGCAATCCACCGTGCGGGAGGGCCCGCGATCCTCGCTGAGTGCCGCGACCTCGGCGGCTGTGCGAGCGGGGACGTGAAGGCGACGGGCGCTGGGAATCTGCCGGCGAAGCACGTCCTGCACGCCGTTGGCCCTATGTGGCGTGGAGGCAACCACGGCGAGCCCGTGCAGCTCGCTTCGTGCCATCAGCGCGCGATCGAGTTGGCTGCCGATCTCGGCGACCGGACGGTGGCATTCCCGGCAATTTCGACCGGCGCGTACGGCTATCCCGTCGAGCTTGCCGCCCCGGTGGCGATCCACGCGACGCAGGACGCAATGCGTGCCTATCCAGACGTCGAGCTGGCGCGGTTCGTCTTCCGCGACGAGGCGACGCTGGCGTCGTATCGCGAAGCGCTCGGCTCCTAGACTGCTGGTATGAGCCGGAAGGTCGCGATCCTCGGCGCGGGGAAGATCGGCGAGTCGCTGCTCGCGGGGCTGTTGAGCTCCGACTGGCGCACGCCGGACGAGATCGTCGTCACAGGTCGCCGCGAGGAGCGGGTGCGCGAGCTCGAAGAGCGGCACGGCGTGCGCGGGACGCTGTCGAACGCCGAGGCGGTACAGGGCGCGGCGCTCGTCGTGATCGCGGTGAAGCCGCAGGACTTCGACATCCTGTTGGGCGAGATCGGCGGAGTGCTGACTCCGGAACAGACGGTCCTCTCCATCGCCGCTGCGATCCCGACGGCACAGATCGAGGCGCGGCTCGCGGCGGGCGTTCCCGTCGTGCGCGCGATGCCGAACGCTCCGGCACTCGTGCACGAGGGAATGGCCGGCGTCTGCGCGGGCGCGCACGCCGGCGACGAGCACCTCGCGGTGGCCGAGGAGGTGCTGTCGCATCTCGGTGCGGTCGCGCGCGTTCCCGAGCGGTACATGGACGCGGTCACGGCGGTCTCCGGCTCGGGTCCCGCGTACTTCGCGCTGCTGGCTGAGGCGATGATCGAGGCCGGGATCCTGCTCGGGCTGAGTCGCGAGACGTCGACACAGCTCGTGGTCCAGACGATGCTCGGGACCGCGAAGCTGCTGCGCGACGAGCAGATGCATCCTGTCGAGCTGCGCGAAATGGTCACGTCGCCGGGTGGGACGACGATTCAGGCGATTCGCGAGCTGGAGCAGGCAGGTGTGCGCGCCGCGTTCCTCAATGCGATTCAGGCGGCGATGATCCGTTCGAAAGAGCTCGCCGCAGGGGAGCCGTGATCGCGCGCGACGTCGAGCTCGTGATCGTCGAGGATGGGAACGCCGTCGCCGCGGCGACGGCGAAGCGACTCGCGCGCGCGGTGCAGGAAGGCGGAAACGTCGTCCTCACCGGCGGCAGGACGCCGAAGCAGGCGTACCAGCAAGCGGCGAAGGACGCAGCGGACTGGAGCAAGGTCGAGCTCTGGTGGGGCGACGAGCGCTGCGTCCCTCCGGAGGAGGAGAACTCGAACTACGGCATGGCGAAGAAGGCGCTGCTCGACAACCTCGAGGTGGCGCCGCGTGCCGTGCATCGCATCAAAGGCGAGCTCGGAAAGGAGCAGGCGGCCGCGGACTACGAGCGCGAGCTCGACGACACGCAGCTCGACCTGCTCCTACTGGGAATCGGACCTGACGGCCACATCGCGTCCCTCTTCCCGAACGCACCGACCCTCCGCGAGCGCAGACGGGTCCTCCCCGCCGAGGCAGGTCTGGAACCGTTCGTCGACCGTGTGACGCTCAGCCTGCCGACGCTGCGAAGCGCGGCCGACATCGTCTTCATCGTCGCCGGCGAGGAGAAGGCCGACGCCGTGCGCCGCGCATTCATGGAGAAACCCGGGCCCGAGACGCCTGCGAGCCTCGTCCGCGCCGAGAGCGGAAAAACGACTGCAATCCTCGATCGCGCTGCGGCAGCCAAGATCGAGGGTTGACACACGCCTCCCTATATGTAGAACTGGTGCGGGGCAGGCCGGTGCAAGACACGCTCGTACTCGACAAACCCGAGCAGCTGAAGGCGCTTGGCCATCCGTTACGCGTCCGGGTCCTGGAGATGCTCGGACAGGAGGGCGAGTGGCAGCTGACGAACCGCGAGCTCGCGCAGCGGCTCAGCGTCGACCCCGGTCACCTGCACTTCCACGTGCGCATGCTCCTGAAGGCGGGACTGATCGAGCTCGCCGACGACGGCGCCGGCCGGGAGAAGCCCTACCGCGCCGTGGCGAAGACGTTCCGCGTCGCACCCGAGCTCCTCGCCTCGGGAGGCGCACGAGACATCCAGGCCGCGATGATCGACCAGGTCCAGCGCGCGCACGCGCTCTACTCGGACAAGGGCGAGTTTCGGGGCGCGCAGCTCGAGCTACGGCTCAGCCTGGAGCGCGCGCTCGAGATGATGACGGCGTTCCTCTCCGCGGCCCGTGATGTCGAGGACGAGGGCGCGGGAAAGATCGTCCTGACGATGTTCGCGCACACGCCGGCGTCACAGGACTGACGACGACCAAGGGTTAAGGGTCAGACCCTCCGGGTCTGACCCGCTTTAGGTTGGCGGCAAAAGCGGCGACTCGAGCTCCACGTCGATCCCGCGCCGCTGCGCCAGCGCTTGCAGCACGAGCACGGTGTCCGCCACCGGGACGTCCTCGAGGTATTCCGCGCGCGTCTCGAAGGACTCGAGCACCGCTTCGATCGCGCCCGTGTAGCCGACGACGTCTTCCGCGGCGACGAACGCGAGCGCATCTGCGACTGCCGGCGGGAAGCCCTCGTGCGTCCGCAGAGTGTCCGCGAGGATGCGCGCGTCTCGCGAGCGGCCGAGCACGAGCTGCGCCAGGCATGCCGCGTAGCTCCCGATCGGGGACTCGGCGTCGGACGCGCCTTCGTCCAGCGCCCACTGGGCATCGCGCTCCGCCCCCGCCCAGTCTCCGGCGAGGACGCGCGTCTTGACGGCGCCGATCGGCCGGCCCCAGCTGCCCGCCGGCGCGTGCTCGTAGCTCTCGCGGTAGCGATCGGCGGCCCGGGCGAACCACCGGGTCGCACCCTCTTCGTCGCCGGCCATCAACTCCGCCAGCCCCGCGCCGTTCGCTGCGTTTCCCATCCTCGTCAGCTGACGCTGCCGCATGTCCGGGTCGTCAGGGAGGCGCGCCTCTCCGTCCAGGTACCGTGATTCCTCACGCGTTGCGATTTCCTGCCAGTCTGGCACGGGCAGAGCTTAAGCGCGTCCCATGGAAACAACCTTCTGCAACCTTTCGTTCACGATTGCGCCCGGACGCGTGTTCACTCCGCGCCCGGCGACCGAGCGCCTCGTGCGCACGGCCGATGAGCTGATCGGCGACGAGCCGAAGAAGGTCGTGGACGTTGGTACGGGCAGCGGCGTCATCGCCGTGACCCTCGCGGTTCGGAACCCGCAAGCGGAAGTCTGGGCTGTCGACAAGAGCCCCGATGCCGTCGCGCTCGCGCGCGAGAACGCCCGCCGTCACGGCGTCGCCGACCGCGTGCACGTCGTCGAGGGCGATCTGCTCGAGCCCGTTCCAGGTCGAGCCGATCTCATCGTCGCGAACCTGCCGTATCTCCCCGACTCGCTCCACGACCCGCGCTACGACACCGAGCCCCCGGAAGCCGTTTACGCGCCCGGCGACGGCCTCGACCCGTACCGCCGCCTGCTCAACGCTTGCCGTGACGGCAAGCTCGTGACGCCGGGCGGCGCGGTCGTGATCCAGTTCCACCGCGAGGCGCTCGTCGCGAATTGCTGGCAGCTCGAGGACCTCCGGCGTCAGCTGGAAGAGCACCAACAAGCAGCGGCGTAGACTCATCGGCATGGCACGAGAGCTTCGCGAAGTCGTCTTCGTCGACGGTGTGCGCACGGCGTTCGGCCGCGCGGGGCCGAAGGGGATGTTCTGGAAGACGCGCGCCGACGACATGGCCGTCAAGGTCGTGCGCGAGCTGCTCCGCCGCAATCCTCAGATCCCGGCGGAGCGGATCGGCGACGTGATCTTCGCGGCCACCGCGCAGGTCGGCGACCAGGGGCTCACGCTCGGCCGCGATGTCGCCCTGCTCGCGGGGATCCCGCAGACCGTGCCCGGCTTCGCGCTCGATCGGATGTGCGCGGGCGCCCTGACGGCAGTGACCGCGGGCGCGGGCGAGATCGCGCTCGGCGCCGCGGACATCGTTCTCGCGGGCGGCGTCG
>VAXU01000070.1 GCA_005885125.1 Actinomycetota bacterium
GGTCGCTTCGCAGCTCTCCCAGCGAGCGCTGGGTGATCGCCGTCGCCGCGGCCAGCGGAGCGAGGCGGACGACCTTTTCCCACAGCACGGTGCGCTCGTCCGGTTCGACCCGGACGTCGAACCCGGCGTCGCGGAGGAGCTCGACCGGTGACGTGACCGTCACGAACGGTGCCGGCGTCGTCTGCACGACGTGCGTCGGCCCGTCGCGATAGGCCTCGAGTCGGGCGATGCTTCCCGCGACGACCCCGCCGCCGAGGCGCCTGCGGATCGTCTCGACGTGCTCCAGTCCGTTCAGAAGCGGCAGCACGGTCTCGGGCCGGGCGGCGACGCGATCGAGCGCGTCGTCCAGCGCAGGCGCTTTGACCGTCACGAGCAACAGGTCGACGCGATCGAGCAGCACGTCGGTCGACTCGGGGCGTGCGTGCAACACCTCGCCGGGTCGATCGAGCGTCAGGCCTTCACGGCGGATCGCCTGTGCCGTCTCCGGCCGCGCGACACAGACGACCCGAGCACCGCCGAGCGCGAGCGGAACGGCGAGCGCACCGCCGACGGCGCCCGGGCCGAGCACGGCGACTGTCGCACTCATGCCTTCGCGGGGTCGGCGATCAGGTTGACGTACTTCCAGTCGGTGTAGACGTCGAGCGCCTCGACGCCCGCCTCTCGCCAGCCCGTGCCGGACTGCTTGACGCCGCCGAAGCCCATGTGCGGCTCGCTCCCGTGCGTGCCGCCGTTCACGACGACGACCCCGGCCTGGACCGTCTCCGCGAAATGCATCGCGCGATGGAGGCTGGCCGTGTGAATCGCCGACGTGAGACCGTACGGCGAGTCGTTGACGAGCGCGATCGCCTCCTCGAGGTCTCGCACGCGGTACAGGATCGTTACCGGACCGAACAGCTCGTTGCTCGACAGGTTGTCGCCGGCCGGGACGTCTTCGACGACGGTCGGCGCGAGCCACCACCCCGCGCGATCGAGCCGCTCGCCGCCCGTTGCCACGCGCGCGCCGTCGAGCAGGGCCAGAATCCGGTCGAGGCTACGCTCGCTGATCACAGGACCGGTCTCGTACGCGCGCGCACCGGCGACGAGGCGGTCGCGGAACTCCTCGTACACCGTGTCGAATACGACGAGCCGGCTCGCAGCGGCGCAGCGCTGGCCCGCGTTCGAGAACGCGGACGCAAGCGACCAGTCGACCGCACGGTCGAGGTCGGCGTCGTCGCAGACGACGAGCGCGTTCTTGCCGCCGAGCTCTAGACAGACCTTCGCGAGCCGGCCGCCTGCCCGCTCGTTGATCCACCGTCCCGTCGCAGCGGAGCCGGTGAAGCTGACGAGGTCGACGTCCGGGGATTCGACGAGCGGCGGGCCGGCCTCCGAGCCGAACCCCTGCACGACGTTCAGGACTCCCGCCGGCAGGCCGGCCTCGTGACAGAGCTCGCCGAAGAACAACGCGGACGCAGGCGTGTGCTCGGACGGCTTCAGCACGGCGGCGTTGCCGCAGAAGACCGCTGGGAACGCTTTCCACGCGTAGTTCGGCAACGGCGTGTTGAACGAGACGATCAGCGCCGCCACTCCGACCGGCCGGCGCGTCGCGGTCACGGTGCGGTTCGGCATCGCGGAGGTCGTGGTGCGGCCGTACAGCCGCCGTCCTTCTCCCGCCACGAAGAAGCCCATCTCGACCGCGGCGTCGGCCTCGCCGAGTGCGAGCTCCATCGACTTGCCGGTTTCCTCGGACACGATCGCCGCGGCTTCCTCGCGGCGGGCCCGCAATGCGAGCGCGATCTCGCGAACGACCTCGCCTCGTTCCACAGGCGTCCGCGCGGCCCAGGCGGGCTGCGCTCGGCCCGCGGCTGCGACGGCAGCAGCGACGTCGGCCGCACCGGACCGGGCGACGGTGCAGAGCAGCGAGCCGTCGGCGGGACGACGCTTCTCGAAGCGTTCGCCGCCGGCAGCCGGTGCAGCGCGGCCGTCGACGACGTTCTGAATGTCAGACGGAGCAGGCACGAACCGGCGGCGAGCATAGCGACGCCGCCCGTACACTCCGCCGTCGGTGATCGTCGTCCACCTGACGGGCGGGTTGGGGAACGAGATGTTCCAGTACGCCGCCGGACGTGCCCTGGCGGCGCGGCGCGGCGCGGAGCTCGTCCTCGACCCGAGCTGGTTCGAGGGCGAGGGCGGCGGCGAGGTCGGGTTCATCCGTCGCTACGAGCTCGGCTGCTTCGAGTTGGATGCCCGCGTTGCGCGCGTCCAGGATGTCGCGCGGTTTCCTCGCTCCCGTGTGGAAGCGCGTCTACGCCGCGTGCTCCCCGGGCGACCCGTCCTCCGCGTGCTCGAGGAGCCGGCGTTCGGGGCGCCGATGCCGCAGATCGTCGATGCCCCGGACAACACATCCCTCCGCGGGTACTGGCAGGACCCCTCGTACTTCGCGGACGCCGAGGCGCTGTTGCGCAGGGACTTCACGTTCCGCCGCGACGTCGTCGAAAAAGGCGCCGCGACCGCGAAGGAGATCGAGAGCTCGCGCATCCCGACCCTCGCCGTGCACGTCCGCCGCGGAACGTACCTCTCCGATCCCGGCATCCGGGAACGGCTCGGGGCGCTCGGCGAGGACTACTTCCGCACCGCGATCGGGACGGTTTCCTCGCAGCATGGCGACCTTCGCGTGTTCGTCTTCTCCGATGACCCCGTGTGGTGCAGGGCGAGGCTGAAGCTCGACCACGAGACGACGGTGATCGGCGGCGAGAAGGACACCTGGCCGACGATCATGCACCTCATGTCGCTTTGCGACCATCAGGTGATCGCGAACAGCAGCTTGAGCTGGTGGGGCGCGTGGTTGAACACCAAGCCCGGGAAGATCGTGATCGCGCCGCGACCGTGGCTACTCGACGCACGCTGGGATGACGAGCATCGCGTTCCCGGCGAATGGATTCGGATCGACCGCGACGGTCACCAGGCCGACCAGCCGCCGTCGACGACGACGTTCGCACCCGTGACGTAGCTGGACGCGTCGGATGCGAGAAACACCACCGGGCCGACAACCTCGTCCGCGTTTGCCAGCCGCCCGAGCGGCATCCGCTCCGTGTACGCCTCGACGAATTCGCGCGGCTGGTCGTTCCACACGCCCGCGAGCGTCAGCGTGTTGACGCGCACGCCGCTGCGCGCCCAGTACGTCGCGAGATAGCGCGTCAGGTTGTACAGCGCCGATTTCGACACGGAGTACGCGACCGGCTTGAAGAACGCGTCTCCTTCACGCCGGCGAAAGTCGTACAGCTGCTGGACCGGCGAGAGCATCCCGTAGATCGACGAGACGTTGACGATCGAGCCGCGGCCCGCCGTTGCCATGCGCGCGCCGATCACCTGGCAGCACTGGAGCGTCCCTTTGACGTTGACCGCCATCACCTGGTCGAACGATTCCGACGGATAGTCCTCGAACGGTCCGACCTCCTCCGCCGGCGCATCTGGAGGCGAGTCGAGAGCCGCAGCGTTGACGAGCACGTGCGGGACGTCCCATTGCTTCGTGACCTCGTCGGTCGCACGCTCGATCGCGGCACGGTCTGTGACGTCCACGCCGTACGTGCGGATCTCGTCGCCTCCGTCCTCGGCGGCGATGTCGAAGACGGCGACGCGCGCACCCTGATCGGCGAGGCCGCGTGCGATCTCCGTGCCGAGCTGCCCCACGCCGCCGGTGACAACGGCGACCCGCCCGCCGAGCGAGAAGAGGTCGGCGGTCACGCTCGCTGAACCTCCCACACACCGTCGCAGAACTCGCGCACGCAACCCGCTCCGCCGGGCCGGGACAGGACCCAGCGCGCGAGCGACTGCACCTCCGGCCATGCATCCGCCGGCACCACGGGGCAGCCGACGGCCCGCAGGCATTCCGAGTCGTTGACGTCGTTGCCAATGTAAGCCGTCGCTTCGAGCGGCACGCCTAGGCGCTCCGTTCGCTCCTGCAGGACGGCGAGCTTGTCGTCGACGCCTTGCACGCACTCGGCGCGGAGCTTGCTCGCACGCTCGCCGACGATCGGGTTCGGCTCGGTGGACACGATCAGATAGCGGACGCCGACTTCATCGAGCCTCCGCAGCCCGAGCCCGTCGCTGCGCGAGAACGCGAGCGACTCCTCGCCACGCTCGTTCACCCAGACCCGGTTGTCCGTGAACACTCCGTCGAAGTCGAAGACGGCAAGCCGCACTCGCTCCAGCAGCGGCTGGAGCTCGGTCACGGCCGGCTGACGGCCTCGGCCCCGGCCGGCTCGGCGACGGGCTCCAGGTCGGCGAGCTCCACGTTCTCGTCCGGCCGCAGCGGTCGCAGGAGGCGCATGCCGACGATCCGGTCGAGCTCGTACGGCGGCAGCCCACCGTCCGCGGGCGACTTGATCGCCAGGTCGTCCGCGGCAAGCATGTGTCCCGCCTCGAGCCCGCGCGCCGCCACGAGCTTCTTGCCCATCTTCTCGAGCGGCTTCGTCTCGACTGGGAGCGGCCGCTTGACGCCGTCGCCGAGCGCCGCCGGAATCCGGTGGAGGTCGCGGACGAGCCGGCGCATCCCGTCCGGCATCAGCGAGAACGCGTGGTCGGTTCCCTTCAGGGCGTGGTCGAGGGTGAAGTGCTTCTCGATCACCCGTGCTCCCAGCATGTAGGCGACGAGCGCCATCGCGATGCCGTTCTGGTGGTCGGAGAGCCCGATTACTAGGTCGGGGAAGCGCTCTCGCAACGCCGAGATCACGTTCAGGTTGAGATCCTCCGCCTCGGCCGGGTACGCGGCGGTGCACTGGAGGATGCACAGCTGGTCGTTGAGCGGGAGGATCGCATCGACCGCGCGCTCGACGTCCTGCATCGTGCCACCCCCCGTCGAGAGGAACATCGGCTTCCCGAATGCCGCGACATGGCGCTGAAGCGGCGTGTTGCGCAGGTCGCCGGAGGCGAACTTGAACGCGGGAACGTCGAGCTCGGCGAGCAGGTCGGCGCTCTCGAAGTCGAAAGCCGTCGCGAAGAGCGTGATGCCGACCTCGCGGGCGTACCGTTGCAGCTCGCGGTACTCGTCGGCATCGAGCTCCAGCGCTTCGCGATGCTCGCCGTACGTGCGCCCGAAGCTGAATTCGTTGTCGTAGGGCTGATCGAAGAAGTCGCGCGTGTAGAGCGTCCTGTTCGCCCGCTTCTGCAGCTTGACGGCGTCCACGCCCCACTCCGCAGCGGAACGGATCAGCTGCTTCGCCTTCTCGACGTCGCCCTGATGGTTGTGCCCGATCTCGGCGACGACGTAGCACTCGCTGCCGTCGTGGATGTCGACGCCGCCGATGCGGAAGTGCCTGCTCACCGGGGCCATGCTAGTCCGCAGTCGCCGCTGCGGTCGCCTGCAAGCGCGCGCGATCCGCGTCGACGAGCAGTTGTACGAGCTCTGTAAACCCCACTTCGGGCGCCCAGCCGAGCCGTGCGCGCGCCTTCGACGCGTCTCCGACGAGATGGTGCAGCTCGGCAGTGCCGCGCTGGAGCGCCGGGTCGACGCGCACGTGGTCCTGCCAGTCGAGGCCGACGTGCGCGAAGGCAAGCTGCACGAGCTCGCGCACCGAATGGCTCTCGCCGGAGGAGACGACGTAGTCATCCGGGTTGTCCTGCTGCAGCATCAGCCACATCGCGCGCACGTAGTCGCCCGCATACCCCCAGTCGCGGCGCGCGTCGAGGTCTCCGAGCACCAGCTCGTCCTGGAGGCCCAGGGAAATGGCCGCCGCGCCGTTCGCGATCTTGCGCGGCACGTACTCGAGCGGTCGACGCGGGGATTCGTGGTTGTAGAGGATTCCGGAGCAAGCGAACAGCCCGTACCGCCGTCGGTAGGACCCGACGATGAAGTGGGCATACGCCTTCGCCACGCCGTACGGCGTGACCGGCGCGAGCGGCGTCTGTTCCGTCTGCGGGCTCTCGCCGGGGTCCCCGAAGATCTCGCTCGACGAGGCCTGGTAGAAGCGGATCGATGCGTCGACCGCGCGGATCGTCTCGAGCAGGGCGGTCGCGCCGACGGCGGCGAACTCCGCGGTCTCGACCGGACGGTCCCACGATGCGGGCACGAAGGAGGGGGCGGCGAGGTTGTAGACCTCGGCTGGCCGCGCGGCCCGGAGCACGGACTCGAGCGATTCCTGGTCGAGCAGATTCGCCTCGACGAGCTCGATCCTGTCGCCGACGCTCCCGAGATTGTCGTACGGCCCTGACCCCGGCCGAATGACGCCGACGACCTCCGTGCCGCGCTCGAGCAGGAGCTCGGCCAGATACGACCCGTCCTGGCCGCCGATCCCGGTGATGACGGCGCGGCTCACGCAGCCATTGTTCCGGACGCCTCGGCGTAAGCCGCGAGCGTGGCGCCCGTGACCGCGTCCCAGGAGAAGTGGCGCCGGGCCCGGTCGCGGGCGGCCGACCCGAGGCGGCGGCGCAGGTCGCGGTCGCCCAGCAGCCGATCGAGCGCTCCCCGCAGCGCTCGCGGGTCGCGGGGCGGCACGAGCAGCCCGGTCTCGCCGTCGACGACGAGGTCGAGAAGACCGCCGACCGCGCTCGCGACCACCGGCTTCCCGTGGGCCATCGCCTCGAGGCATGTGACCCCGAAGCCCTCGCGGCGCGACGGGCAGGCGACGACGGCGGCGCGGGCCAGAAGCCGCTCCAGCTCGTCGCGCGGGACGAACCCGCGCGCGCCCGGCACGAGCGCGCGGAGCGGCCCGTCGCCGGCGACGATCAACGGCAGACCGCGCGTCGCTTCGACGAGCTCCAGGACGCCCTTCTCCTTCGACAGACGGCCGGCGTAAACGATGTGCGGCGGCTCGTCCTCCTCGCCGGCAACGGGTGGAAGGTCGACGCCGTTCGGAATCACGCGCACCTCGCGCGCGCCGCGCTTCCGCGCCGCCTCGGCGATCGCCCGCGAGACGGCGACGACGACTCGCGCGCGGCGGAGCACTACCCGCGCAAGCGGTGGCACTCGGTCGGCGAGCGCGACGTCGGTTCCGTGCAGCGTCACGACGAACGGCTTCCCGGTCTGCGCTGCGACCCAACCCGCGGGGAGCCAGTGCGCATGCACGAGGTCGGCGTCGCGCGCCGCGTCCCGGGCTGCGTGCACGAAAGACGCCAGCATCATCGGGACAAGCGCGCCGAGCCAAGGCCGACGTCTGAGATTGCCGACCACGCCGTGGCCGTAGGCGATCCCGAAGTGGCGGAACGACTGCGCAGACACGACGTCGACCTCCGCGTGCGCGCGCAGGCGTTCGACCGCGTCGGACACGAAGCGGCCGGCAGCGTCGCCCTCCCACCGGGGATACGAAGTCGTCAGAACGACGACACGAAGGCTCATTCGACCACGCGCTCGAGACCGAGTGCGGGAGCCTGCCGACCCCGCCACGCCCTCGAGAGCAGCAGCGGAACGAGCACGAGCGTGAGGAGGATGAACCCCCCCGTGAGCCGGACGATCGGGTTCAGCGCCGGATTCCTCGAGAACCCGAGACTCGGAAACGCCCAGGTCCCGTACGCGAACGCGGCGACCATGAACACATAGACGAGGGCGACATACGCGGGCAGGCGTCGGGCTCCTGCAGCGAAGGCGGCGGCCACCGCGACCAGCCCAAGAGGCACGACGACAAGCCAGAGGTCGTAATCGAAGAGGGTGCTGAGAGCGAGCCGCAATGAGGGCCAGGCTCGATCGCCGTGCGAAAGCAGGCCCGTCCCGCTCAGCTCCGGGCCGCCGCTGCTGAGGTGCCGGACCCCGAGGAAGATACGCCAGGGCACTGTCGCCGCTGCAGCAACAACCCCGGCCGCGACCAGCTTCGGCCAGGCCGCACGACGCTCACGCCACGTGACGATGAGAGCCGCAATGACGACGGATGCCGCGAAAGCGTAGCCCTCGCGTTTCGTCATCATCGCCGCGGCGAGCAGAAGGGAAGCCGCGACGAGTTGCCAGTCTCGGCGCTCCATGAGCCAAAGCGCAACAAGCAGCGCTGCGATCGCAAAGAACTCGTCGAGCGGGAAGTCCGCTTGCGCCTGAAGGGCATGGCCGACCAGATTCGGAGTCACGAGCACGAACAGCAAAGGTGGCCACAAGAAGAGCGCGTTGACACGGCCGGACAGCAGGCCCAGGACTGCGCCAACGAAGCCGGCGAACAGGAACCAGTACTGAAGACGGACGGTGACGACGTCCGGAGCGCCCATGAAATGGAATGCCGCGGCCTGGAGCGCGGGAACGAGCGGAGGATATGACTGGTTGATCAGCTCCCGAAAGAACTGATGATCGAAGCCGCCGAAGAAGTAGATCGCCTTCGCCTTCGGCACCCAGAACGCCCACGCGTCGAACTCGTAGAGCCCGCCCAGCCGACCGGACCGGAAGAGCGCCTCCAGATACACGGCGATGAGGCTTCCGAAAACTGCACCGAGGGCCGAGAGCCGCGCGACGGGTGGCCAGCCGCCCCGTGGCGGCAGGCGCCGACCGAGCCGGTACCCGGCAAGGGAAGCGAGCACTGCGATCGCGAGACCGGTCACGAAGATCTCCGCGAGCCCCAGGTCGATGCCGACCACGAGTTCCCAGACCCAAACGACCCCATTCACCGCGACGCCGACGATGTAGGCCACGCCCGAAAGGCGGACGAGCTCGCCCCACGAGCGCCAGCCCCGCAGGGCGAACAAGACGGCGATGCCGACTCCAAGCAGCCAAAGATTGAGCGCGACCAGCCCTGCAATCGCGTGAGCGTTCAACGGAGGCGTCCGATCGAGATCCCGTTCTTGTCGCGCCAGATCACCGAGTAGGGTCCACCGAGTTTCGAGACGTCGCATGCGTAGCAGACGATCCAGCGTGCGTCGGCGGCGGGCCTCCTCGGCATCAGGAAGTACCGGTACCACGACTCGACGAACGGCAGCGTCAGCGGTGTTGCATCCTTGACCGTCTCGCCTGTGACGACGCGATACGACTCGCTGTGTGGGATGAGAGCTCGAGCCTGGTATGCGGCCTGCTGGTCGACGACGATGCTATTCCCGGCGGCGATCTCGCGATCGGAGAACGAGAGCGTGTCGTTTGCGGTCGCCACGTCGTTGAGCCGCGTCAGCGCCTTGACGAAATAGACGAGCCCGAAGACCGACGAGACGAGGACGACGAGCACGACGCCGAGTTGCGCCACTGAGAGACGCGACACGCGAGAAGCGACGTTCACGGCGCGCGTAACGGACGCGCGAAGACGAGCGGCAGCGCGAGCACGAGCGCTGCGAACGCGTAGAAGTAATAGAACTGCATTGTCAGATAGAAGACGTTCGCCGCCATTGTCCCGGCCAGCGCGGCGGTCATGCCCCAGGCGAGCGGGCGGACGCGCGCCGCAGCGGGCTCACCCAGCGCGGCGAGCGCACGCCCGACGGCACGCGCCGCGCGCAGACGCACGAACAGGTAGCGGAGAAAGGCAAGGAACGCGACCGTGCCGACGAGCCCGGTCTCGACGATCAACGCGACGTAGAACGAGTGCGGGCCCCAGTTCGACTTCCCCGTCACGAACTCGTAGTAGACGGAGAACGTGTTCAGCCCGAGCCCGAACAGCGGATGCGAGTGCAGCACCTGCGGCACGAAGTCGTAGACAGCGAAGTGCGCGTTCTCCGAGCGCCCACCGGTCGTCAGCCGGGATCGCACGAGGACCTCGAAGTAGTGGGCGCGCGTCGCCACTACCGCGAGCAACACCGCCGCGACACCGGCGAGCGGCCACAACAGCACGGGCGAGGTCAGCTTCCGCCGGTAGGGAACGGCGAGGATCGCGAGGCCGACACCGAGCCCGAGCAGCCCGCTGCGCGAGAGCGTCGACAGCTGTACGAGGAACAGGAAGCCGAGCAGCACGGCGAGCGGCACGCGCAGCGAATGTCCGCGCTCGAGCCGCAGGTAGACCGGCAGCAGCGAGAGGAGCGGGATGCAGAGCATCACTGCGAGATGGTTCGGGTCGCCGGTCAGTGCGTTCGGCCGGAAGATCGTCGCGCCGTTGACGTAGCCGTAGACGTTGATCGAGCTGACCCCGCCGGTCAGCGGGGACAGCACCAGATGGTCGAGGTTGACTCCGGCGCGCGCTGCCAGCAGCTGCAGGACGCCGTACACGCCGTTGGCAGCGAGGCCGAGCGCGAGCGCGCCGACCGACCGCCAGTAGAAGGCGCGCGAGCGGCGCACGAGGTACGCAACGCCCCCTGCGAGGAAAAGGAAGTGGAGGACGAACTTCACCATCCCCTTCAGCCACTGGTCGAGCGAGTCCTTCGTCTGGATGTTGAAGAAACCGACGAGGTAGATCACGAGCAGCGCCGCGAAGATCACGAGCACGATCGCCGTCGTCTTGGGATAGCGCCGTTCGCCGCGTGCGAGCCATTCGAGCGCGAACGCGACGAGGAAGAGGATCGTGAGGACGTCGGAGATGCTGACGTCGACGCCGACGCCCCACTGCACCTTCTCCCAGGTGACACAGAAGAGCGTCGCGAGGAAGAGGAACCCCGTCGCCCTCACGAGACGAGCCCCCGGAGGAGATCCGCGAGCTCTTCCACGCGCGCCGCGCGGCCGAGGCGCTCGCGGTCCGCAGGTGAGAGCGGCGTTCCGTCCAGCGTCCCGCCGGCCCAGGCGTCGTGAAGGGCGCGCAGCGCCGAGGTCAGAGCCGCCACGTCGTCCGGGGCGGCGACGACGCCCGCACCGGTCTCCTCGATCAGCTCCGCTGCCGCCCCCTCCGTCGGCACGGCGGCGAGGATCGGACGCTCGGCCGCGAGGTACTCGAACACCTTGCCGGACAGGACGCCTCTCCCCCGACCGCCCGCCTCCGGGATCAGCAGGAGGAGCGCGTCGGAGTCTCGCTGCAATGCGAGCGACCGGCGGCGCGGCACGTACGGGTGGAGCTCGAGCCGGTCGCCGAGGTCGAGCTGCGCGGCCCAGTCGCGATCTGCGGAGCGAAAGTCGCCGACGAAGCGGGCGACGACGTCCTCGAGCCCCGAGTCGGCGAGCGCCTGCAGGAACGGGCGCGGGTCGCGCTTGCCGAAGAACGACCCCGTGTGCGTGATCCGGAAGCGGTCGCCGCGCCGGTACTCCAGCCCGGCGAAGTCGTCGAAGTCCGCGCCGTTCAGGATCGCCGCAACAACGCCTTGCGGGTGGAGTGCACGCGCCTCGTCCGCAATCGCGTCCGATGCGGCGACGATCGCGTCCGCCTGGCGCGCGACGAGCCGTGCGACCTGGTCGCTGATCTTTTCCTTCGCGCGCACCGCCGTCCGCTCGACCCGGCGATGCGGATGCGCAGCGACCGAGTCGCGCAGGTCTGCAACCCAGCGCGCGCCGGTTGTGCGCTTCACGGCAGCCCCGACAAGATGGACGGAGTTCGGCGGCGACGTCGTCAGAACGACGTCGATCCCTTCAGCGCGAGCGATCCGCACTGCGGCGGGAATCGCCGTGAGGTTCCAGCCGACGTTCTCGTCGGGGACCAGCAGACGCCGTGACAACGACCGTGCCTGCCGGGTCACGCGGTCGAGGCCGCGGCGGCCGTGCAGGTCTTCCGCGTGCTTGCGTGAGCGCGGTCCGAGGTAGCGCGCGCGATGAATCCACGCCTGCGTCGGAAGCTGCAGCTCGGCGTCCACGTGGATCCATTTCGGGTCGTCGGGTGCGAGCACGTGCGTCTCGATCCCGTGCGCCGGAAGGTGCGTCGCGAACTTGAGCGGCCTCTGCACTCCACCGCCGCCGGCGGGCGGGAAGTACATCGTCACGAGCAGGAGCTTCACGCGGCTCGATGGTAGAGCGCGTAGCGCCGGTCGGCGTAGACGAGCTTCCAGGGAACACGGACGTGGAAGCGCGATTTGTCGACGACGAGCCACGTTGCCAGGAGCCGCTCCGGGATCCTGATGTCACCGGTCGCGAAGTAGCGAATCGTCGCCTTCCGCCTTCCGTACGGGAAGTTCGCCTTCGTGTCCGCAACGTGCGCCGGCGGCGCCGACGCCACGTAGACGGGGGCGTACGCCGTGATGCGGTAACTGGTCTCGAGGTCGGAGAAGACGACCGCGCGCTTCGGCACCTCGTGGCGAAGGGCCGCGAGGAGGCCGGGAGTGGGCGCGCTCGGATCGGTCGCGTAGGCCGCGCTCCAGTGACGGAACCCGTGCACAGCGACGGGCAGCGCGAAGAGCAGCACCGCAGCCGTGACGAGCGGGCCACGCGCCTCCTTGTGCCGATGGACGACCGCCCCGACCGCGAGCGCGGCGACGCCCCCTGCCGCGGCGATCCACGTGGCCGCGGACGGGCCGCCGCCGTGAAGGCTGCCGAACCCGCCGGGGTACGCGAGCTGGAGCGCGATCCCGGCACCGAGTGCAAGGGGCAGCGCGAGCGCGCGGAGGAAGCACGTCAGCACGGCAGCGCCCCCCGCGAGCGCGAACGCGAAGGGCACGAACCCGGCGGCGCGCCTCGCCTGCGAGAGCGAGATCGCGGACGCAAAGCGCGGAAAGAGCCAGGGAACGAGCTCCACGGCGAGGATCACGAGCGAGCCGCCCAGCACGAATGCCGCCCAGCGCCGTCGCGCAGCGAAGAAGGCCAGCGGAACGAGAGCGAGCGCCGCTACCGCGATCGCGCCGGTGCGTGCGAACACCTCCGGCCGCAGCGCGTAGGCGTGCAGCGAATGGACGTGGACCTGCGACGAGTACCTGGCGAGCGACCGCGCCAGCTCCGCCGAGCTCGGCGAATGCGAAGCCGTCTGGCTGACGATCGGCGCGATCCATGCGAGCGCGACTGCCGCCGGCACGAGCAGCGCCGCATACGCAAGCAGTCCGGCGCGCGCATCTCGGCGCGCGAGGAGCCACCGCGCGCCGAGATAGCCCGCCAGCAGCAGCGCGAGGAACACCGCCGTGCTCGCATGCACGAGGAAGACCTCTCCGCCGAGCGCGGCGAGCGTGAGCAGCAGCCGCCACGTCGGTTTGCGGACGGCGAGGAAGAACACCGTCAGCGCGGCGGGCACGAGCACCTGCCGGTCGAGCGTCCCGGGCTGGCCGAACAGGACGAACGAGCCGCCGTGACCCGGCGCGAGCGCTGCTGCCGTCACCGTCGCGATCAGCACCGCGAGCCCAAGCCAGACGCTCCGGAACAGCGCGACGCCAGACTCGTACGCCGCCGCGAACGCGACCGGCGCCACCGCGCTCGGCTCGTGCACCATCACCTGCATCGGGTCGACCCCCGCGAGCTTGGCGACGAGCGCGAGGAAGCCGTGCCAGAGCGGAAACGCGTAGCCCGGGTGCAGGCCGCCGTTCGCGAACTCGTCCACGCTGCGCACGTGCAGCGAGCCGAACGCGTCGAGCTTGCGCACCCGGCCGAGATGGAACAGCGCGTCGCCCTGCACGACGCCGGCCACGTGCCAGAGCGCGATCCCGAACGCCAGCCCGACGAGCGCGACGGCGAGCGTGTCCCACGCGGGCGGGCCTGCGACTACTCGGAACGAGAACGGAAGCGCGGCGAGGGCCACGGCACCCAAGACGGCGAGGGCGATCCAGATCGACGTGTGGATAAGGAAGACGACGACGAGTGCGAACGTGAGCGCGGCGAGCGCCCAGGCGACGGTTACGGAGGCGCCACGCAGCCGCAGCGCGCGCGCGACGAGCGCACCCGGCAGCAAGAGCAGCAGCGACGCCGCGACGAGCCGCAGCCAAAGCCCCACGCCGTAGGCGGGAAGCAGCCGCGCGATCCCGAGCAAGGGCAGCGCGAGGAGGAGAAGCGAGGCGCCGCCAGCGGTCCGGGCGGTGACGCTTCTGAGGTTCTGGGTCGCTAGCACCAAGCCAGGAAAGGACGCAGGGAGCGCCCATAGCCAAAGCTATGGGCGCGACTGAGGACGCCTCCTGGCGCCGGGTGATAGCGGGCCAGAAGCCGGAAGGCATCGCCGTTCGGGCCGCTAGCGCGCCGCAGCGCCCACGCGAACATTCCACTCCTCGGCCAGCTCGCGGAGGCCTGGACCGTCGACACGCCAGGAGTCTCGCGCGTGGAGACGCATGCGCGTGCGAAACGCGGCGTCGCGGCCCACGGCGGCGCGGACGGCGTACTGGGTGCCCGTTGCGAGCGCCGCGACGCGCGCGCCTGCGGCCGAGTGGTGCTTCCGCCAGTAGCGGTGCCTGCTGCGCCACATCTCGTTGATCCGCCGCTCGGGGATCTCGGCACTGAACTGCGACTCGTGGTGGACGATCGTCACCTCTGGGAAGTACCGCACCTCCCAGCTCGCGCGGCGGAGCCGTAGCTGCAGATCGACCTCCTCCGAGTAGAGGAAGAACCCCTCGTCGAACGGGCCGACCTGGTCGAGGGCGTCGCGACGCAGGAGGAGCGCCGCGCCCGTCAGCCAGTCCACCCCGCGCGGCACCGAGCCCTGCGACTGCTTGACCCCGGCCCTGCCGAGCGTGAGGAGACCGAGCGCCGCGACCGCCGGCGTCGGGAAGCGCCACGCCGAGTCCTGGTGGCGCCCGTCGGGGTACACGAGCTTCGGCCCGAGGACGGCGACGCGCGGACTTGCATCGAGGTACGCGACCATTCGCGCGAACCCCCAGTCGTCGGAGGTGGTGTCCTCGTTGAGCACGTACACGTAGCGGCCGCTCGTCGCGCGAATGACCGTGTTGTGGTTTGCACCGAAGCCGGCGCGGAAGTCCTGCGCGATCACGCGCACATCGGGGAACCGCTCGCCGACCGCCTCGGCCGAGCCGTCCTCGGAGGCGTTGTCGAGCACGACGATCTCGGCATCCTCGTGCCGCAGCGACTCGAGGCAGGCGAGCAGGAGGTCCCGGCTGTTCGTGTTGACGATCGAGACCGAGAGATCCGTCAACGCGCGAGCCCGCGCGCGACCAGAGCCTCGCGGGCAGCGTCCACCGTGTCCGAGGCTTCTTGCCCCTCGAGCCAGGCGAGCAGGTCCTCCATGCCGAGCTCGAACGGGATCTCGGGCCGGAAGTCGAGCAGCTGCTCGGCCAGCCGCGTGTCCGCGTAGCAATGGCGGATGTCGCCGGCCCGGTACTGGTTGACGATCTCCGGCTCGATCTGCTTCCCGAGCCCGTTCGCGATCACCGCGGCGACCTCACGGACGGATGTGGGAACGCCCGTGCCGACGTTCACCGTCCGCCCGTCCGCCCCGTCCGAGGTGAGCGCACGCAGGCACGCGCGGGCGATGTCGCGGACGTCGATGAAGTCGCGCGTCTGGTTGCCGTCCTCGAAGACGAGCGGCGGACGGTCGTTCAGCAGGCGCGCAGCGAAGATCGCGGCGACGCCCGTGTACGGGTTGGAGAGCGCCTGCCGTTCGCCGAAGACGTTGAAGAAGCGAAGCTCCACCGCCGGAATCCCGTACGCGGACCCGACGGAGAGCACCAT
>VAXU01000172.1 GCA_005885125.1 Actinomycetota bacterium
CGAGTAGAAACACGTAGCACCTCCGTTGACTTGCAACTGGTAGTCCTCGCCGACCTCGACGAACGTTAGCGCGCGACCCGCGGTCCGTTAGCGCTCGATGATGGTCGTCTCGCTGCGGGAGCCTCCGAAACCACCCCAGCTCGACCAGAAGATCATCGACAAGAGTGCGCCGATCGCTCCGACGACCAGCAGGATGATGCCGATCGTGTGGAGGTTGAACCCGTGACCGGTGACATGCACCACAAACGCGAGAACCGCACCGACCGCGACGAGTATGAGGCTGACTCCGATGCCCATCGTCCTCTCCTTCCGTATGGAGGACCAACAAGTCGCCGTCTGAAAATCCCGCTAAACCAAGCGAGGCCTACGAGAACGGTACCTCCGACTTCATGGATACGGAGGTCTACGGGATCGTGGCGGGCTCCGCGACACGTCTCGTGACCGCCTTGAGAATGGGATTGGGAGCCCTTGGCAGGGGAAGGGAGTGATCGTGCTGAGTCGAGTCGACCGCGCGTTCGGCCAACGGATCGAGGCCACGGTGCGCAACCATCACCGCCGCCGTCTCACGCGGCTCGGCTGGGGTCATGTCTTCGATGGCCAGCCAGGCGAATGGGCGAAGGGCGGCCCGCCTCCCCGCCCGGGCAGCTACGTCGAGGTGCTCGTCGACGGAGCAGAGGCGCTTCCGGCGATCGCGCACGCGATCGCGTCGGCCCGCTCGCATGTCCATCTCGCTGGCTGGCACTTCTCGCCCGACTTCCAACTCGAGGAGCGCGGACGTTCGCTGCGGGAGCTGCTCGCCGACGCCGCCGAGCGCGTCGACGTCTGTCTGCTCGCCTGGGCCGGCGCTCCACTACCGCTCTTCCGGCCAGACCGCAGGGACGTGCGCCACACACTCGAACGGCTCACCGGCGGCACACGCATCCGCCACGGGCTCGACGCGCACGAGCGGCCGATGCACTGCCACCACGAGAAGCTCGTGATCATCGACGGCGATCTCGCCTTCGTCGGCGGTATCGACCTGACGACGCTCGACGGCGACCGCTACGACACGCGCGACCATCCCGCGCGCGGGTCGCACGGTTGGCACGACGCAACCGCACTGCTGCGCGGGCCCGCGGTCGCGGACGTCGCCGCTCACTTCGCCTTGCGCTGGCGCGAGGTAACCGGCGAATCGCTACCGCAGACGGAAGCGCCCGCCGAGGCGGGAGCGCTCGACGTCCAGGTCGTGCGAACGGTCCCCGAACACGTCTACGAAGCGCTTCCGGCCGGCGACTTCACCATCGCCGAGACATATCTCTCGGCGCTCACGAGCGCACAGCGCTTCATCTACCTCGAGAGTCAGTTCCTCTGGTCACCCGAGATCGTCGAGGTCCTCACTAGCAAGCTCAAGACACCGCCCAGCGACGAGTTCCGCCTTATCGTCGTGCTCCCAGCACGCCCGAACAACGGCCGCGAGGACACTCGCGGGCAGCTCGGCGTGCTGATCGACGCCGACGAGGGTCGCAATCGGTTCCTCGCCTGCACGCTTTACCAGCCCGGGACGAAGCCCGCCAGCGGCGTCTACGTACACGCGAAGATCGGGATCGTGGACGACCGCTGGTTGACGATCGGCTCGGCCAATCTCAACGAGCACTCACTGTTCAACGACACCGAAATGAACGTCGTCGTAATCGATGAAAAGCTCGTGCGGGCGGTGCGAATGCGCCTATGGGCCGAGCATCTCGAATGCGACGAGTCGGAGCTCGAGCTGCCGGTCCACGAGCTCGTCGACGAGTGTTGGCGACCTCGGGCCGAAGCGGAGCTCGCGCGGATTCAGGAGGGTCGTCCGCCGGCGCACCGCCTCGTCCGCCTGGAGCAGGTCTCGCCCCGCTCGCGCGGGCTGCTCGGCCCCCTCAACGGCTTGCTCGTGGACGGGTAGTCCATGGCGAACCTGTCGAAACTCGACCTCGTGCCCAGCGCCCGAGGTGGTGCAGAGAACATCGTGCGAAGCAAACGTTTCGAGTGGCTGGCCCGGGCCGGCTTCATCGCGCGCGGCCTCGTATACGTGATCATCGGCATCCTCGCCTGGAAGCTCGCGATGGGCAGCGGCGGTACCGCCGCCAATCAGCAGGGTGCGTTGAGAGCGATCGCACACCAGCCGTTTGGGCATGCGCTGCTCGTCCTCGTCACAATCGCGCTCGCGGGCTACGCCCTGTGGCGGCTGTTCCACGCGGCGCTCGGCCATGGTTCCGAAGGCTCCGACAGCACCGCCGACCGGATCGCAGCGCTCGGAAGCGGCATCGCCTACGCAGGCCTCTGCGCGCTCGCGGTCGAGATTCTGCTGAGCTCGCGCAGCGGCTCGAGCACATCGCACAAGACAACAGCGGACCTGTTCGGATGGACCGCCGGCACCTGGCTGGTCGGAGCCGCAGGGATGCTCATGATCGGGGTCGGCCTCTACCAGGCCTACCGCGGCGTCAGTCGGGACTTCCTAAAGGATTCGAAGACCGACGAAATGGATCCAGCGGTTCAGACATGGTTCGAGTCGATCGCATCGGTCGGCCATGTCGCGCGCGCAGTCGTTTTCAGCCTCGTCGGTGTCTTCCTCGTCAAGGCAGCAGTCGAGTTCAACCCGAACAAAGCAGTCGGGCTCGACGGAGCGCTCGCGAAGCTCGCCAACGCTTCCTACGGTCCGTACGTGCTCGGCGTCGTCGCCACCGGACTGGTCGGCTTCGGCATCTACTCGCTTGCCGACGCGCGGTATCGCCGGATCTGAGCGCGGAAGCAGCGCTGAGTTCGACACGATCATCCTTGCAGCGATTCGCAATCCGTGCAGGCATGCAACGTCACGTATCCGCGACTGCGCGAAAGCCGTTGCAATTGGGGTGAACCCAAGACCGTCCCCGCAACGAACGCGCGGCGGACGTCTCGGTCGACCATCCGGAAGTCGTCGGTGGTTACTGCGCCGAGCTTCGAGGCGGGAGTGTCGAGACCGATGACCGAGGGGCGGACGTGAGGACAAGACGATCAAGTAACCGACACCGAGGCTGAGTGCCCTGTCGTCCCTAACGCGATTGTTCACCCCTAGCTCCGCTTCGACTCGAGTCAGGCGACGTATTCGCCGACGTGGCCGCTGTGAAAAGTCAAGAGAGGCCTGAGAGCGGGCCGGACTGCGCTCGCCGTAGGCCGCTTGCGACGCAGTGCTGCCAGCGCGAGCATGCCGCGAATAGCGCTGTCCGCCCGCGCACGAGGCCTCCCCGCTCGCGGGATCCTTCCACCTCGCGAGTTCAGGCGGCGCGAGCGCCCTGCTTTCCGGCTCTCGCTGTTCTGGTCGGTCGTCTGCCAGCTCGCGCTCCATCGCCGGCAACCGACGGAACGAGACACTGAGCAGCATCGTCGGCCGCGGCGACGAGCCATTCCGTCAAGTCCAGGCTCTCGGCCTCTGCTGCGGCCCTCCATCGCTCGACTCGCGCAGCCTCGACGTTCAGCCGCAGCTGCTCCACGCCGGAGGGAATCCGGGCGCGCTTCTCGTTTCTCAGACGAGCACGGAGCTCGTTGCGCGACCAGCGGCTTCTCTCGGCAAGGTCGAGCCATTCGTCCTGCTCTTCCTCGGGTAGCGCCGCCACTTCCGCATGGTGGGCGAAGCTGAGCTTGTCCCGCCGGCGGGACACGTCGAAGCGGCCTGCCACCCAAGCGTAGTTGCGAAGGGTCTGATAGTCGAAACCGGTGACTGCGATTGCCTGCTTGTACTTCTCGCCGTAGCTGCCCTCGCCGTAGGAGGCCCAGTCTCCCAGCCACCAGCCGGAGGCGGTGGCGATGCTCCCGATCTGTCGTCCGAGTGCCTTCCAACGCTCGAAAGAGAGGCGCGCAGGCAAGCGGAGACCGACACGCGTGTATGCAGTTTGGCTGCTCCCGTCCCGTGAGGCATGGATGCGAGCCTCGCCGAGGCTCTCGTTCGAATTGCCCTCGACCGAAGCAACATCGTGGACAGGCGATCCCGATCCGTTCTCGACCGACCCGCGATCGGCTTGATGGTTGAGCCACGGCTCGAGGAGCTTCTCGATCTGACGGCAACCGCAGGAGCCTTCGAGCCGCCCCGACACTTTGCGATTCTCGATCACGATCAAGGTCGGCATGTGCTTGATCGCGAAGCGTTCGACGAGCTCGGGATGCTCGTCGCAGTTGACTCGCTGCACAGAGAACGCCTTATGGTTCTGCCGCCGCTGCAGCACTTGAGCGAGGAAGGCCTCAACCCGTCGTGACGGTCCCGAGGTCGGCAAATAGAAAAAGCAGAGAGTCGGTCTGTCGGGGCCGCCTCGACGTGTCCCACTCCCGCTGTCCCGGACTTGCTCACTCGTCGTGGTCATCGGGATCGCGCCTCCTCCTCTGCGGCGCGACGTGAGGGATAGAAATCGAAGAAGCGGTCGACCCCGGCAATCTCGAAGACCCTCTCTGTCGCGTCGTTGGTTACGAGCAGAAGCCGCTCCCCGTCGCGGAGTTCGTTGCGCACGCTCAGAAGCACATGCAGCATCGTCGAGTCGAAGAAGGTCGTCTCCGTCAGATCGACAACGATGGCCCTAGCGCCGGCCGCGATCACGCTACGAAGCTCCTCCTGCACCTTTGGAGCCGTGTGGAGGTCGTGCTCGCCCGCGAGCGAGACGACGGAGATGTCTTCGCCCGACCGCTCCCTCCGGATCGCGTCGGCGGGCGATGG
>VAXU01000173.1:0-6060 GCA_005885125.1 Actinomycetota bacterium
CTTCTTCGCCGGCGACGGCACGCCCTCGACGAGCAGGTCGAGCAGCGCCGTCGTGCCGAGGTTCTTCGAAGCGACGCCGCACGCGACTGGAAACACCTCGCCGCGCGTAACGGCTTCTTTCAGCGCGTGCGCGACCTCCTCGACGCTCAGCTCCTGCCCGTCCAGATAGCGCTCCATCAATCCCTCGTCCGTCTCGACCACCGCGTCGAGGAGCTTCTCGCGATACTCGTTCACCTGGTCCTGCATCTCAGCCGGGATCTCCGTCGGTCCGCTCTCGCGCTGTCCGCCCGGATCCATGTACGCGTTCATGTGGAGCAGATCGACGATTCCCGTCAGCTCGTGTTCGGCACCGATCGGAACGTGCACCGCAACGCACTTGTCGGACAGCTGCTCGCGCAGCGCCGCGAGCGCCCGGAAGAAGTCGGCGCGTTCCCGGTCGAGCATGTTCACGAACACCACGCGTGAGAGTCCATGCTGCTCCGCGCGCTGCCACTGACGTGACGTTTGCACCTCCACGCCCATCACGCCGCTGACCGCGAAGAGCGCGCCCTCGACGATCCGCAGCGCCGCGATCGCGTCGCCCTGGAACCCGGCGTCGCCCGGCGTGTCGATGAGATTGATCTTCCGCTCCTGCCAGTCGAGGTGGCAGATGGTCGCGGCGAGGGACATCTGGCGCTTCTGCTCGTCCTCATCCCAGTCGCTGACGGTCGAGCCGGACTCAACGGTGCCGAGTCGGTTCGTCGCACCTCCCTGGAACAGCATCGCTTCGACGAGCGACGTCTTGCCCGTCCCACGATGGCCGACGACGGCGACGTTGCGGATCTTCCCCGGCTCCACTGCCATGCCCTGAATCCCTCCCGGCGACGCGGTTTGCGCCGCCATCCTAACGAGCTAGCCCTCCAGCGCCGCCCGGGTTCCGCCCGCCAGACGGGCCTTGAGGCGGAGGATCGCCTTCGTGTGGAGCTGCGAGACTCGCGACTCGGTCACGCCGAGGACCTCGCCGATCTCGCGCAGCGTCAGCTCCTCGTAGTAGTAGAGCGTGACGACGAGCTTCTCTCGCTCGGGCAGCCGCGCGATCGCCTCGCCGACGGCTTCCTTCATCTCCGTCTGCGAGAGAGACCCCTGCGGATCGGGCGCCTCGGTGTCCTCGATCGTGTCGATTAGTGCCACCTGGTCGCCCCCGCCCGTGCTCACGGTCCAGAGCTCGTCGAGCGCGGCGATCGACGAACGGGAGATGTCCGTCAGGCTGTCCTCGAGCTCCTCTTCCGTGATGCCGAGCTTCTTTGCGATCTCCTCGTCGTTCGGCGCGCGGTGCAGCTTGCGCTCGAGCTCCGCGATCGCACGCTCGATGTCGCGGGCGCGGGCGCGGACGGAGCGCGGAACCCAGTCCATCGCTCGCAGCTCGTCGATGATCGAGCCCTTGATGCGCGCGATCGCGTACGTCTCGAACTTGACGTCGCGGTCCGGGTCGTAGCGCTCGATCGCCCCGATCAGGCCGAGCAGCCCGTAGGAGATCAGGTCGTCATCGTCGACGTGCGCCGGCAGGCCGGAGCCGAGCCGCCCCGCGACGTATTTCACGAGCGGCGCGTACGTGAGGATCAGCCGATCCCGGAGCGCCTTCGCGTCCGGGTTGGCGCGGTATTGGCGCCACAGGGTCTGGGTGTCCTCGACCTCGGCCACGGAGAGAGAGGATACGGCGTCTTTCGGCCTACCTCAGCGCACGAAGCGCGAGTGAGGCAAGCCACAGGGCAAGTGCGGCGGCCGCGGCGGCGACGACGATCCGCCGTGCCTGGCCGGCGTCGCTCGAGAGCGCGGCGTACGCGATGCCCGCAAATGCGAGCGCGAGCAAGGAAAAGAGCGCACCGAGAGCGCGCCGTTGTCCGCTCTTGGCCACGCGCAAAGGATGTCTGAAACCGCCCGGCTACAATTCCCTGCCGAACCCAGGGGCGTAGCTCAGTTGGTAGAGCGGCGGTCTCCAAAACCGTAGGCCGGGGGTTCGAGTCCCTCCGCCCCTGCTCGGCTCGTCTCCGCCCCGCGATACTTCCACCATGCCGGCTCCGCCGAGCGCGCTCGTCCTCGTTCTCGTCGTCGGTAGCGCGGCGTTCGCGCTCGGGCTCGGCGGCTCCGATGCGCCGCTGGTCCCCGGCTCTGCCGCTGGACGTGTTGTCGTTGACGGCTATCCCTACGCGTCTCGCTGCCCAGGAGCGGGATACGCAGACGTCGTCGACACGTGGGGCATGTACGTGTGCAACTGCACCTCGTACGTCGCGTGGGCGCTGCGGGCGAACGGCCAGCGAACAGACTGGTTCATTCGCGGCGCAATGGACGCGTGGAACTGGCCGCACGTCGCGCGGCTCGCACGACTCTCCCTCGGAACAGTCCCGCACGCGCGGGCGGTGGCGGTCTGGCCCAAGATCGGGCGGCCGTTCGGCCACGTGGCCTACGTAACCGGGGTCGAACCGAACGGGAGGTTCGACGTCGGCGAGTACAACCTGCCGAGCACGAGTGCCACCACGCCCTACACGTTCGACATTCGGAAAGACATCCGTCCCGCCGGTGCCGTGTTCATCTACGTGCCCAGCCGGGCGCCGCGCACCCGTCACTAGCGCATCGTGAGCTCGCGAACTGTTGCCACGGCGCGACCGTCAGTGGCTCCACCGACGATGAGAGCTCGGTTCCCGACGACGGCTGCAGCGGCATCCGACACACGTGCCACGAGCGCGGTCGGAACGATCGTGCGCTTGACGACGTCGATCTTCGTTACCGCACCGACGGTCCGGCCGCGCGTTCCTGTTCCACCGATGACGTAGACGGCGTGTCCGAGCATGACCGCACTCGCGTGGCCGAGCGCGGACGGCAGCCGGCCGAGCAGTCCAGTGCGCCCAGTGGCGGGGTCGAAGACGTACACGGCGTCCGTCGGCCCGGCAGCGCCCATACCGCCCGCAACCACGAGTCGTCCTCCGATCGCTGCCACGGCGGGATAGCGCAGACCCACAGGCAGGCGTCCGGCGAGCGAGAAAAGCCGTCCGTCCGTCGTGCGGTAGATCTCGGCGCGCGGAGCCCGGCCGTCGTACCCCCCGACGATGTAGACCGTGTGCCCGATCGAGGCCGCCGCCAGGTCGGAGAGCGGTCGCGGCAGGTGCGCGACGACCGCACCGCGATGGGTGCGGAGAACGAACTCCTGGACGGCCGCACTGCTTTGACTCGCGCCGCCCCCGAAGACGAAGAGCTTCCCCCGGAGCAGCGCTCCCGCCGCGTCGTGGAACACCTGGGGCACCGTTCCGAGCGTCAACAGCCTTCCTGACGTCGGGTCAAGACGAAAGACACCGCGCGTCGAATGTTGCGCCGCGTCGAGGCCACCCGCGATCACGACCCTGGTCCCGGCCCGTACGGCGATCTCGCGCTCCACCGGTCCGCGGAGTCGGTACGGCGCCAACGCAAGCGAGGGATGCCGCGCCTGCGGGTTGGCCGGGCGACGTGACGAGCGATCCCTGCTGCTTCCGGGCCGACAGCAGCGATCGCACGACGGGACGCCGCTGGGCGTCTGCGGTCCGAAGAAGGTCGAGACCATCGGGGGTGTTCAGGTACCCGGGCCTCCGCGCGGGAACGTCGGTGTGACCGTACTGCCACACGATTCGCCTCGTTCGGATGCTGATAAGAACGACGCGGTGACGGTAATCGTCGTTGATTGCGATCAGCCCGGGGGCGATTCGCGCCGCCAGCGACGGATGATTCAGCTCACCGGGACCGGACGACGGACCGTAACGCCAGAGCACGCGGCCCGACCTGGTCATGATGATCGCGTGTCCGGGCCGCGCGTAGTCCGCGATGAGAATCCGGTTCGGACCGAGCGGTTGCGGATCGGATGGATACGACACCGGCGCCTGCACTGCCCACCGGAGACGGCCGTTCGGCCCGATGTTGTCGACCCAGGACCCGTTGATTTCGCTGACGAGCGTTCCGCCGTCGGGAAGCGGCGTTGCCCCGTTGATCGGGCCGAGCTCCGCCGGCGGGTTGTGTCTGCAGACGCTCGCCGTCCCGTACTGCCGCACGATTGCATGCGACCGCGAGAGGAACAGCACACGGCAGTTGTAGGCATCGGCGACGGTGATCAGCCCGTTCTTGAGCAGGTACGCGTCGTCGGGCGTGTGCAGGTAACCAGGACGGGAGCCTGCAATGTCGACCCGGCCATACCGCCAGAGGAGTCTTCCGCCGGGAAAAGAGATGACCTCGATCGTGTGCTGGTCCTCCTGATTGGAGATGACGCGATCGCGGTGCGGGCCGAAGAACGCGTCGTCGTCGAACCGGAACGGCATCGCCGGCGTGACGCCGGGCTTGGGATAGCGCAGACCCACGGGCAGGCGTCCGGCGAGCGAGAAAAGCCGTCCGTCCGTCGTGCGGTAGATCTCCGCGCGCCGAGCCCGGCCGTCGTACCCCCCGACGATGTAGACCGTGTGCCCGATCGAGGCCGCCGCCAGGTCGGAGAGCGGTCGCGGCAGGTGCGCGACGACCGCACCGCGATGGGTCGTGCGCTCCGTTCGCGCCGCTGCTGAAGCCGATTCGGTGGCGGCGCGCCGGAGTCGCCTTCGCTGCCGTTCGAAGTCACGCTGCGGGCAGACGCAACTCGAAGACACCGCCGTCACCGGAGGCAACCGTCACGTCCCCTTGCGCGCTGCGCGCGAGGCGCCGCGCCAGGGCGAGGCCGAGGCCGGCGCCGCCGCCGTTCGTGTCGCCGCGGACGCCGGGATCGAAGATGCGTTCGCGGTCCGACTGCGCGACGCCCGGCCCGTCGTCCCGGACGACGTAGCGGACGCTTCCGCCTTCCCGACGGACGGACACGCGTACCGCCGTCCTCCCGTGCCGGCACGCGTTCTCGACGAGCGGCTGCAGGATCCGCTCGACCAGCTCGGCCTCGACGCCGACTCGGATCGGATGCGGCGGCGGGTCCGCGCGAAGCTCGAGATCTCGTTCGGCCGCAAGCGACGAAAACGCTTCGACGGAGTGTTCCGCGGCCTGGTACGCGTCGGCTGTTCCGCGTGCGCCTCCGGTCTCGAGCCGCGCCGCCGCCACGAGCGCATCCACGGTGCGGGCCAGCTCTCGCGCGTTCTGTTCGACGACGCGCAACGCCTGCGCGTATTCGGAGGACGTGCGCTCGCGACGCAGCGCGAGCTCCACCTCGTTGAGCATCCGTGCCAGCGGCGTCCGGAGCTCATGCGACAGCTCGGCGGAGAAGCGCTGCTCCCGTCGCAGGCTTGCTGCCAGCCGGTCGAGCAGCCGGTCGAGCGTGGCCGCGAGCTGAGTAAGCTCGTCGCGGGGCTCGCCGAGCCCGAACCGGCCGTCGAGGTCGCGCTCGCTCCACGCGTCCGCCTGGCTCGTCATGCGCGCGACGGGACGCAGAGCGGCACCCAGGAGCCAACGCGCACCGCCGGCGACGAGAGCGAGCAGCAGCGCGCCGAGCGCGAGCGATGCGAACAGCGCGGTTCTGCGCGTCTCCTCGTACGGCGCGAGCGACACGCCGGCGACGACGGTTCCCACTCGCCGACCCTGCGCGACGACGGGTGCGCCGTAGAGTCGGAGGTCGCGCGGCGCGTCGAGGAATCCTGCGCCGCGCGTGGTGAATCGGTGCGCTGCGTCCGTGACGGCAGGCGCAATCGGCGGAGCCTCGAGCGCGCGGTTGCCCGCGAAGATCCAGAGCGGGAGCTCGGCTGCTCCGGCGTCGAGGGCCTCGCCGACCTCGAGCTTGCCGTTGACGACGTGCAGCGCGCCGAGCGCCGTCGTGGCGCGCGAGCGGGCGCGGTCGCGCGCGTTGTGCGAGAGCGACGCGCCGAGGACGAGGTTGAACGCGACGATCAAGCCCACCAGCGCAACCGCAACTGACGCGACGACTACGAGCAGCAGGCGTGTGCGGATCCTCATTCGATCCGGTATCCGACGCCGTGCACCGTGTGGATTCCCGGCGCGTCGCCGACTGTGCGCAGTTTTCGCCGCAGCCGCGCGACGTAGACGTCGAGCGCGTTGTCGCTGACGATCGATCCGTAGGCCCAACCAGCACGCACGAGA
>VAXU01000173.1:6079-10500 GCA_005885125.1 Actinomycetota bacterium
GACGGTCTCCTTTCCCGCCATAACCTCGTGCGTGACCGGGTCGAGCCGCAGGCCGGCGCCTTCGACGGCGCCGTCGACGCCTGCACGGCGCAACAGGGCGTTCAGCCGCGACACGACCTCCGCGAACGCAAACGGTTTCGTCACGTAGTCGTCGCCGCCCGCGTCGAACCCGGCGAGCCGGTCGACGAGCGCGTCGCGTGCAGTGAGAAAGAGAACCGGCGCGTTGACGCCGCGCGCTCGAAGCGCCTGGACGAGATCGCGGCCGTCCGTGTCCGGAAGGCCGATGTCGACGATGAGCGCGTCAGGCTGCCGCTCGGCCACCGACTCGAGCGACGCCGCACCTGTCCTCACCGAGCGCGCTTCGAACCCCTCCTCGGTCAGGCCGCGCACCAGTTGTTCACATAGCTGCGTGTCGTCCTCGACGAGAAGGATTGTCGCGCCGTTCACTCCTCTCGAAGTATGGCCCCGAGCGGCAGACGGGCGATTCCACGCCGGGCGGCGAACGCCGCGAGCAGCGCACCGACAACCGTGGCTCCCGCCAGCGAGCCGAGGAAGAGCCACGGCGCAGCGAGATGGTCCGGCGGAGGATCGAACACGTGCTGCAGCAGCGCGACGAGCATCTCCGCGAGCAGCCAGCCGAGGAACGCCGCGAGTGCGAGCCCGGCGACGAGCACGAGGGCGACCTCGGTCCAAAGGAACGCAGCGACCTCACGCGTGCTCGCGCCGACTGCCGCCATCGTCGCGAGCTCCTGCCGACGCTCCGCCATCCCGACGGCGACGAGCAGGATCATCGCCGCGGCTGCAAGGCCGATCGCGAACGCTTCCTCGATCCGGCTGATGCCGCTCAGGTCGACGGTCGTGATCGAGCTCACCGTCTGCGCGGTCTGCTGGCGGATGTTCTTGACGATCGCCCCGTCTTGCCGCGTCGCTGCCGCAACGCGGTGCGCGACCGTGATCGGATCCCCGTTCGCCTTGATGAACAGCACGTTCGGTCCGGGATCGTGCGTCACCGATTGGAGATACGGCCTGTTCGCGACCATGAACGAGTCGCGCGGCGCCGAGGGGAACTCCTGCACGATGCCGACGACGTGGAACAGCGCGACGTGGAAACGGCCGGTGTTCTTGTCGAGGACGCGCAACTTCAGCAGGTCGCCGACGCCGAGTGAGTAGTCCGTGATCGTCTCCTTGGAAACGAGGATTCCGTCACGCGTCCGTTGCAGCCGGCCGATCGTCTGCGCTGCGGTGCCGCCAAGGAAGTACGAGTCGCGCAGGCCGGTCGCTTTCCCCACCGTCGGAGTGTCGATGCCGAACGTGTCCTGGAGGTCCGGCCCTACGTAGGCGTAGGTGTGATCCACGGGGGTCGTCGCGGCGACGCCGGGAAGGCGGGCTACGCGCCGCTCCAGCCCGTGCGACGAGATGACACCGGGTGGCGCGGTCGCGACCACGTCCGCGCCGAGAGTCAGCTGCGCGTCGATCCGCACCTGCTGGTCGTAGGTCGCAGAGAAGATGCCGAGCTCCACGCCGAATGCGAGCAACAGGCCGACGAGCAGCAGCCCTCGGTTGACGGCGGCGGCACGTCTCGACGCGCTCGCGAGCAGGAAACCGCGCAGCGTCGACGCGCGCTTGCCGGCGGCGCGTGCGGTCAACCAGGCGAACACGCTGCCGCGCAGCCGGACGAGCAGGAGCGCGACGCCGAGCCAGAGGAGTGCCGGCGCGAGAAACATGTACACGGAGAGCGACAGCGTCGGGTTCGAGTCGGGACTGACGACGGCGGAAAAACCGTTTCGCGCCGTCAGCCAGTACACGAGGCCGCTGACGACGAGCGCGGCAACGTCGACGTACAGCCGCTGCCAGAGAGGCGTCCGCGGACGCTTCGCGCCCGTCCGCGCCTCCGCGACGGCACCTCGAAACGCAACCACGCTCGCTGCCATCCGCGCGACGAATGCGCCGACGAACGCGATCGCGACGCAGACGCCGAACGTCGCGCCGATCAGCGCGCCGCTGAGACCGACCGCGTGTGGGACCCGGCGGGCTGCGCCGCGCGCGCGCAGAAGGGCGAGGTCGCGACGGTCGCGGTCGACGGTGCCGAGCGCAGCCAGATATGCGAGGCCGAGCGCGACGAGCGCGCCGGGCACCGCGAGCAGGATGTACAACGTCTCCGCGTACAGCGCATCGCCGGCAGCCGAGTTGAGACCGTCCGCAAGGTTGTCGACGAACTGCACCTGTCCAGGCAGCGAGCGCTCGACACGGTTGCGAAGGTGCGTCGCCGCGCCGAGCGCGTGAGCGGGGCTGCCGGTCAGCGCGCGCGGATCCACTTGCACCTGCACCTGCCACTGCGTGCCGGCCAACGTCCCGGGAACCGCCGCGGCGCTGGGTGTCGCGGCTCCGACCGAGCGAAGCAACGGCGCGACGCGACGCTCGAACGTCGCGAGCGGCAGGACGGCGACGTTGGCGGGCGGTTGCGCGGGCGCAGGGCCGGAGAGTGGGTTCAGCGGCTGGAACAGGACGTCGGGCGCCGTCACGATCGCGATGCCGGAGACGGGAAGCCGAAGCGGCTTTACGCCCTGCCTCGGCATGAGGGAGATCGTGTCGCCCGGCTGTGCCTGGA
Organism: Actinomycetota bacterium; assembly: GCA_005885125.1. Classification (GTDB taxonomy): domain Bacteria; phylum Actinomycetota; class Thermoleophilia; order Gaiellales; family Gaiellaceae; genus 3-1-20CM-4-69-9. The sequence goes on from VAXU01000173.1 coordinate 8,688, forward strand.
GTGTCGCGGCAAGCTGCTGGTCGAGCACGATCGCGCCCGGCTTCATCGAGCCGCGAAGGAAACGGAAGGTCTGGATATGCGACGTGTAGCCCGGCGGGACGGCGAGAAGAGCTCCGGCGCCCGCACGAATCGTCCCAACCGCGGCGGTGTGCGACGTTCCTGCGAACGGCGCGGTCGCCACCGGCACGGCTTCCTGGATCCCCGGCTGCTGCGCGACTCCGGGAGCGACGCGTTTCGCAGCTGCGGCCGTCGTCACGGGCCCCTGCCAGTCGAGCGGCACGCTCTGCACGGCGCTCGCGGTCATCGTGTGGAGCGAGTGACCGACGAACAGAACCATGGCGCCGAGCAGCGCCGACGAGGCGGCGAGCACCAGCACTCGGACGAACGCGCGCAGCGGCGCTCGAAGGAGACCGGCGATCGCGAAGCGGGCGAGCGCGATCATGCGGCCACCTGCTCGCGGGCGATCCGGCCGTCGTGCATCTCGACCGCGCGGTCGAGGCGGGCCGCAACGTCCGGGTCGTGCGTCGCAACGACGAGCGCGAAGCCGAACTCGCGCTGGAGCACGTCGATCAGGTCGAGCACACGCTCGCCGGTGTCGGAGTCCAGGTGTCCGGTCGGCTCGTCGCACAGGAGGAGCTCCGGCTGCTGCGCGAGCGCGCGCGCGAGTGCGACGCGCTGCTGCTCGCCTCCGGAGAGCTCTCCCGGAAGATGGTCGAACCGAGCACCCAGACCGACGAGCAGCAGCAGCTCTTCGGGACGCTGCGCGTCAACCCCGCGTGCCGCGAACGCGACGTTCTCGAAGGCGGTGAAGTGCGGCAGGAGGTTCGCGCCCTGGAAGACGTAGGCGATGCCGTGCCGACGCAGGTCGCCGCGGGCGGCGGCGTCGAGGGACACGAGCGACGTCCCCTTCCATTCGACGGTTCCTTCCGTCGGCGCGAGCAGGCCGCCGAGCGCGTGTAGGAGCGTCGTCTTGCCCGACCCAGAACGTCCGAGCAGGGCGACCGTCTCGCCCTCCTGGGCCTCGAAATCGACACGGTCGAGGGCGCGGACTTCCGCCTCGCCCCGGCCGTACACGACGGAGACGCCGCGCACCGCGGCGAGTACCGTCACGCTGCGACCCTTCCGTCGCGGAGCTCGACGACGCGGTCGGCCCGCTCGGCGACGCGTCGCGAGTGCGTCACGACCACGACAGTGCTGTCGCTCTCGTCGCGGAGCCGGACGAGCGCGTCGAGCACGATCTCCTCGTTCCGCTCGTCGAGCTCGGCGGTAGGCTCGTCCGCGAGCACGAGCCGCGCGCGCCGCGCGGCCGCCGCCGCGATCGCCACACGCTGCTGCTCTCCGCCGGACAGTGCTCCTGCGCGCTGCCGGCCGCGCTTCCCGAGCCCGAACCCAGCAAGCGCGTCGTCGGCGCGCGCTGTCGGCGCACCGGCGAGCCGCAGCGCGAGCGCAATGTTCTCGCGGGCCGAGAGCCACGGCCACAGGTTGCCGCTCTGGAACACGATCGCAACGTCGCGCGCCCGGTAATGGGCGAGCTCGTCCTCGTCGAGGCGGCCGAGCGGCCGGCCGAACACGCGCACCTCGCCGGCGGAAGGCTGGTCGAGCCCGCCCGCGAGCTGGAGCATCGTGCTCTTTCCCGATCCCGACGGCCCGAAGACCGCAACGAGCTCGCGCGGCTCGACGCGCAGATCGAGACCGCGGAGCGCGACCGTCTCGGACGGGCCGGAGCTGTAGATGCGGAACACGTCGATCAGCTCGAGCGCGCCCCAGTCGATTTCCTGCCGCTCGGGCTCGCGGTAGAGGCTCTTTACCTCCA
>VAXU01000174.1 GCA_005885125.1 Actinomycetota bacterium
GGTGACGTCGATGATCGGCACGGTCGCCGTCAGCGACACGTTTGGTCCGAGAACGGCGCCGGCGCCGATCCGGACTCCTTCAGTGAGGATGCAGCGCGAGCCGACGAATGCGCCGTCCTCGACGATGACGGGACGAGCGCCGGGCGGCTCGAGCACGCCGCCGATGCCGACGCCGCCCGCGAGATGCACGTCCGCGCCGATCTGCGCGCCGGAGCCGACCGTCGCCCAGGTGTCGACCATCGTCCGCGGCCCGACCCACGCGCCGATGTTCACGTAGCTCGGCATCATCACGACGCCGGGCGACAGGAACGATCCGTAGCGCGCCACCGCGGGCGGGACGACCCGCACTCCGAGCTTCTCGTAGTCGTGCTTCAGCGGAATCTTGTCGTGGTACTCGAACGGCCCGATTTCCTGCGGCTCCATCTGCCGCAGGCGGAAGTACTCGAGGATCGCCTCCTGGGCCTCTCCATTGACGCGCCACTCGTCGCCGTCCGGCTCGGCTACGCGCACTTCGCCCCGGTCGAGCGCTGCGATCATCTCCTCGACCCGCTCGGCGTTCACAGGATCTCCTCGAGGATCGCCGCCGCGCGCCGGCACTCCTCCTCGGTTGCGACGAGCGCCATCCGCCAGTACCCCTCGCCGGCTGGGCCGAAGAACGAGCCTGGCGACACGATCAGGCCACGCTCGAGGAGGCGTGCCGCGAACTCCTCCGAGCTCTCGTCGCCGGGTACCTCGAGCCACAGGTACATCGTGGCGACGCTGCCCGCGACGCGAATGCCTTTCGACTGGAGAACGGGCAGAAGGACGTCGCGCTTGCGACGGTAGATGTCGCGCACGCGCTCGACGTGCGTCTCGTCTCCCCACGCGACGATCGAAGCGCGCTGGACGAACTCCTGCGGTGCCGTCCCTACCGAGGGGCCGAACTGCTTCAGCGCGTCGATCAGCTCCGCGTCCGCGGCGACGAACCCCGACCGGTAACCGGTCATCGACGAGCGCTTGCTGAGCGTGTTGAAAGCCGCGACGTTCCCGTGCTCGCGAACCTCGAGCGCCGAGTGGGGCGGTTCGTCGAACCAGAGCTCCGTGTACGCCTCGTCCGCTGCGACCAGGAAGTCGTGCTCGCGTGAGCGCTGTGCCAGTCGCGCCAGGAAGTCGAGCGGAGCGACGGCTCCCGTCGGGTTGTTGGGATAGTTGATCCAGACGATCGCGACGCGCTCCCACGTGTCGTCCCCGACCGCGTCGAGATCCGGCAGGAACCCGTTCCGCTCGCTGAGCGGCAGTTGTTCGACGTCGGCGCCGGCGAACGCAGCGCCCCGGTCGGGAACCGGATAGCCGGGCTCGGTGGTCAGGACGAGACGCTTGTCCGAGTCGCGGTCGATCACGACCTGCGCGAGCAGGAAGATCGCTTCCTTCGATCCGTACGTCGGGACGATTTCCTCTTCGGGGCTCAGCTCGACGCCGAACCGGCGCCCACACCACTGCGCGACGGCGGCTCTCAGCTCGGGGAGCCCTTCGGCGAGCGGATATCCCAGCCGCTCCTCCAGCGCGTCGACCAACGCCTGCCGGATCGCGGGATCGGTCGCCTCCATCGGGTCGCCTTTGCCGAAGTCGATCAGGTCGACGCCCTGAGCGGCGAGGCGCCGCTTGGCCCGCTCGAGCTTGACGAACGGATACGTGCCGGTGGCGCGAAGGGCTGGAGAGAGGTTCACGATCTGGCCGGATTCTGCCCGGCAACGGCATAATCCGTTACGTGAGCCCACGCCAGCCGGACCCCGCGCTGGAGCGCGGGTTCATCGCCGCCGTGCTGGCCCAGGGAGTCGATCCCGAGCTGGAGCTGGCCGAGCTGCGGGAACTCGCGCGCACAGCCCTCGTCGAGCCGATCGGCGAGCTCGTTCAGCATCGGCCTCGGCCGGAGCGCCGGACCTACCTCGGGAAGGGCAAGCTCGCGGAGCTCAAAGGTGCGTACGAGGACGCGGGCGCGGAGGTGCTCGTCGTCGACGACGAGCTCGAGCCCGCTCAGCAGCGGACGCTCGAGGACGCCCTCCAGGCGCGGGTCGTCGACCGGACGCAGCTGATCCTGGACATCTTCGCCCAGCACGCGACCAGCTCGGAGGGCAAGCTGCAGGTCGAGCTGGCGCAGCTCGAGTACAACCTTCCGCGCATGCGAGGGCTGTGGCAGCACCTCGAGCGGCTCGGCGGCGGTGTCGGGACACGCGGCCCCGGTGAGTCGCAGCTCGAGACGGACCGCAGGCTCGCCCGGCGCCGGATCACCCTCCTTCGCCGCCGGCTCGAGGAGCTCCGCAAGCAGCGCGACATCCGGCGCAAGGAGCGCCGCCGCGCAGAGACGCCGACCGTTGCGCTCGCGGGCTACACGAACGTCGGGAAGTCAACGCTCCTGAATGCGCTCACCGGCGCCGACGTGTCGGTCGAAAATCGGTTGTTCGAGACACTCGACCCGACGACGCGCGGATTCGACTTCGACGGCCGCAGGTATCTCGTCACGGACACCGTCGGTTTCATCCGCCGGCTCCCGACCCAACTCGTGGAGGGGTTCGCGGCGACCCTCGAGGAAACGCTCGTGGCCGACCTCGTCCTGCACGTCGTCGACGCGTCGGTCTCCGATGAGCGGCTCGACGAACAGGTGGCCGCCGTCGAGGCGGTGCTGCACGAGATCGGCGCCGACGACCTGCCCGTCGAGCTCGTCGTGAACAAGATCGACACGGTTGACCCGCTGCGGCGGCGGCGGCTGTCCAATCGGTTCCCGGGCGCCGTGCAGGTGTCCGCGCTCACCGGACAGAACCTCGAAGACCTGCGTGCGCGCGTTGCCGACCGGTTCGCCGACCGCTTCGAGCCGGTGCGGCTGCTGCTGCCCTACGACGAGGGAGGAAAGCTCGCGGAGCTGTACGCGCTCGGTGCGCCGATCGAGGCACGCGAGGACCACGAGGACGGCGTCCTCGTTCACGCGCGCCTGCCGAGACGAGAGCTGAGGCGGTTCACCCCGTACCTGATCGCCGAGGCGCGCTCGGAACGAGCGACGCGCGCCCGATGATCGAACTGGCCATCCGGCGGCTGCGGGCAGACGCGGTCATCCCGGAGCGCGCCTACGCCGGCGATGCAGGCCTCGATCTCGCGGCCTGCGAGCGCGTCGAGCTGGCCCCCGGCGCGCGCGCCGTCGTCGGCACAGGCCTCGCCGTCGCGATCCCCGACGGGTACGCAGGTTTCGTCCAGCCGCGGTCCGGTCTGGCGGCGCGGCACGGCATCACGATCGTGAACACGCCCGGTCTCGTCGATTCCGGCTACCGAGGTGAGCTGCGCATCATCCTGCTGAACACCGACGCGGCAGATGCGTTCGTCATCGAGCGCGGGATGCGCATCGCGCAGCTCGTCGTCGTCCCGGTCCCCGAGTTCGAGCTGCTCGAGGTCGAGGAGCTTCCCGAGAGCGAGCGAGGCGTACGCGGCTTCGGCTCCTCGGCACACTGATGGAACCACGGATCCGCGTCTCGGCGATCCTGCGATGGCGGGGGCGCATGCTGCTCTGCCGACACGAGAAGCCGGGGCGCGAGTACTGGCTCTTGCCGGGCGGAGGGGTGAACTCCGGCGAGAGTCTGGTCGATGCCCTGCACCGTGAGCTCGCCGAGGAGATCGGGATCGACGACGACATTCCGGTCGAGGGCCCCGTCGCGATCGTCGACTCGATCTCGCCGGTGCGGAGCTTCGCGCCGAAGCACGTGGTGCACATCATCTTCGCCGGAGACCTGACGGGGGTTTCGCTGGAGGCGGTGACCTCGCAGGACGGCGCCGTGCGCGGCCATCGGCTGTTCGCAGTCAACGAGCTCGACGGCGTCGTCTTGCATCCTCCGATCCAGCGGTTCCTCATGCGCTGGCAACCGGGCGATCCCGTCGTCTACCTGGGCGCCCTGTGGGCGAAATGATCCACGTTCGGCTCGCGCCGGTCACAGACACGCGCGCGCTGCCGCGGTAGGCTCGATCGCAGAGGGTGGAGGGAGTAAGCCCCACCCGTGGGCGGGGGCGCGCGCGTGTACCTGAGAGAACTTAGGAGAAGCGGCCGCCGCGGGTTTCGGCTCGGCGCGCGGAGACGGCATGGGCGTCTGCTTCGAGGTCGTCGGCGAGCGCTGAAAGCTCGGTCGGCTCCTCGCCCGTCACGTGCGCGATGGCCTGCGCCAGCAGCCAGTCCGCGAACCACGGGTTGCGAGGAAGCAGCGGGCCGTGGAGGTAGGTGCCGACCGCGCGCCCGACACGGCAGCCTTCGTACCCGCTCTCGCCGTCGTTCCCGAAACCGGCGACGACGCGGCCGAGCGGCAGCGCGCCGGGATCGAGCCGCGTCCGCCCCGCATGGTTCTCGAACCCCGCCACCGTTCGCCGCACCCCCGGCTCGAGCTCGCACTCGAGCAGGACGTCCCCGATCATCCGCCGCTGACCGGCGACGGTCTCCAGCGGGAACACGCCGATGCCCGGCAATTCGAC
>VAXU01000071.1 GCA_005885125.1 Actinomycetota bacterium
CGTCCTCGATGGCGAGCACCCGCTTGCCCCTGATCTCCTCCGGGTCGCCCTCGATCAGGAACGGCGATGCGGCGAGGACGACCTTCGCGGTGGGAGCGTTCTCGCGGATCGAATTGAGGACCGCATCGATTCCCTCTTGCGTCGCAGTGTCCATCTTGTTGACGACGCATACGTCCGCCATGCGGAGATTCGTCTCGCCGGGGTGGTAGCGAAGCTCGTGACCGGGGCGGTGCGGGTCGACGACGACGATGTGGATGTCCGGCTCGATGAACGGCGTGTCGTTGTTGCCGCCGTCCCAGAGAATGACGTCTGCCTCCCGCTCGGCGAGGCGGAGAATCTGCTCGTAATCGATCCCGGCGAAGACGAGGTTCCCCTCGGCGAGGTGCGGCTCGTACTCCTCCCGCTCTTCGATCGTGGCGTCGGCGGCGTCGAGGTCTTCGTAGCGCTCGAATCTCTGCACGGCCTGCTTCGTCAGGTCGCCGTAGGGCATCGGGTGCCGGAGCACGGCAACGCGCTTCCCCGCCTCGCGCAGCAGCTCCGCGACCCGGCGGGTCGTCTGGCTCTTCCCCGAACCGGTGCGGACGGCGCAGATCGCGACGACCGGCTTCGACGATCGCAGCATTGTCAGTTGCGGGGAGAGCAACCGGTACGACGCGCCCGCAGCGAGCGCGCGTGAGCCGACGTGCATCACGTGCTCGTGCGTGACGTCCGAGTACGCGAACACGACCTCGTCGATCTCGTGTTCGCGGATCAGTTCCTCGAGCGCCGACTCGGGGAGGATCGGTATCCCCTCCGGATAGAGGGAGCCGGCAAGCTCCGCCGGGTAGACGCGCCCGTCGATGTTCGGAATCTGCGTCGCCGTGAATGCAACGACGTCGTACTCGGGATCTCCCCGGTAAACGAGGTTGAAGTTGTGAAAGTCTCGGCCCGCAGCGCCGACGAGCAGGACCCGGGTCCTGGCCATGCATAAAGTTTATTCAAGGATCAGGACGAGAGGGCGGGGCGGGCCTCAGGCTTGGGTCAGAACCTCCCGAACCCGGTCTGCGACAGCCTCCATCTCGAGCGTCGAGCCTGTGACCTCGTTGAGCATCTCCTCGGCACGAAGGCGTTGGCCCTCGCCCCAGAGCTCGCGGATGAGCGAGCCGGCGTCCCGGGTCGTGAACCAGCGGTTGCCGAACTTCTCGCGGAGATAGGCCCGTAGCTGCGCTTCGAACGCCCACGCACGCAGGTAGGACGAGACGTAGAAGCCGGAGTCGATGTCCGCCAGGTAGTTCGCCGACGTGGGCTCGATCTTGAGCGCATCGCCGAGTAGCTCGACGTACCGGCGCCGCATCGTCGTGACGTCCTCAGCGGCGTGGAACTCGACCTCGTACAGGATCTTCGCGCAGTACCGCCGGACGAAGTAAAGAAGCCCCGCGGCGCCTTCGACTGCATAGTCATGCGGCCGCGGGAAGTCCAGGCGGCGCGTGAGCCACTCCGGCTCGTCCGTCAGGTGTTGCAACAGCATCGCCCAGCCCTCGGTGACGGCGTTGTCGCCGAGCCGCTTCTCCTCCATCGCGAGGTCTCGCGAGGTGTTCGCGAAGTGTTCGGTGTGCCCGGCCTCGTGGAAGAGGGCGCGCCAGTCGTCGGGGCCCCCGATCGGCTGGATGACGAGCATCACCTTGTCGGGGATCTCGATCGGCGCGCAGAATGCGCGCGGGCTCTTGTTCGGGCGCTCGTCGAGATCCAGGTGAACGTTCGACTGCGACTTCAGGTCGATCCCGAGGTCCTGGAGCGTGCCCTCGAGCGCTGGGAGCATCTGGTCCTTCGGGAACATCGAGTCCCACTCGGGCGCTCGGAAGAGGCGCGGAACGTCCCAGCGCTGCGCTTCGGCGAGGCCGACGCCGACGCGTGACCGGAAGAGCTGGTCTGCGGCCTGTTCGTACAGCCGCTCGGTCGAGTCGAGGAGCGCGCGGCATTGCGCAGCGAGGTCGTCGAGCGCGGATGACGGGAGCGCCTTGCGATACAGCTCGAGGTAGTTGGCGAAGCCGAGGTCGCGCGCCGCGTGCTGGATCGCCTGCGTCGCTTCGAGGTGAATCGGGTTCATGCGCTCGTCGAGGATCTCGTTCGCGCGTTCGTCGAGTTGCTGCCGCTTCCCACGGTCGGCCTCGTTCGCCATCGCGGGCCGCACCATCCGGTACGGGATCTCCTCACCGTCGACCGAGACCTGGATCTCCGACTCGAGCGCCGCCAGTGTTTCTGCGTGGTCGCGAGTCAGCTCCCCGAAATAGCCCTCGCACGCGAACCGCCAGAGCTCACGGACGCGCTCGCCCCCGTTCATGGACAGTCCGATCGACTTGACGACGCCCGGGTCGGTGAGATTCCGGTGTCGCTCGTAGATCGGGCTGAGGTCGAATGACTCCTTCAGCCCTGCGTAATGCAGGTAGAACTCCTCGTCGAGCTCGGCGATGAACCGGTCGGCCTGCTCGCGGTAGGCGTCGAGTTCACGGTCGGAAAGCGGGGCCGGTGGCACGGGGTTTCGTAGGATAGCGGCATGCAGGAGATCACCTTGCGGACCGATCGCCGCACCCAGCTCGTCGACATCACCGCGCTGGTGCAGGAGGCAGTCGGCCCGACGAACGGCGCAGCGGCGGCGCTCGTCTACGTCCCGCACACCACGGCCGCAGTGACGATCAACGAGGGTGCGGACCCCGCGGTCGCCCGAGACCTCGAGAGCGCGCTCGAAAAGGTCGTCAACGACGACTGGGACTGGAAGCACGTGGAGGATCCCGACGGACCGAATGCGCCGTCCCACATCCGCGCGTCGTTGATCAGCTCGCAGATCCTCGTGCCGCTGAACGACGGCAAGCTGGCGCTCGGGACGTGGCAGGGGATCTTCTTCTGCGAGTTCGACGGCCCCCGCGAGCGGAAGGTCTACGTCACGGAGCTTCGGTAGCGAGTCGCACCGGACCTTTAACGGAGACCTAACAGCACCTTAAAGCCCACCGATTAAAACGCGGTCGGACATGCGTCGATCGCTCATCGCATTTGTGGGCATCGCACTCGTTGCGGGGTCGTCGCTCGGAGTCGCATTCGCTCCGAGCGGGACACGATCACCTCATCCCGCGAGCACGGCTCGGAAGAAGCCGGCCTCCGGCATCCACAAGATCAAGCACGTGATCGTGATCATGCAGGAGAACCGGTCGTTCGATCACTACTTCGGCACGTATCCCGGTGCGGACGGTTTTCCGCGGACAGCGAACGGCGATTTCGCCGTCTGCGTCCCCAACCCGGCAACCGGAGGCTGCGACAAGCCGTTCCACGACACGCGCGATCTCAATGCTGGTGGCCCGCACGGCCAGGGCGACGCGATTGCCGACGTCGACGGCGGGAAGATGGACGGCTTCGTTGCGCGCGCAGAGAACGCGAAGGTGAAGGGATGCAAGAAGAACCCGAACAACCCGATCTGCTCGCAGCGAGCGACGCATCCCGACGTCATGGGGTACCACGACGGCAGCGACATCCCGAACTACTGGGCGTACGCGCGCAACTTCGTGCTCCAGGATCACATGTACGAGCCGAACGCGTCCTGGAGCCTGCCTGCGCACCTGTTCATGGTCTCGGAGTGGTCGGCCCACTGCACGAATCGCGACGATCCGTTCAGCTGCACGAACGCTTTGCAGAATCCCGGGCCGCCTCCCGACCGTCCCAACAACCCGAACGCGAAGGCGCCCGCCTATGCGTGGACCGACCTGACGTACCTCTTGCACAAGCACAGGGTCAGCTGGCGCTACTACGTGTTCACGGGCACGGAACCCGATTGCGAGAACGACGAGATGATCTGCGAGTCGGTCAAGCAGGGCGCACGGACGCCGGGGATCTGGAATCCGCTGCCGTTCTTCACAACCGTGCAGGACGACAACCAGGTGCAGAACATCTTCACGCTGTCCGAGTACTTCAAGGCTGCGAAGACAGGCAAGCTGCCGAGCGTCGCGTGGATCAATCCGACCGGCGCCGTCAGCGAGCATCCGCCCGGCCTCGTCAGCGCCGGCCAGACCTATGTGACGAAGCTCGTCAACGCCGCGATGAGCGGGCCCGACTGGAAGTCGACGGCGATCTTCGTCTCCTGGGACGACTGGGGTGGGTTCTACGACCATGCGAAGCCGCCGACGGTCGACGAGAACGGCTACGGACTGCGCGTTCCCGGGCTCGTGATCAGCCCGTACGCGCGGCGCGGGCTCGTCGACCATCAGACCCTGAGCTTCGACGCGTATGTGAAGTTCATCGAGGACGACTTCCTCGGCGGCGCGCGTCTCGATCCGAAGACCGACGGGCGGCCCGACCCGCGCCCGGACGTACGGGAACGCGCCAGGATCCTCGGCAACCTCGTCAAGGACTTCAACTTCGCGCAGAAGCCGCGGCTACCGCTCGTCCTGAATCCGCACCCGGTCACCACCCTCCACTAGTGCCCGTGCCAGCAATGCGCGTCGGCTTCTGGCCCGCTATCACGCGGCGCCAGAGTCCACCCTCGTCCTTACCAGGGCATTCCAGCCTTGGCTGCGGACGAGTGCGGCCTCTGGCTTGGTGCTAGCGACCCAGAAGCGCGACAGCATCACTGGCACGGGCACCAGCTACCCTCCGGCGCGTGGCCGCGCCGGTGACCAAGGACCAGGAGCTCGAGCTCACGGTCGACTCGCTCGCCTACGGCGGCAACGGCGTCGCGCGGCTGAACGGGTTCGTCGTGTTCGTCCGGCGTGGCCTGCCGGGTGACACGGTGCGCGCCCGCGTGACGAAAGTCCAGCGCCGCCACGCGGAGGCGCTCGTGACGGAGGTGCTCGAGCCGGGGTCGCAGCGTGTCGAGGCGCCCTGCGCGCACTACCCGGCCTGCGGGGGCTGTCGGTTCCAGGATCTCGCCTACGAAGCGCAGATCGCCGCCAAGCACGGGCAGGTCGAGGATGCACTGCGGCGAATCGGTCGCATCGCGGCGCCGCCGCTGGAGCCGATCGTCGGTGCCGAGAACGTCTTCCACTACCGGAACAAGCTCGAGTACTCGTTCACGCAACTCGAGGACGGGCCGACGCTCGGGTTCCACAAGGCGGGGCGATGGGACGAGGTGCTCGAGATCGAGCGCTGCTGGCTGACGACGGAGCTCGGGAACGCGATTCGGAACACGGTTCGCGAGTGGGCGCGCGGGGAGCGGCTCGTCGCGTACGACCAGGCCGACCAGACGGGCTACCTCCGGCACCTCGTCGTGCGCGAAGGCCGGAACACGGGGCAGGCTCTCGTGCAGCTCGTCACCGCCTCCGGTGAGAAGTACGACACCGGCCACTTCGTTGACGTCCTGCGCGCGTTTCCCGAAGTGCGCTCGATCCACTGGGCGGAGAACGCCTCCCCGGCGGAGGTGACGAACCTTCCGACGCGCTTGCTCTGGGGTGAGGAGGCGATCGAGGAGCAGCTCTGCGGACTCCGTTTCCGCGTCCGGCCGAATGCGTTCCTGCAGACGAACACCGGAATGGCCGAGCGGCTGTACGGGGTCGCGCGCGAATTCGCTGCGCTCACCGGGCAGGAGACGGTGTACGACCTGTACTGCGGCATCGGGACGATCGGGCTGACGCTCGCGCGCGAGGCGCTGACCGTGTGGGGAATCGACGTCTCAGAGGAGTCGATCGCCTGCGCGCTCGAGAACGCGGATCTGAACGAGATCGCGAACGCAGCGTTCTTCGCCGGGAACGTGGGCCAGTCGCTCGAGGAGCTGCACGAGCGGAGCGGGGATCCAGACGTGGTGATCGTCGATCCGCCCCGCGCGGGGCTTGCAGGAAAGGCGCTGCGGCGGTTGGGAGAGATCGGCGCTCCGCGGATCGTGTACGTCTCGTGCAATCCAACGACGCTCGCGAGCGACGTGAAGACGTTGCGGGCGGAGTACGGCTACGACCTGCTGCGTGCGCGACCGGTGGACATGTTCCCGCACACGCCGCACGTGGAAACGGTCGCGCTACTCGAACGGAACCCCGTCTAAAGGTTCACGCGCGCGCGCAGCCCCCGCCCTTGGAGGGTGGGGCAGACCCCGCCACCCTCGAGATCGACGATACCGAGTTGCGACGCACGCGTTGGTTGCGATTGTGTGCCAAGACGGCGCGCACGCACCTCGGGTCGCCGGTGCTCGCTAACGCCAGATCGCGCCGACGCGCTCGTGGTGTCCGTCCGGCAACGGCAGCGCCTGCCCGAGCGCGTAGCGGCGGGCGGTCCACGCGGCGATCGTCGCGTCGAGCAGGTCGGGCTCGCGGACGCGCTGCGCGGTCGCCGGAACGTCGATCCCCGCGTCCTCGAGCAACCGGCGGCGCTCGGCCCACCCGTCGGCGCGGCTCTTCGGCAGAAGCGGCCGGTGTCCGAGCTCGAAGAACGACACTTCGGGGTGGACCTCGATCAGACGCGCGTCCTCGTGCGCGTACTCGTCGACCTCCAGGATGTAGCGGCCGAGCGAATACGCCTGCTTCGGCACGCTCTTCCCTGTGAGCTCGAGCGCCGCCTCTCGGGCCTTTTCATACGTTGGCGTCTCGAGGACCGCACGAACGGGCGTGGGGAAGACGCTCGGCCCGCGCCTGCCGATGAAGCGTCGGGCAGCCTCGTCTGCCGGTCGACCGCCCGATTCCGGGATCCCAATCGGGACGTCCACGGCGATGACCTCCACGTCCGCGCGGAGAGCCTGCGCAAATCGCTCGCAGCGATAGGCCTCGACGACCTTGTCGCCCTCCAGGACGACGACCGCCCAGCCGCCGTCGGCGATATCGACGCCGGCGACGCGAAGGGGCCGTGCGCGCTGGGTCAGCGTGACGAGGTTCCCGTCCAGATCGCGGTACGCCGCTGTTCGGCCCCACGGCTCGTCCCGCGGCGCGTGGACGACCGCCGCGCCGGCCGCGGCCGCCCGGACGTGCGCCGACTCGATGTCGTCGACGAGGAAGCCCACGTGCTGGTTCGTCGTCGGCGGGCCCCCGTCGGCCGGGAAGAGCGCGAAGTGGAGATACGCACCCTTCGTCCACGAGACTTCGGCATGTGGCTCGGGGGGCTGTCCCTCCTGGACCGGGATGCCAAAGCCGTCACGGTAGAGGCGTGCGGAGGCCTCGAGGTCGCGGACGCGGAGCGCGACGAAGACGAGGCGGGTGTCGCTCACCCGGGCATTCTGCTGGACGAGGGCCGTTCAGTGCGACTGCCTGAGCCGCTGCCAGAGGAGATCTGCGTTGGGAGCGAGGAATCCGAGCGACAGGAGCGGCAGGGCCGGCAGCCCGCCCAGCTGCAACGCGACGGCGATCGCAATGGTTCCGCCGAACGACGCCGTCAGCGCGAGCCACGTCCACGCGGGCCGCAAGGCGAACCGCACCGACGCCGCCAGGAAGAGTGAGAAGAACAGGAGATCCGGCAGGCCGAGGTTCGCGGCGGTGTGCTCTCCCGGGACGGGAAACGCGTACGACAGCGTCGTGAAAACGCGCGAGTGGTGGGTCACGATTACTTTCGTCGGTCCCTTCCAGACGGAGTACGCGTCGACCCAGGGAATGATGAGCGCGACCAGCACGACCCAGGCGGCCGTTTCGAAGTAGGCGAGGAACCAGAAGCCGATCAGCGTCACCGAGAAGAGCTTCAGGATGTTCTCCGGCGTGTGCCAGCCGGCGACGTGCAAGACGACCGTCAAGACGGCGAGCGCGAGCCCGACGGGAAGCAGGCCACGCGCTCTCCACACCGGCAGCACCAGCCACACGAGCGCGAACGACACGGGGATCAGCACGCCGGCGATGAACGCGACGTCCCACCAGTCCGACGCATCCCACAGATGCGCGTGCACCGTGTCGTACGCGGCGAGAGCCGCGACGACGCCTAGTAGGGCGGAAGCTCGGCCCACCATTGACCGAGCGGTTTGAACGCGTTCCAAAAGGCCGTCTTTGCCGGAGCCTCGTCGAGGGACGCGTCGATGTCGGGCACGACCAGCGCATCGACGGTCGCGGTGAAGCGCTGGCGCTCGCCCGGCTTCCACTCCAGCGTGTCCGCCAAGGGAAACTCGATCGAATTCACGAACGTGACCGCCTCCTGGCCCATGGGGACGACGAGCTTCGGCTGGACGATGTGCAGCTCGCGCGTGAGGAAGCGCCTCGATTCCTCCTCGTCGCCGCCCGCGAACTTGAGGCAGTTCGTCCCGTAGATCGCGAGCGGATCGATGTGCAGCCGCTGCAGGGACTTGAGGATCGCCTGGCCTGCCCGTCCGTAGAACGCGACCCCCTCCTGCACCTCCGCCGGCTGCGGCTGGTACTTCAGCAGCAGGATGTCGCCGAGCGGATGGCCGGAGCCGAGCACCGGCACCCGCCCTCCGGCAGCGCGCGCGATCTCGTCGCCGAGTGCGTTGATCTCGACGATCGCCTTGTCGCGGTACTTCTCGTAGATCTCATCGGTGGGCACGGGACTCACGGACGCTTCGCTCCACTTCTCCGCTAGCGAACCCGTTCCTTGGCCTGAGCCATCCACTTCAGGGATTGGAGGTAGACGAGCGACCTGGGCCGCCGCAGAACGTGGGCGGATCGGAGGGAAAGGAGGAATTCCTCGGCGCCGTCGAATGCCCGCATCCGCAGCGCCCCGGTCCCCACCCCTTGCAGGACATGTGCGTCCGACCCGGCGCCGACCGTGAGGTTGTACTTGCTCGCGAACCGCACGGCCTCGTCGTTGTAGCCCTCGAACAGCAGGCGCGCGTTGTAGACCTCGAACACGTCGATGTCGGCGAGATGGCGGTGCAGCGTCGCCGGATCGGGGATCGAGTGCAGCCGGTCGAACGGGTGCGGGAGGTAGACGAGACCGCCCTGCGCCCGGATCGCCGCGATCGTGTCCCCGAAGGAAAGGCCGCGCGGGATCTCCTCGCGCAGGAACAGACCGATCACTTCTCCCTGGCTGTCGGTCTTCACCTCTTCGCCTGGAACGACGACGAGGTCGTGCCCGCGTGCGAGCTCGGCCGTCTCCAGCGCGCCGCCGAGCGCGTTGTGGTCCGTGACCGCGATCGCGCCGAGCCCGATCGCCTCCGCATACATGACGAGGTCTGCGGGATCGACGGTGCAATCGTGCGACCAGCTCGTGTGCATGTGCAGGTCGCAGAGGATCCAGTCGCGGTCCGCGAGCGGGTCGGCTTGCCGCGAAGGCCGGCGTCGTCCCGCGAGCGAACGGTAGAGGCCGTCGAGCTCGCGCGCGACCGCGGCAAAGCTTTGGCCGCTCGCGCTCTCGATCGCCGCGCGCTGCCTGCGCTCGCGAAACACCGCGTCCTCGGCGAGGCGCGCGAGCTCTGCGCCTGCGAGCTCCGGTTGCGTGTGCGTCCCCTGCGGCGCGGCGATCGCGCAACCGGCCGCGGCGGCCTCGAGCGAGACGCGGGCCAGACCGTCGAGGGCAGGCACGAAGATCGCCGCTTCCGAGAGCAACGGCGCCCGCGCCTCGCCGTCGCGCGCGGTGCGCACGGACACACGGCCGCGAAGTGCGCGCGGGATCGTCGGGCGCCCGGTCAGCGGCTTCGTCCGCAGCAAGACGAGCTCCCAGCCCGGCAGCTCCTCCAGTGCGCGCAGGACGGCGCGCACGAGCGGCCGTTCGGCCGGCCGCCATTCCAGCACGGCCAGATTCCGTTTCCGGCCCGGCGTAAATAGCTCGAGGTCGACGCCGGGCGAGACGACCGTGTACGTGCCGGGGAACCGCGCCGCCGCCGCCTCGGCGGTTTCGGGGCTCGTTGCCACCAGCGCGTCGAGCCGCGCGAGCAGGCGCTCGCGCTGTGCACGTCCCGGCGGATACCCAAGGCGGTCCGGCGAGACGAAGGTCGCGACCGTGAGCGCCTGCGAGTCGCGCAGAGCGAGGTACGAGAGGCTTGGCAGCCCGGGCTCGACGCCGTGCACGACGTCGAAGTGACCGAGCGCCAGCGCCAGGGACAGGTTCGCGCGCGCCCCGACTGGAACGCCGATCCGGCTTCGCCGCGAGATGGGCATGGCAGGGCCGAGCGCCACGAGCTCCGCGTCGAGCCCGTCGAGGAGCGCGCGCCGCCCAGCGGCGAGGTCGCGGGCGCGGTTCGACGACGCGAGGATCGTGACGGAGTGGCCGAGCGCGCGGAGCTCCCCGGCGACACCCGCCACGTGCTCGTTGACGTCGTGCGGCTGCGACCAGGCAAACGGCGTGACGAGACAGATGCGCAATGCCACGTTGTCCGAGTGTAGTCCGCGGTCGCTGCTGGTCCCGGCGGCTGGACCTTCCGACAGGTACGCGTCAGAAACGTGCGCGTAATTCATGTTGCCAAAACTCTCGACTGATTCGTCAGTCAATTCCCGTTTGATTTCGTGGATTGGTTTCTCTGCGTTCCGGGAAATGGCTCGCTCCGGGGCACCAACTCGAATTCGGGAGCGAGAAATGGCGATCTGTCGAACGGTCTCCGCGGCGAGGCGTTTCGCGCGCGGGGGCTTCGTGCTGGTCATTGCCGCCTTCGGGCTCATTGCACTTGCAGGCGCGCGCGCGCAGGCTGCCGCGCCGCCGCTGCCAACCTTCGGACAGCCGACGATCAGCGGGATCCAGGGCGTCGGTTTCGAGCAGGACATCCGGCTCGACCCGACGAACGCGAACCGCGTCTACACGAGCGTTCCCGGCTCGCTGTCCTCGGACACGAGCTGGATCTGGCACTCCGAAGACGGCGGCAAGACCTTCAAGTGGGTGACGGCCGGCACGGCCAAGGAAGGAAAGCCCAACCCGTGCGCCGGCGGCGGCGACTCTGAGCTCGCCGTCGACACGGGCGGCAACCTCTACTTCAACGACCTGACGCTCGTCAACTTCAGCACCGCCCGCTCGCCAGACCAAGGTGCGACGTTCGTCTGCAGCAACACCGGTGTGCCCGACACGGCTGTCGACCGTCAGTGGTACGCAGTCGACGGGAACCCGGCGACGGGGGACGGCTCCGGCACCGGCGCGGGCCACAACATCTACCTCGTCAACGACGAAATCGGGCCCGGCAACATCTCGTGTCCCGTCTCGGGTTTCGTGAACAACACGCTCGCGATGTATCGTTCGCCGCTTCCCGCCGGCGGCGCGCTGGCTGGGATCCAGTTCGGTCCTGCGAACAAGGTAACGCCGGTCGGCAGTTGCGCCGAGGGGATCATGGGCAACGACGAAGTCAGCCCGGTCGCGACGAGAACGGGCAAGCTCAGCCCCGGCTCGACGACATTGCCGACCGCCGTCAAGCACGTGTACGTGATCCACGACGACGCGACGTTCTCGAAGATCGCGATCGGCCGCTGCTTCCCTGTCGCATTCGGAGCGGCCGTTGCGAACGTAAGCGATCCGAGTGGGCTCAACTGCGACGACCTGCCGGTCGCGACGCTCGGCACGATTCCCTCGGGCGGAAACTGCCCCACGGCAAAGACAGGCGCGAACTTCCCGACGCTCGCAATCGACAACGCGGGGAACCTGTATGCCGTCTGGGAGCAGGCGCCGCAAGATCCGACCTCCTGCCAGATCACCGGCGACGCGCTGCTCAAGTACAGCTACTCGACCAACGAAGGCACGAGCTGGTCGTCGCCGGTCACGATCCCAACACCCGGCTTGCACAACAACGTCTTCGCCTGGGCGGCCGCCGGTGACAACGGCCGGGTTGACATCGCGTGGTACGGCACACCCGCGACGGCCAACCCGGCCGATGGGAACTGCGGCACGGCCGGCGGCGGCCACGGCGGGCCGGACGCCACGACGAACGGCATCTGGAGCCTGTACATGGTGCAGACGCTCAACGGCCACGCGTCTTCGCCGTCGTTCACGGCGCCGATCCTCGCCGGCGAGCACTACGTCCACAGGGGCACGATCCAGACCGTGCTCGGGGGTCAGTGCGGCGACCGCACGCTCGGCGATTTCTTCCAGTTGCGCATCGGCAGTCTCGGCGAGGCCCAGATCTCGTTCGCCGATTCCAACAATGCCGACGAGCCGTTCGCGCCGCACGGGATGTACGTGCGGCAGAACGGGGGAGCCGGCGTGTACGCGAACAAGACCGTCGCCGGCGACTCGATCCTGCTCAACGCGGCGAGCGACCCGGCCGGCGATGGGAAGCGCGAGACCGACGGTGTCACTGGCGGGAACATCCCGAACCTCGACATCCTCCACTCGAGCATGTCGAAGCCGAGCGCCGGCGACTGTCACCCATCGGGCACGCCGTGCTATCGGGTGAGGATGACGGTCAACAACTTGACCCTGACGCCGCCCGCGCCGGACACGGTTGCCGTCTGGCTCACGCAGTGGCTCGTGCCGGCCGACCCCGGCTGCACATCGACCGCCGCTTCGTGCCAGAACGGCGGCAAGAACCCGTTCGTCTACTTCGAGTCGAACGGAACGTGCTGGTCGGGGGAGAATGCGGCGCTTCTCGTCGGGGGCGGTGTGACCCTGACGTATCCAGGCACGTCGCAGATCACCGCGTCCGGTGCCTGCTCGTACGTGTTGGGATCGTTCGGGAGCATCACGATCGACGTCCCGATCTCCGGCGTGAGCCTCGACGCCGGTGTCGCACCCCTCTCGAGCAGGCTCTACAGCGTCACGGCGAGCACGATGACGCTGAACGCCCTTGCGGAGAGCGTCCCTCCGAATCCCGGCAACTTCCAGCTCTTCACCGGGCCGATCGGCGGTGTCCTCTTCGACCTGATCGACGTCGTTCGTGCGTACGACTTCCCCGGCGCTAAAGGCGGTGGCGGGGGTGGGGGCGGCGGCTAGCCACGCAGAACTACTGGGAGGCCGGCACACACGCCGGCCTCCCGGTTACTCCGTGGCGACGGGCTCCTTCGCTGTCACGCGCGCGTTGTCCCGAATGAACTTCTCGGTCGCCTCGTAGGCCTCGTCGTCCGCCCTCTGCTTGGGCGGGGACTTCATCAGATACGAGCTCGGCCCCTCGAGCGCGCCGGCGAGGCCGTTGTTCAGCGCGAGCTTCGCGAACCGCACGGCGTCGATGACGATGCCCGCCGAGTTCGGCGAGTCCCAGACCTCGAGCTTCAGCTCGACGTTGAGCGGCACGTCGCCGAAGGCCGAGCCCTCCATGCGGATGTACGCCCACTTGCGGTCGGTCAGCCACGGCACGTAGTCCGACGGGCCGACGTGGACGTTCTTCGCGCCCATGTCGTAGTCGAGCATCGACGTGACGGCGTTCGTCTTCGAGATCTTCTTCGACTCGAGGCGGTCGCGCTCGAGCATGTTCAGGAAATCGGAGTTGCCGCCGACGTTCAGCTGCATCGTGCGGTCGAGCTTCACTCCGCGCTCGCGGAAGAGCGACGTGAGCACGCGGTGCGTGATCGTCGCGCCGACCTGCGACTTGATGTCGTCGCCGATGATCGGCACGCCCTTGTCCGCGAATCGGCGCTGCCAGTACGGCTCGCGCGGGATGAAGATCGGCATGCAGTTGACCATCGCGCAACCGGCCTCGAGCACCTGCTCCGTGTACCACTTCGTGGCGGCCTCGGAGCCCACCGGGAGGTAGTTGACGACGACGTCCGTCTTCGTCTCGCGCAAGATCCCGACGACGTCGTCTGTCTCGCCGGGCGCCTTGGTCACGACCTCGGAGATGTACTTGCCGAGACCGTCGTGCGTCATCCCGCGCGAGACCCTGATCCCGGTCTGCTGGACGTCGGCGAACTTGATCGTGTCGTTCGGATGCGCCCAGATCGCCTCGGCGAGATCCTTGCCGACCTTGTCGGTCGTGACGTCGAACGCAGCCGTGAACTCGATGTCGCGGACGTGGTAGCCGCCGAGGTTGACGTGCATCAAGCCCGGGACGAACTGGTCATCCGGCGCGTCCTTGTAGTACTCGACGCCCTGCAGGAGCGAGTTCGCGCAGTTGCCGACGCCGATCAGAGCGACGCGCACGCGGTCGTCGATCCGCGCCTTGCCGTTCTCGGGCTTGCCGTTCGTCTGAGCCATCTCGAGGACCTCCTATCGCATTCCTGCTATGTGCGCGAGAATAGCAGATTTGCGATATGCGGTGGCAGAGGTATTGACTCGGTCGGGCCTCCTCTCGGAGGCCCGACCGGAACGGACTGTCCTTCTTGGCGTGCGGAACGCCTTACGGAGCGGCAGTCACGCAGACTGCATAAACCCACAGAGCGTTAGGCCCCACATAGGAGTTGCTCGTGTTCCTGAAACTGACGTCCCAGCCGGTGTTTGAAGAGTCCGGAGATGACCCCTCGACGATGACGTTTGTGTTTGCGTTATTAACTCCGCTCATGACGTATCCGCCTCCAGTGGCCACCTTTCCGGGTGGGCAGAACGCATAGACGGCTAGTCCCAAACCCGCTAGCACTTGGGTCGTGTTGGAGGCCGTCACGATCTGGTGGCCCGCGACTCCACCGCCCGATGTTCCATTGCAGGCATATGTGACGCCATTTGCGGCGGTGAATTTCGAGCCGCCATTGACGCAGTTCGCGCCGGCAGGCTCGACGGCGCTCGTGACGCTAACGCCTTCGGCTCCATTCGTTCCGTTCGTGCCGTCCTTGCCGTCGGCTCCGGCCTTGCCATTGCAGACGTAGCTGACGCCGCTCACGGCGGTGAGCTGGACACCGCCGTTGGCGCAGGTGGCGCCGGCCGGCTCGGAAGCCGTCGTCACGCTGACGCCGTCTTTCCCGTTCGTCCCGTTCGTTCCGTTGGTGCCGTTCGTCCCGTCTTTGCCCGGTGCGCCCGCGTCACCTTTGGCTCCTTGCGGGCCTGCGGGGCCGACAGGGCCGGGTTGACCGGCTCGGTTCCAGGAGACCTCGGTCTCCTTGTCGGTGCAGTGACTCATGAAGCTCGTCGTCGCCAGCGACTTGTCGATCAGCCGGATCGTCCCGACGCCGTTCAGCATGCACGCGGAAAACGT
>VAXU01000072.1 GCA_005885125.1 Actinomycetota bacterium
AGATTCCAGCCGAGCGCCAGGTGCGCGAAGGCCCCGGCCGAGAGGAACGGGGCAAAGAAGGACACCGCTCCGATCGAGAGGCTGGCGCGCCACTCCCGTCGAAACTGCGGCACGTCCACCTCCGCGCCGGCGAGGAACGTCAGCACGATGCCTGCGAACGAGCCGAGGAACGACAACCAGTTCGGGAGCTCGGGATGGAACGCGTTCCCGACGATCACGCCGGCCGTGAGCTCGATCAAGGCCACCGATAGGCCGATCTCGACGGAGATCGTGCTCGCTACGAGGATCGCGCCGCCGAGGACTGCTGCAAGTGCGAAGTCACCCACCGCTGCTCCCTTCGGGATGCTGTTGGTCTCAGTCGGTAGAGGCCATCAGCCCCGGAGGGCGGTTAGGCGCGAGCCTCATCGCGCGTCGCGCGGGATGCTAGCGAAGGTGCGCTAACTCAGGCTTCGACGCGCGACGAGGCGCCGTCGAGCGCGTCCAGAGCGGCGCGGATGTCGACCAGCTGGCCGACGAAGATCGGTGTGTCGCGCTCCGTATAGCGAGACGCCTCGCTCTCGCGCAGCGTCAGCATCAGGTGCATGAAGTCCGCAGGCTCGTCGCACTCGAAGGCCGTCATGAACTCCTGGTCGTCGATCCCGAACGAGTACGTCGTGTGGTTGTGGATCGTCTCGAAGCCCGCGCCAATCCGCATGTGCTCGTCCATCGCGCGCTGCCGTTGATCCTCGGGAAGCGCGTACCACGGCCGCACCTTCACGAACGGGTAGACGACCAGGTACGGCGAGCCCTTGGGAACGATCTTCCGCGGGCGCCGCGCCTTCGTGTACTCGGACGCCTTCGTCGTCGCGAGGTACGAATACGGCGTTTCGGCCCAGCCGGCCAGCGGCGTGCCGTTCAGCGCCGCGGCGAGCTCGCCGAGGTCCTCGTACCGCTGCGTGATCTTCCAGAGAAAGAAGTCACAGTCGGGCCTGACGCCGGTGCAGGTGTACGTTCGCAGGGAATCGATCCGGCCGGCCCAGTCTTCGACCACCTCGGCGAACGCGTCCTTGCCGGCCGCCCGCTCCTCGACCGGCAACCGGCGCCACTCGGGATCGACGCGGTAGAACGTGTAGGCGACGTACTGGCCGCTCACCGCAGGGATGCTAGCTAGAGGAAAGCAGCGTCCAGAGGTCGGTCGGGTCGGGCGACTTCTTGGGTTTCGGCTGCGTCTTCGTGTCCGGCGCAAGCTCCCAGCCGTCGTCCTCGTGCCCGACCGTGCTGCAGTCGACGGCGCCGCCCTGGATCTGCTGGATCGTCTGCTTGACGACCGCACGGCTCGACTTCGGCGTCCCGTCCGCGTAGTAGACGCCCGATTGCCAGCGGTTCAGGTCGGTCTCGTCCGTGACGTGGAAGAGGAACATCGCGCGCACGTTCGGCTGGCAGGCCGCCATCTGCAGGGCCTCGTCGTAGTACTGCCCCTGCGTGGCTTCGGGGACTGGCTTCGTTGTCGCCGGCTCGCGGCCGACGTAGTCGGCGATCTTGTTCGACGGAATGACGGACTCGATCCCGTACTCGTCTTGGGGTGCGAGAACGTCGGCGGAACGGACGAGTTCTCGCCGTACGGGTGGAAGGCGAACCCGTCCATGATCGGCCTTGTCCGCCCGCTGTCGCGGTAGGCGGTGCCGAGGTCGCTGATGAACGCTGTCGGCGAGTGTGTGAGCCGCGACGATTTCGGGTCGTCGCCGCCGTGAGGGGAAACGGAACCGCCGATCACGAACGTGGCTCGGTCGACGGCCTTGATCGCGTCATAGGTTCGCGCGAGCAATCGTTCGTAGGACTGCGCCGCCACGTCCTCGCCGTTGGGCCCGAACTGCGGCAGCCAGTAGCGGTTGAGGTTCGGCTCGTTGCCGACGATCAGATTTCGCATCAAAGGGACGCGGCGGGCGAGATCCGCCGCGAACAGGGCGAACTGGCGACGCGCCGCATCGGTCAGCGGCGTCGTGCGGCTCCCAAAGGGCATGACGGTCGTATAGATCGTGATGTCGTCGAAGACTCCGGCGGCAGCGATCGCCTGGAGCGCCTCGAGCTGGCCGGCGGGTACCGCCGTCTGGCCGGGCGCCCAGATCGCCGTCACGCGGAGGGCTTCGAAGCCCGCCGCCTTGGCGAGATCGACCTTCTCCCGGGCCACTGCCGGGTCCGCGTTCCGCCCCTCGTCCTCGGCCGCCCCGATCGCCATAGTCATCGACGCGGCTGCCGTCGCCGGCGCGAGGCAGGCGAGCAGGGAGAGAAGAACGATCAGTGAGCGGAAACGAGGCACCAGAAAGAGAGTCGACCGCAATCGAAGGCAGCCTGAGAGAGTGTAAACACCTGGCGTAAAGGTTCAATGAGGAACACAAATCACCCGAATGGGGGAGCGCACGCCTTCCTTGCAACCGATACGTTGACAGACGTCAGAGTTGCGTTGCCAAGCTCCTCCGCAGGGAGCGGGAAGCTCGCCACCTCCCTTCTGCCGCAATTCTGACTCTCTGTGGCGGCCCGGCCTTCTCCAACCGGGCCGCTTCTCCTTTTCTCAGTCCGCCTCCCGAATCGAGCCGAGAGCCGCAGGCGCTGGGCGAGACGGACGCGGCTAGATTGGCCGCGTGGGGGAGCCCCTCGAGCACAAGCTGAAGACGCTGCCCGCCAAGCCGGGCGTGTACCTCTTCCGCGACAAGCGCGGAGACGTTCTCTACGTCGGCAAGGCGAAGTCTCTGCGGCCGCGCGTGCGCTCGTATTTCCAGGCGGGCCACGACGCTCGCGCCGCGATCCAGCAGCTCCCCGAGCGCGTCGAGGACATCGAGGTGATCGTCACCCAGAACGAGGTCGAGGCCTTGCACCTCGAGCAGAACCTCGTCAAGCGTCACCGGCCACCGTTCAACGTCCGGCTGCGGGACGACAAGTCCTTCCCGTACATCGCGGTCACGATCGAGGACGAGTACCCGCGGGTCATGTTCACCCGCGAGCGGCACCGGCGCGGGGTGTGGTACTTCGGCCCCTACGCGAACGCGAAGAAGGTGCGCGAGACGCTGGACGTGCTGAACCGCGTCTTCCCGTACCGGCCGTGCGAGGGGCCGAAGCCCGGGCGTCACTCGGGGATTCCGTGCCTGGACTACCACATCGACCGCTGCCTGGCCCCGTGTGTCGGCTACGTATCGAAGGAGGACTACCGCGCGATCATCGACCAGGTGATCGAGTTCCTGTCGGGCGAGACGGAGCCGATCCAGCGCGAGCTCGACCGAAAGATGCGCGAGGCGGCGGCCGAGGAACGGTTCGAGGATGCCGCCCGCTACCGCAACCGCCTGCGGTCGGTCCAGCACCTCGCTGAACGCCAGGCGGCGGATCGCCGGTCGGTCGGGACTGTGGACGTGATCGGGCTTGCGGTCGAGGAAGACCGGGCGGTCGTGCAGGTGTTCCCGCTCCGCGACGGGAAGCTGGTCGACCGCTACTCGTTCCATCTCGAGAACGTCGGGGGGCAGGACACCGCGACGATCCTCGAGTCCTTCTGTCTCGAGTACTACGGCGGCACGCCGTCCGTGCCGCCGCAGATCGTGGTGCCTCGCGATGCCGGCGACACCTCGGCCCTGGCGCAATTCCTGTCGGAGCGGCGCGGAGCGCGCGTGGAAGTCCGCGCCGCCGAGCGCGGCGAGAAGCGGCGGCTGCAGAAGCTCGCCTCGGAGAACGCGCGTCACGCGCTCGCATCCGACACGGCGGCCACCGAGCAGAAGCGGTTGCGCCGGATCGAGGCGCTCGAGGAGCTGCGCGAGGCGCTCAACCTCGAGTCGCTCCCGATCCGCATCGAGTGCTTCGACATCTCGACGGCGATGGGAGCCGAGAACGTCGGCTCGATGGTCGTCTTCCAGGACGCCCTGCCGAAGAAGGCGCACTACCGCAAGTTCGGTGTCCGCGGGCAAGAGGGGATGGACGACTTCGCCGCGATGGCGGAAGTCGTCGCGCGGCGGTTCACGCGCCTCTCCGACGGGACCGGTGCGGACCATGACCAGAGCTTCGCCGCGACCCCGAACCTGGTCGTCGTCGACGGCGGCAAAGGGCAGCTGTCCGCCGCGTTGGCCGCGATGCACGCGTTCGACCTGCCCCGTGTCGCCGTGGTCGCCCTCGCCAAGCGGGACGAGGAGGTGTTCGTGCCCGGCCGCGCCGACCCGGTGGCGCTGTCTCGGCACTCGCCTGCGCTTCAGCTCCTGCAGCAAATCCGGGACGAGGCCCATCGCTTCGCGGTCGGATTCCACCGGCAGCGCCGCGACACGCGCTCGTTCGGCTCGATCTTCGACGAGCTGCAGGGCGTCGGGCCCGCGCGGCGGCGCGCGATCCTGCAGCACTTCGGATCGGCCGAGCGGTTCCTCGCGGCGACGCAGGAGGAGCTGGAGGGCGTTCCCGGCGTGCCGGCGAAGACGGCGCGCGCCATCTACGCGCAGCTGCACAAGGCCGGCCGGGCCTAGCGTGATTCGCTGGGGGGAACCTCCCGGTTCCCCCCAGACCGGCCGCTGCGCGGCTCACTC
Source organism: Actinomycetota bacterium (assembly GCA_005885125.1). Classification (GTDB taxonomy): domain Bacteria; phylum Actinomycetota; class Thermoleophilia; order Gaiellales; family Gaiellaceae; genus 3-1-20CM-4-69-9. The sequence continues at coordinate 4,530 of VAXU01000072.1, forward strand.
TTTCGATTCACTCGCGCCAGCTATGGAGGGGAGCGGGCCTGCAGGCCGATATCTGCTGTGCCGCAGTGAACAGCCGCGCCCTCACCATGCCTGCGACCCGCCCGCAGCCCCGTCCAGTCCCGACGCTGGGCGTCCGCATGCGCCAGCTTCGCGTCAGCGCCGGGTTGACCCAGTCGGAGCTCGCCGGCGACCGCTGCTCGAAGGAGTACCTGAGCCAGATCGAGCGCGGGAAGACTCGACCCACCCCCGAGATGCTCGCGTGGCTCGCCGAACGGCTCGGCGTCGACGCCGGCTTCCTCGAGACCGGCCAGTCATCCGCTGAATACGCCGAGTCGGAAGCCGCGATCGCGCGCGCCGAAGCGGCGGTCGAAGGGCGGCAGTTCGAGGAAGCGCTCTCGGCGCTCGAAGGGCTCGGGTTCTCCCCGGACGCCCCCGAGCTCGAGTTTCGTGCGCTCATGGCCGAGAGCTGGACGCGCGCATATTTCGGCGAGCAGCGTCGCGCGCTCGACGTCCTCGGGCGCGCACGCGACCTGTCGGAGCTCGAGATCTTCACCGACGTCGAGCGTGCGGACGTCCTCTACCGGATGGGTGTCGTCCGCTACCAGATCTCCTCGATCAACTCCGCAATCGGACTGCTGTCAGAGGCGTACGAGCTGGCGACGCGCTCGGGTCTCCCGTGCGACCGCCTGCGGTCGCACATTCTCGAGTGGCGCTCCCGATGCTCGAGGCGCCAGCGGGACTTCGAGGCGGCACGCGAGGACATCGAGCTCGCGCTCGAGCTCGCCGAGGGTCTCGGCGACACGCTCACCGTCGCGCACGTGACGTTCCAGGCGTCGATCGTCGCCGAGCGCGGCGGCCACTGGTTGCGTGCGCGGGCGCTGGCGGAGCGCGCGAAGGAGTTGTACGAAGAGCACGGCGATCAGATCAACCTCGGCCGGATGCTCAACAACCTCGGTGGCTTGAACTACCTGCTCGGCAAGCCGGAGGATGCCGTCTCGCATCTGAAGCAGGCATTCTCGATCGCGCTCGAGACCGGCAGCGACGTCGACGCGGCCCAGGCCGTCTCGTCGCTCGCGCAGGTGCATCTCGGATCGGAGGAGTTCGAGCTCGCGGAGCAGCAGTCGCGCCACGCGCTGGAGCTGCTCGAGGGGCGCGTCGACTTCCTGGACGAGATCGGCAACGCGCAGATCATCCTCGGCCGCTCCCTGCTCGAACAGGGACGGCTCGACGAGGCCGAGACGGTCTTCGCCGAGGCGGAGGCCAGTTTGACCCAGCTCTCTTCTGCGAGTCACGCAGCGGTGGCGTGGACGGCCCAGGGCGACCTGGCCTCCCGTCGCGGCGATTCGAAATCGGCAGCGACGCTGTATCGGCGGGCTGCGGAAGCTCTTCAGGACGTGCGGTTCTAGAAGGAGGTGATCAGGATGCTGCGGAAACTCCTTGCGCTTGGAGCACTCGTCGTGGTCGGCGTTGCGTTTGGCGCCGGCCCGGCCGCTGCGAAGCCCAGCAACGGCAACGGCCCCGCCCAGTCGGCATGGGCCAACGCAAGCGGCAACAAGTTCAACACCGACGGATTCTCCGACGGTCGCCTCGGCAACTAAGGCGAACGGCCACACACTCGGCATGAGCGGCCGCTCTCGGTCCTCGGAGCGGCCGTTCGCCTGTCTTGAAGCTCGTTAGGTCTGTTCCGGCTGCGCCCCGCTGTCGGTCTCGATCGCGTCGCGGAACCGCAGCGTCTTCAGCATCACCAGGATCGCGGCGAATCCGAGCGCCGCGTTGACGATGATCAGCGTCACTCGCATGCCGACGCTGAAGCTCAGGAGCGCGCTCTTCGACGCCGCGTGTGTCTTGCTGAAGATGTAGATGAGCAGCGCCTGCTCCGTCCCGATCCCGGCCGGGCTGAACGGGAAGACCGTCGCGAGGCTCTGGCTGACCTGCACGAGGAGCGCGTTGTGGAGCGTGGCCGGGATCTGGAACGCACGCAGGAAGAAGAACACGGTCGTGATCCGCAGGGTCCAGTCGAGCACCTGGAATGGGATGACGCGCGTCAAGTAATAGGAACGGTCGCTCAAGGCGGCGAAGCCCTGCGCGGCGCGGGCCTGGAAGTCCTCGACCCGCTCGACGATCCAGGCGAGCAGGAGCCCGCCGAAGAGGAGCAGCAGGACGAACAGGATCAATCCGGCCCGCGGATGGCGGAAGGCCCAGCCGTAGTCGAGCGAGGGCAAGTCCGGGAGGACGTGCAGGCCCGGAAGGACGCCGAGGGTGATCGCCCAGAGGATGAAGCAGCCGGCGACGACCATGTCGAACACCGTCTGCAGCAGGACGGTGAAGACGAGCGTGGTGTACGTCGATCCTTCGACGCGCCGCTTGGCGATGAACAGCTTGACCGCGTCGCCGCCGCGGGCCGGGATCAGGGCGTTGACGCCGGTGCCTGCGACGTAGGCGCCGAACAACTGGCGCCACCGCACGTGCCGATCGCGGTACGAGGCCTTGACGATGTTCCGCCATGCCCGCGAGACGGCCAGCAGCTTGCAGAGGTGGCAGGCGACCGCGAGGCCGAGCCACTGCCAGTGGACCTCCGCGAGGTGGTTGAAGAACACCGTGATCGCGTGCCACGTGGTGTGGAGCACACGCTCAGTGTGACTGGCGTCGCGAAGTCCGGCTCCGCTTCGCGGAGCCATGACGACTTCGCGCCGGGTCCCTTTGTCACAGCCTACGTTTGCGGCCGTGGCGGGCAAAGCCCACAACGGCGGCGATGACTAAGTTGCTCCTTGATCTCCGTCCGGCGCCATGAACGGGTAGCGGTAGTCCGTCGGTGGGACGAAGGTTTCCTTGATCGTCCGAGGGCTGACCCAGCGGATCAGGTTCCACATCGAGCCGGCCTTGTCGTTCGTCCCGGAAGCGCGTGCGCCGCCGAACGGTTGCTGGCCGACGATCGCGCCGGTCGGCTTGTCGTTGACGTAGAAGTTGCCGGCCGCGTATCGCAGTTTCTCCTCGGCGAGCTCCACCGCATCTCGCTCGCGCGCGAACACCGCGCCCGTGAGGCCATAGGGCGCCCCTTTGTCGATCAGCTCGAGCGTCTCGCCGTACTTAGCTTCCGGATAGACGAAGGTGGTCACGACCGGTCCGAAGAGCTCCTCCCGCATCGTGCGGAAGTTCGGGTCCTCGGTCTCGATCACGGTCGGCTCGACGAAGAACCCTTCGGAGTCGTCGTAGCCGCCGCCGACGAGCACGTTCGCCTTGCTCGCCGCCTTCGCCTCCTCGATCGCCTCCTTCTGTGTCTTGAACGAGCCGGCGTCGATGACCGCGCCCATGAAGTTCTGGAAGTCGGAGACGTCGCCCATCTTGATCGAGCGGACCTGCTCGACGAGGCGCTCCTTGATCTCCGGCCACAGGTTCGACGGAGCGAAGATGCGGGAAGCGGCGGAGCACTTCTGGCCCTGGTACTCGAAGCTCCCGCGGACGATCGCGGTCGCGACCGCGGCGGCGTCCGCGGAAGGATGCGCGACGATGAAGTCCTTGCCGCCCGTCTCGCCGACGATCCGCGGATAGTTGCGGTAATTGGCGATGTTGTCGCCGATCGTCTTCCAGATCGACTGGAAGACGGGCGTCGAGCCGGTGAAGTGGACGCCGGCGAGGTCCGGGCTCGCGAGGGCGGGATCCCCGATCGCGGCACCCGACCCGTAGACGAGGTTGATGACACCCGGCGGCAGTCCGGCCGCCTCGTACAGCCGCAGCAGGAAGTACGCCGAGTACGCCGCCGTCGATGCGGGCTTCCAGACCACCGTGTTGCCCATCAGCGCCGCGCTCGTCGGCAGGTTGCCCCCGATCGCGGTGAAATTGAAGGGCGTGACGGCGAAGACGAAGCCCTCGAGCGGGCGGTATTCCATCCGGTTCCACGTGCCCGGGGAGGAGACCGGCTGCTCTGCGTAGATCCGGAGCATGTACTCGACGTTGAAGCGCCAGAAGTCGATCAGCTCGCAGGCGGCGTCGATCTCGGCCTGATGCGCTGTCTTCGACTGTCCCAGCATCGTCGCCGCGTTGAGCGTCGATCGCCACGGCCCGGCGAGGAGCTCGGCCGCGCGGAGGAAGACGGCGGCGCGTTCCTCCCACGGTGTGCGATGCCAGTCCGCCCAGGCTTCGCCGGCGGCCTTGATCGCGCGCTCGACCTCCGGTGCGCCACCGCTGTGGACCGTCGCGAGGACGTGATCCTTGTCGTGCGGCATGACGGACTCGAACGTGTCGCCCGTGCGAACTTCCTCGCCGCCGATCACCAGCGGGATCTCGATCTGCTGGGCCTGCATCTCCTTGAGGCGCAGCTGGAGGTCCGTGCGCTCCGGCGAGCCGGGCGCGTACGACTTCACCGCCTCGTTCTGCGGCGGCGGGGGGCGGAAGAGTCCGGGGGCGGCGCTCACTCGCGCCGATTGTAGGCTTGGGCGAGATGGCTGCGCTGAGGCGGTTTCGAGGGATGCCGAGTGGGCTGGATCAACGGCCGCGCGGATGAACCGCGCGCCCTCTTAAGCGGCATCGCAAGCGATGCCTTGGGCCTACCGTGTCTGTGACACGAGTGGGCTGGATCAACGGCCGCGCGGATGAACCGCGCGCCCTCTTAAGCGGCATCGCAAGCGATGCCGTGGGCCTAGCGTGCCTGTGACACGCGTTGCCTACGCCGCCGACGGGTGGGGCGAAGGCGAGCTCTGGTTCGAAGGGACACGCCTCGTCTGGCACGAGCTCCCCCGGCCACGTCCCGTTCGGACACACCCCCACCCGGGTGGGGTTCAATCCCGCCTCCCTCTGCGGTCGACGATACCGAGGAAACGCGGACCCGCGGGCGACGGGACAGCGCCGAGTCTGCAGAAGGTCGTCCCCAGATTCGAGCGGTACTTCGCGGGCGAGCCCGTCCGTTTCGACGACCTCGAGCTCGACCTCGACGGGCTGAGCCCGTTCCAGCATGCGATCGCCAACGCCCTCCGCAAGGTGCCGTACGGCGAGGTCGTGTCGTACGGAGAGCTCGCGCGGATCGCCGGACATCCGAACGCGCAGCGCGCGGCCGGCACGTTCTGCGCGCACAACCGGTACCCGCTCGTCCTGCCCTGCCATCGCGTCGTCGCCGCCAAAGGGCTCGGCGCGTACGGCAGCCTCGGCCTCGACTACAAGCGGCGGCTGCTGGAGCTCGAAGGTGTCGCTGTCTGAAGACCTCCGCAACGAGCTCGCAGCGATCGCGCCCCGCAGCGACTGCGACCGCCTCGCCGAGCTGTCGGGCCTGTTCCACACGGCCGGCAGCGTCCATCTGCGCGGCCGTGGCGAGGTCGCGGTCCACCTGGACGTCGCCGGTTCCGCCGTCGCGCGGCGGGCGTTCACTCTTCTCCGCGGTTTCGGCGTCACATCGGAGATCCGGACGTACCGCCAGCGAGCCTTCGCGCGGGCGACGCGCTATCAGCTCCACGTCGCCGGCGGCGATCACGCGCTGCAGGTGTTGTACGAGGCCGGAGTTCTCACGCAGCGGCTCGCACCGCTCGAGCATCCGCCGCGACGCGTGGTCGCACGCGCTTGTTGCCGCATTGCCTACCTGCGCGGTGCATTGCTCGGCGGCGGCTCGCTCAGCGGCCCGCGCGCGCCGCATCTCGAGCTTCGCTCCGCCTCGCTGACCGGAGCTCACTTCGTCGCGGAGGTCGCGGCGCGACAGGGCGCGGAGCTCGCCGTGCTCGATCGTGTCCGTCACGCAGTCGCGTATGCGAAGGGAGCGGAGGCGATCGCGGACGTCCTCGTCGCCACCGGGGCGAGCGACGCCGTGCTCGCCTTTCAGGAATCCGCGGTGATGGGCGCGACTCGCGCGCGGGCAAATCGGCTCGCGAATGCCGACCACGCGAATCTCGTACGCGCGAGCCGCGCCGCCCATGCTCAGCTTCGTGCGGTGGAGCGGCTTCGACGGCGGGGGGAGCTCGCGAAGCTGCCGCCGCCTCTGCAGGAGATCGCCGAGCTTCGTGTCCGCCACCCGACGTTGTCGCTGCGCGAGCTGGCACTGAAATGTCGGCCGCCGGCCACGAAAGCGGCCGCTCACCGCCGCCTCCGAAAGCTTCAAATGCTGGCCGAGCCCTAACTTTTGTGCGCGATTGGAGTCGGCTGGAGCCTTCCGTCATACTCCAAAGGCGGCGGGTCCGTGCTCGTCCGGCGCCGGATTCAGACCCCGTCCGACGCCACGGTCCTGAGCGTGGTTCAACCGGAGGGGGAGGTCGTCCTCGGAGCTTCCCCTCCGGCCCGCCGTCGCAGACGGCGGGCCGATCGGGCTGAAGCCGGCGCGCCGGCGAAGCCGGCACGCCTCTTAGTGTCGGCATCGCAAGCGACGCCGACGCGGCCCGCCGTTTACCGCACGAAGTCCGCTGCGGCTTGCGCCGCGCATGACGACTTCGTGCGGCGGAAGCCGTTTATCTCTCGCCATCGTCGCCGGCCGGCGCCGGCAAAGCCGGCACCGGCGGCCAAGGCAAGGCGGTTAGACTCGTCCCATGGCTAAAACGCGGGTCGGGATCAACGGATTTGGCCGCATTGGCAGAAACTTCTTCCGGGCTCACTTGGAGCGCGGCGGGGACTTCGAGCTCGTGGCCATCAACGATCTCGGGGACGCCAAGACCATGGGGCACTTGCTCAAGTACGACTCCGTGCTCGGGCAGCTCGACGAGGACGTCGTCGTCGGCGACGGTGTCATCAAGGCGGGCCGGACCGAGCTGAAGGTTCTCTCCGAGCGCGATCCCGCCAACCTGCCGTGGCGCGACCTCGAGATCGAGCTCGTGATCGAGTCGACCGGCTTCTTCACCGACCGCGACGGGGCGCAGAAGCACCTCGACGCCGGCGCGAAGAAGGTCGTCATCTCTGCGCCTGCGACCGATCCGGATCTCACGGTCGTGCTGGGCGTCAACGACGACATGTACGACCCCGAGCAGCATCACATCATCTCCAACGCGTCCTGCACGACGAACTGCGTCGCGCCGCTCGCCAAGGTCCTGCACGACACCTTCACGATCGAGCAGGGCTTCATGACGACCATCCACGCGTACACGAACGACCAGCAGATCCTCGACCTCCCGCACAAAGACCTGCGCCGTGCACGGGCTGCCGCGATCAACCTGATCCCGACGTCGACCGGAGCCGCGCGTGCGATCGGGGTCGTGATGCCTGACCTGAAAGGAAAAGTCGACGGCATCTCCGTGCGGGCGCCCGTCCCGGTCGGTTCCATCACGGACCTCGTCGTGCGCCTCGCGCGCGAGACGACCGTCGACCGGGTGAACGAGGCGTACCGAGGGGCATCCGAGTCCGGCCGCCTCGCAGGGATCCTGCTCTACGCGGACGACCCACTCGTCTCAACTGACGTTATCCACTCGCAGTACTCGTGCATCGTCGACAGCGAGCTGACGATGGCGAACGGGAGCCTCGTCAAGGTCTTCGGCTGGTACGACAACGAGTGGGGCTACAGCTGCCGCCTGGTGGACGTCGTGTCGAAGGTGGCTGCGGACATTCCGGCCGCCGTCTCGGCTTAGGTTGCGCATTCCCCGCTCCGTGCGCGACGCGGACGTGGGAGGGAGCCGCGTGCTCGTGCGCGCCGACCTGAACGTGCCGCTCGAGGACGGGAAAATCGCCGATGACACACGCATCCGCGCTGCACTACCGACGCTTCGATGGCTGCTCGAGCACGACGCCCGGAACGTGACCGTCTGCTCGCACCTGGGCCGGCCGAAGGGGCCGGATCCCGCGTTCTCGGTCGCGCCCGTGCGCGAGGCGCTGACGGCGGCGATCGGCGACGATCGCCTCACGGTGCTCGAGAACACTCGGTTCAATCCCGGCGAGACGAAGAACGATCCCTCGTTCGCGCGCGAGCTCGCGGACGCGAACGACCTCTTCGTCGAGGACGCGTTCGGCTCTGTTCATCGCGCGCACGCGTCGACCGTCGGCGTCGCGGAGCTGCTTCCCGCGTACGCGGGTCTCCTGCTCGAGCGAGAGCTGACGGAGCTCGGCAAGCTCCTCGGCGACGTCGAGCGTCCGTTCGTGCTGATCTCCGGCGGCGCGAAGGTCGAGGACAAGCTCGGCGTCCTGGGGAACCTCGGCGGCAAGGCGGACGTCGTGCTCGTCGGCGGCAAGATGGCGGAGGAGCTGCGCGAGGCGAATCCGCTGCCTTTCGACGTCGTCCTGCCGTCGGACGTGGTCGCCGCGAGCGAGTTCGCCGAGGACGCCGACACGCGGGTCGTGCCGTACGACGACCTGCCGGACGGCTGGCTCGGTCTCGACATCGGCCCCGAGACACGCGAAACGTTCGCGCAGCACATCCAAGCTGCGCGCACGATCTTCTGGAACGGCCCGATGGGCGTTTTCGAGTGGCCGCGCTTCGCCGAGGGAACGGAGGCGATCGCGCAAGCCGTCGCCGACGCGGACGCGTTCTCGGTCGTCGGCGGAGCCGACTCGGCCCGCGCACTGCAGGAGCTCGGCCTCGCCGACCGTGTGTCCTGGCTCTCGACCGGCGGCGGCGCGGCGCTGGAGCTGCTCGAAGGGAAGGATCTCCCCGGCGTGGCAGTCATTCCCGAGGCTTGACGTTGCTGATCGCAGCGAACTGGAAGATGTACAAGGGGCCGCGCGAGACCCGCGAGTTCCTCGACCGGTTCGTGCCGCCCGACGGCGTCGATGTCGTCATTTGCCCGGCGTACACGTCGCTCCACGCGGCGGTCGAGAGCGGCCGCACGGTCTACGCGCAGAACGTCCACTGGGCCGAGGAAGGGGCCTTCACCGGCGAGGTGTCGGCGGCGATGCTCGTCGAGCTCGGCGTGCAGGGCTCGATCGTCGGCCACTCCGAGCGGCGCCAGAACTTCGCCGAGACCGACGAGACGACGGCGAGGCGCGCCGAGGCTGCGCTCGCGGCCGGGCTCGGCGTGATCGCGTGCGTCGGCGAGACCGAGCAGGAGCGCGAGGCGGGGGAGACCGAGGAGGTCCTGCGGCGCCAGGTAGGTGTCCTCCCGCGAGACGACGGTCTCGTCATCGCCTACGAGCCCGTGTGGGCGATTGGCACGGGCAAGACCGCAACGCCGAATGTCGCGCAGGAGGCGCACGCATTCATCAGGTCGTTACACGACACGGAGGTCCTCTACGGCGGCTCCGTGAAGCCCGACAACGCAGCCGAGCTCCTCTCCCAACCGGACGTCGACGGCGCGCTCGTCGGGGGCGCCTCGCTCGACGTCGACTCCCTCACTGCAATTTGTCGCGCCGCTATCCCCTCGTAGCGCTCGTCATCCTCGACGGCTGGGGCTGCGCGCCGCCGGGCCCCGGCAACGCGGTCGAGCTCGCCAACACGCCGAACTTCGACCGGCTCTGGCGCGAGTACCCGCACACGACGATCGCGGCCTCGGGCGAGGCCGTCGGCCTCCCACCGGGTCAGATGGGAAACTCGGAGGTCGGACACCTGACGATCGGCTCGGGCCGCGTGCTCTTCCAGGACCTGATGCGCGTCAACCGCTCGATCGAGGACGGATCCTTCTTCACGAATCCCGCGCTCGTGTCCGCGTTCGAACGCGGCGAGCGGGTCCATCTGCTCGGGCTCGTCTCCTACGGCGGCGTCCATTCGCACATCGACCATGTGCGCGCGCTGCTGCGCTTTGCGCCCGAGAAGACGTGGATCCACGCGTTCACCGACGGCCGTGACGTGTCGCCGACGTCTGCGGTCCGCGATCTCGCGGAGCTTCCGCAGGACCGCATCGCCACGATCACCGGTCGCTACTACGCGATGGATCGCGACCAGCACTGGGACCGGATCGAGCGGGCGCTACAGGCCCTGACGCGCGGGTCGGACCCGGAGGGGTCCGACCCTTTGCAGGTTGTCCGCGCGAGCTACGAACGCGGCGTCACCGACGAGTTCATCGAACCGGTCTCGATCCAAGGCTGCCCCCGGATCGATCTCGACCGCGATTCCGCGATCTTCTTCAACTTCCGGCCCGACAGAGCACGCCAATTGAGCATGAAGCTGCTCGAGCTCGGTGTCGATATCACGACGATGACGCGGTACCGGGCCGACTTCGACTGCCCAGTCGCCTTCGCAGAGCAGGACGTGCAGGAGACACTGGCCGAGGTCCTCGCCGAGCGGGGCGTCCGCCAGCTGCACGCGGCCGAGACCGAGAAGTATGCACACGTCACGTACTTCTTCAACGGCGGCCGCGAGGACGAGTGGGGAGGGGAGACCCGCATCCTCGTCCCTTCGCCCCGCGACGTGCCGTCCTACGACAAGAAACCGGAGATGTCAGCGCGCGAGGTCGCGCGCCGCTTCGTCGAGGAGCTCGATGACGGCGACTATGCCTTCGCCGTTGTCAACTTCGCCAACCCGGACATGGTCGGCCACACGGGATCGATCCCCGCGGTCGTGAAAGCGGTGGAAACCGCCGACGAGTGTCTCGGCGTAGTTGTGGATGCGGTGGCGCGAAACGGCGGCATCTCACTGATCACGGCCGATCACGGCAACGCCGAGCAAATGCTCGAAGAGGACGGCAAGAGCCCGCATACCGCGCATACATCGAACCCGGTTCCGCTCATCGTGACCGACCCCGAAGTCACGCTCAGAGACACCGGTGAGCTGTCCGATCTCGTGCCCTCTGTGCTGGACTTTCTCGGTTTCAAACAACCTTTACAGATGACCGGCAAACCCCTAACGACGTCCGCTTCTTAGCGGTTATACTCCGGCACCTTGTCACTTCAGCAACCTGATTTTGGCGTTCTGCGGAAGGCACAAAAAGGTGACGAGCGGGCCTTCAACCTCATCGTCCGCGCCTACCAGGTTCCCGTCTTCAACTACGTCCTTCGCCTCGTCGGCGACCGGGCGCTCGCGGAGGACCTCACCCAGGAGGTCTTCCTCCGCGTCTACCAGGGATTGCCGAAGTTCTCGCTCCGCTCGAAGTTCACCACGTGGCTGTTCCAGGTGACGAAGAACCGTGTGCTCGACGAGCTACGCGCGTCTGAGCGCCGGCCGCGTGCGATCGTCGCCCTGGAGGACATTCCGCCGCTCGAGGTCGTCGATGCGCCGTTCGAGCGGCTGGAAGCGATCGACGCAGTCTGGCGCGCGGTCGGGGGCCTGAGCGTCGACCTGAAGATGGCGCTGCTGCTGCGCGACATCGTCGGCCTCTCGTACACGGAGATCGCGGACTCGCTGGAGATCACGCTCGCCACGGTCAAGTGGCGGATCTACAAGGCGCGCGAGGACGTTCAGCTTGCGCTCGCCCGCGAGGGCATCACGCTCGGCTCCGAGGCCGAGGCAGAGTCCATTTCGCGCTAGCGCGAGTGGGCGCGTAGCCAGCCGGAGAGATTGCGCGCTTCGTCCGCGGGCGTCGCGCCGGGCGCGATCGGTTGCACGCGCAGCACGGTCGGCCTCTGCGACGACGAGCTGCTGCCGCCACCTCCGATCCCCGCGAGGCCGAGCGCGAGCACGACCGCGCCGAACGCGGCCGCGAGGGAGATCCACAGCCAGGCGCTCTGTCGGGGAATGCCGCGCGAGACGCGTGCCGGCAACGGCATCGTCGGCGCGGCCGGCAGCGGGAGCTCCGTCGTGGCCGGTTCGTCGGCGAGCTCGTCCGCGAGCTCTGCTGCTGAGGAAGGGCGGAAACGCGGATCCCGGGCGAGGCAGCGCATCACGATCGCCTCGAGCCGGTCGGGCACGGCAGACTCGACGTCGCGCACCGGGACGATCGTCCCCGTTCGTTGCTTTTCCGCGAGCTCCGCGAGCGACGAGAACTCGTAAGGGGGCTGTCCCGTCAGCAGCTCGTAGAGGACGGCGCCGAGCGAGTAGATGTCGGCCTGCGGGCCGACATCCTCGCCGAGCGCCTGCTCGGGCGACAGGTACGACGCTGTCCCGAGCACGGTGCCGAGCTGCGTGAGCCGAGAGATCTCTGCTGCACGCGCGATCCCGAAGTCCGCGATCTTGAGGACCCCGTCCTCGCGCAACAACAGGTTCTGCGGCTTGATGTCCCGGTGCACGAGCCTAGCGTCGTGCGCGTGTTGCAATCCGAGCGCCGCCCGCCGTGCGAGCGCGGCTGCCTCGCCGGGCGGGAGCTTGCGCC
>VAXU01000142.1 GCA_005885125.1 Actinomycetota bacterium
GACCCACAGGATGATTGCTGCGACGATCGTGGTGAAGGCGGATGCGACCTCTGCGGGCACCGCCAGACCGGCGGCTCCTGCGCCCCACACGAGGAGGATGGTGACCGCGCCTGCGAAGGCGGTCACGCTCGCATTCGGATTGCTGGTGACGGCGTTCATCTCGTGTCCTCCTACTTCTGCGGCTGGCGACGATCGAGCGGTTCGCGCGCTTTCAACTGAATTGGCACTTCGAGCTTAGGGCCGTCTGACGCGTCTGTCGTTCGCCGCTGCGACACACGAACTGTCACCGTCGCGACGTTTCTGACTGCCCCAACGGTGAGGATTCGACAAAGAGCGCCTACACCGACCGTTTCGTCCTGATGACCCGCTGGAGCTCCTCAGCGCCTTGAGTTGATCGTGCACGTGAGGCCCGGGCCGAACCAGGAGCGGACCTTGTCGATCTCCGCATTCGTGATCTTCGTCGTCAGCTGCCTCTGCAGGTCGATCTGCGCGGATTTCGAAAGGGTCCAACCGAGCGGTGCCTGAATCCCGGGATGGGCCTGCGGGTAGATGTGCGCCTGCCGGTCCTGCGCCTCGCCCGGCAGGTTGGCGATCTGACCGGGCGCAAATTCAGGCGAGCTGAACAGAAGCGCGGCCTCCTCCCGTGTGTCTGCTTCGCGCCCGGCGCGAACGTTGCCGAGGGTCTCCGTGGGGACGAAGAGCTCTTTGGGCCGTGCCTCTTTACCTGGGCCGGCCGCGGACTGGTAATGGTTGTCGATCTGGATCAAGAAGGGAACGACGCAGAAACGGCTCGACCCGCGGTTGAAGTCGGCGATCTTCGGTATCAGATGGTCATAGAGCTCGATGATCGTCCCCGACGCGGTGTTGTCCCAGTAGCCGCCGTCAACGACATAGGCGCTCGGTCCGTTCTCGCAGCGAACGCGACCCGACGGCGAAACGAACGGGAAGCGGGCGGAAAGGAGCGCGGCCGTCGAGAGCCGCACGTCTTGAGAAGGGCAGAGGTAACTCGAAAGATCCTTCGTGCCGGAAAGCGGCCAGATGCGCTGCGCCGGCAGGTCGTAGAGCTCGCTGCCTGGATCCTCGTAGCGCCTCAGCGAGAGGCAACCGTCTACGAGTTGATTCGGCTGGATGTCGCCCCTGATCCGGCTCGACGTCTCGACGGACGAGCTCTCGAAACGGCATCCGTCGATCACCGAGGTGCCGTTGAGCAAGAGAACCGGCCAGTCCTTGCCGCCAGCGAACAAGCCTTGCTTCAGCGGATTCGGCGTGCCGCGCTTGTTCCATGAACGTTCCCATCCCTTCTCGAGCACGGCGGCGCGGTCATCGAACCTCTGGAAGCGCAGAAGGCTGTTCGGAAAGTCGACGAACAGCATCTGAGCCATCGTCGCCGCGAGGTAGTCGTCGTGCAGGTAGTCGGCAGGTGAGCCGGGATACACGCTCGCGTTTCGGCGCTGCGCCGAGTAGGTGACGAGGCCGAGGCTTCCCCCCGACGCTCCACTCGCTGCGAAGAGGTCTCGCTGCGGCACGCCGGCTCCCTCGGAGTCCTCGCAGGGATGCGCTTTCTCGACGAGACAGCCGAGCACGAGCGCCGTCCAGTACGCAGCGCGCACCCCGCCTCCGACCGCACTCACGAACACGAGCGGAACGGCCTTGCGCCGCGGTGGAGTCGCTGTGCTCGCGGGAGCGCTCGTCTGGCTGAGCGGCTGGGTCCATCTGACGAACGCCTGGTCGATCGTCTCCAGATTGCCGGACGACCCGGGAATGGTTCGGATCGAGTGAAATCCGATCGGGTCGAGGTACGAGCTCAGCACGAACCAGAGCAGGATCAGCAGGACGACCGGAATGCGCCGCATGCCGAGGAACGCGACGGCAGGCGGCGGCGGAACGACGTCGGCGAGGCCGACGAGAACGAATGCCAGCAGCACGCCGCTGAGGCAGAAGAGCAGCACGACGCCGATCGTCCCGTCAACGACTTGTCCCAGCAGCCAGGGGTCGAGCCAGGCTCCGAGGTTGATGACGAACGCGAGAGCGAAGGCCGCGGCCCCCAGCCCGCCGAACCTGCGAAGGGAGGCGTTCTCGAACGCCCTGTCGAAAGCCGGGGTAAGAAAGTACCGAGCCGCCGCGTAGAAGGCGAAGCCGCTCACTGCGATCAGTCCGCCCACGACGACGAGCGTCACACTCGACTCGTTGGAGGACAGGAGTCCGCCCACGGCCGTGCCTAACATGGCCAAGCCGGTCCCAGCCAGCGGCAGGGCGCCGAGGAGCGCCGGAATGAATGTCGCCTCGCCGGCGTCGTCGGGCGGCTCCGGTTTGCCCGTGATCGGAAGGAAGCTGGAAACCCCGACCGCCAGGGCGATCCCGGCAGCCACGAGAACTCCCCGGCCTCCCGCGAGGACGTCGAAGACGATCAGCAGGAGGAAGAGGACGAAAATCCCTGCGCTCGCGACGATCACGAGCACGGCGGTCCAATGTTCCCGCTTCGTTCGAAGCCGGTGCAACGTGTCGCTGTTCGCGATCAGCCACGACGACGAGGCGAGCATCACGAAGGCGAGCAGGAGCAGTACGGCCATGAAGCCGACGATCGGTGGCCAGTCGTCCGCCAGTCGGCGGATCACGTCCGCGGCCTGCTCGGACAAGGTCGCGGGCCCGAAGAACACGAGCAGCAAGAAGAGCGACAGGAGAACATTCAGCCGACACATCACGAGCTGTCTTCGATGCAGCGGCAGCCAGCGACGGGCATGGAGCGCCGCCACCGCGCCTGCGACGATGATCAAGAGGACCAGCAAGAAGGTGGACCACTTCAGGACCCAGCAAGCGGAGCCGAAGAACGCAGCTAGGCCCGACTTTCCGTCGTTCGAAACGAGAGCGAACTGGGAGATGTTCTCGCCCACATCCCAGATCACGAGCAGCGGGACGAAGGCCCGGATCGTGAGCGTGAGAGCGGTCCGGCGTGCCGCCTGCTCTGCCGACGCGCCGAGAGCTGTGCGAACCCGCCGGGCGATGGCGACGAGCAGGATCGCGTACGCAGGAACGAAGACGAACGTGTCGACCGCTGCGAACACGTAGGCGAGGGTGTCCGGTCCAGTCACGAGGTTCGCCGGGTCGGTCCTGTGCCACGTCGACACGACCGACTGCGCTCCCGGCCCATGCGGGAAGAGTTGAACGAGCTTGTTCATCCCGTACGAGCCGCCGCCGGTCGGATGCATTCCCCTCAGCAGGGCGTCGATCTGTCGCAGGACGACGAGCGCGGAAAACGCGAAGAACGCCGCGGCCGTAACGACGATGCGGTGTGCCGTCAGCGGAGAGCCGCCGGCTGGGTTCGCCGGTCCGGGCGGCGGTGTAGTCATCCAGGGCCTCGCTGCGGCATCGGGGCTCTTGCAGGCGACCCTACTCCCGGCTCTCGCCAGGAGTCAATGCACGCCTTGACTCCCAGGAAGAGCGGGTCCTCCACCACGGCAATCCAGGTGAACTACGTGACGAAGCCGTTCGATGCGCCTGCCTTCTCCTCGTCCCGCCGCGGGCTACTTGCTCCGAATACGGGCGACAAGGTCGTCGAGAGCGCCGTACGCTAGGCAGGTGCGCGCACAAATCAAAGAGAAGCGGGAGGTCGCGAAGGGGACGCTCTTGGTCATATTCGACCTGCTCGGACGTGAGGTCGACTTCAAGCCTGGCCAGTACTTCTGGGTCACGCTGCTCGATCCGCCGTACGAGGACGAGAAGGGGCCGCGACGGCACATCTCGGTCGTCACTTCACCGAACGAGCGTGGTGTGCTCGGACTCTGCACGCGCCTGCGTGACAGCGCGTTCAAGCGCTCACTCGCCGAACTGCCGATCGGGGCCGAGGCAGACGTCGAGGACCGAAGGGAGGTTTCCTCCTGCCTGAGGAGACGGATAAGCGATGTGTGTTTATCGCGGGCGGCATCGGCATCACCGTCTTCCGGTGCATGCTCCGCTACATCGCCGACGAGCAGCTCCAGTACCGCGTCACGCTCGTCTACTCAAATCGCGATCGCGAGTCCGCCGCCTTTCTCGACGAGCTCATTGAGCTGGAGCAGGTCAACGCAAACCTCCAGCTCGTCCTCACCATGACCAACGACCCGGCCTGGGACGGCGAGTCGAGACGGATCGACGCCGAGCTCCTACGCGACCATCTCGGCGACGAGCTGCAATCGTTTACGCACTTGATCGCGGGCCCGCCCGCCATGGTGGACGGGGTCGTCGGGACGCTGCATGCTGTCGGCGTCCCCGAGGAGCAACTTAGGCCCAGTCGCTTCAGCGGCTACTAGCCGCAACATCATGCAGCG
>VAXU01000073.1 GCA_005885125.1 Actinomycetota bacterium
GACGAGCCGGCGGCGGGCATGAATCCCGTCGAGACGCACGAGATCACGGAGCTGATCGGCCAGCTGCGCGTCGACGCGGGCTACACGATCCTCGTCATCGAGCACGACATGCACGTCGTCGAGGGGATCTCCGACCGCGTGGTCGCGCTGGACCACGGCATCCGGATCGCGGAGGGATCGTTCGACGAGGTGGCGACGAACGATCGTGTGGTGGAGGCGTACCTCGGGCCGCGTCGGGGGGAGAAGGCGTGAGCGGTCTGCTCGTCCTCGAGGGAATCAACACGTACTACGGGCCGATTCACATCCTCCAGGACGTGAGCCTCGAGGTGGGCCAAGGAGAGCTCGTCTCGCTGCTGGGCGGGAACGCGTCGGGAAAGTCGACGACGCTGAAGACGATTCTCGGCCTCGTTCCGCCTCGCACCGGCAGGGTCGAGTTCGGCGGCGAGGATGTGACGGAGACGAAGACAAGCCACCGGATCGCCTGCGGGATGGCGATCGTTCCCGAGAACCGCCGCCTGTTCGCGCCGATGACCGTGCTCGAGAATCTTGAGATGGGCGCGTACCTGAGCCGAGACGACAAAGGACGGAAGGAAGACTTCGAACGCGTCTACTCGCTGTTCCCGGTGGTCTACGACCGGCGCTCGCAGCTCGCGGGGACGCTGTCCGGCGGCGAGCAGCAGATGGTGGCGATGGGACGGGCGCTCATGTCGCGCCCGAGGCTCCTGCTGATGGACGAACCGTCCATGGGCCTCGCCCCGCTCCTCGTCGAACGGAGCTTCGAGATCATCCAGCAGGTCCACGCTGCCGGCGTTGCGATGCTCATCGTCGAGCAGAATGCGAACATGGCCCTCTCGATCGCCGACCGCGGCTACGTCCTCTCCACGGGGCGGCTCGTCCTCGAAGGATCCGCGAAGGAGCTGCTCGAGCACGAGGATCTCCGAAAGGCCTACCTTGGCCGTTAGCACCGAGACGCTGCCCGCCCGCTGCCGCCACCGGTTCCCGATCTTCGGGCAGCGCATCTACATCAACTCGTGCGCGCAGGGTGCGCTGTCGGACGCGGTGCGTGGAGCGTACGAGCAGTATCTCCGCGACTGGGACGAGTACGGCGCGCCGTGGGAGTACTGGGTCGAGCGTGGGGAGGCCGCCCGCGCGTCCTTTGCCGATCTGATCAACGCCGAGCCCGACGAGGTGGCCGTGACGACCTCGGAGTCGGCGGGCGTCGCCTCCCTGGCGAGCGGCCTTCGGTTCGCGCGCCGTTCGAAGGTCGTCCTCACGGACTGGGAGTTCCCCACGATCGGCCAGATCTGGCACGCGCAAGAAGCACGCGGCGCCCGCGTGGTGCACGTTCGCGAGGCGGACGACGGGACGATTCCCGTCGACCACTTCGCGCAAGCGATCGACGACGACACGCTGCTCGTCTCGATCACGCACGTGTGCTACCGGAACGGCGCGATGACCGACGTGCGGAACATCGTCGACCTGGCGCACGAGCGCGGCGCGTACGTGCTCCTCGACGTGTACCAGTCGATCGGGTCGCTGCCCGTCGACGTCAAGGAGCTCGGCGTCGACTTCCTCGGCGCCGGAGTGCTGAAGTACCTCCTCGGCTCGGCCGGCCTCGGATTCTTCTACTGCCGCCGAGAGCTCGTCGAGAAGGTGTGGCCGACCGCGACTGGGTGGTTTGCGGACCGGGATATCTTCGAGATGGACCACACGGACTACTCGCCTGCCACGACGGCCTCGCGCTTTCAGTCGGGCACGCCGCCGATTCCCGCGATCTACGCCGGCATCGGCGGGATGGACCTGATGAAGGAGATCGGCATCGCCGAGACGCGGGAGCACGTCCTTGGGCTGAATGCGCGGCTGATCGAAGGCCTCGACGAGCTGCAGGCAACGCTCGTCACGCCAAGGCCGCCCGAGCGGCGCGGTGCGCTCATGTGCGTCAAGTCGAACGACGTGACGGCACTCGTGGCTGCGCTCGAGCAGGACGGGATCGTCACCTCGGAGCGCGACTCGAACCTGCGGATCTCCGCGCACGCCTACAACACCGCTGAGGACGTTGACACTGTCCTCGCCTCGCTCCAGCGGCACCGCCAGCTGCTCGCCTAGCGCCGGCCCCGGTTAGCCGCCGGTTAGTGCCTCGCCCGAAACTGGCGCTCGACCGATTGACATGGCATAGCAATAATGCTATATGACATAGCAAAGTTGCGATGGGGGAAGGAGCCACACCCATGCCAGATCAGCTCCTAACACGCATTGACGAACTTGAGGCACAAACGGACGAGATCCGCAAGGAGTTGGCCGATCTCCGAGAGCTCGTCGCGATTCTCGAACCCCGCACGACCCCCGCGGCCGCACCCCGGCAGGCGCCGCCGCGGCCGCCGGCAGCGGTAGGGCTGCCGCCGCTTCGAGAGAAACCCGCGACGTCTTCCCGCTTCCGGCAGACGGTCGAGCCCGCGCCGCTCGACTTCGGCGATGCGATTCCGAGGATCGCCGGTCGACTCGGCTGCGGCGTGCGCCGGGACGTCACGACGATCGATCTGCTCGGCCCGAAGGCGCTCGCCTGGGCTGGCGGCATCGTGACCGTGCTCGGCGTCGTCTTCTTCTTCGTGCTCGCGGTCGACCGCGGCTGGATCGGCCCCGGAATGCGCGTCACGTTCGGCGGCCTTGCATCGGCAGCAGTTCTCTGCGCGGGACTGTGGCTGCGCCGACGCTACGGCGAGACGTATTCGTCGCTCGCCGCTGCCGGCGCGGGCATCGCGGGCGGCTATGCGACGCTGCTCGCCGCAACCGCGCTGTACGACCTCGTGCCGAAGCCGGTCGCACTCGTGATCGCGGGGCTGATCGCCTCCGCCGGCGTTGCCGTCTCGCTCGCGTGGTCGGCGCAGATCGTCGCAGGGATCGGCCTGATCGGCGCGACCGTCGTTCCCGCGCTCGTTGCATTCGACGGCGGGTTGACGCGAACCGGCACGGCGTTCGTCGCCGTGGTGCTTGCCGCGACCGGAATCGTAGGCGTGCGTATGCGCTGGCGCCGGCTGCTCGTCGTCGGCGCGATCGCGAGCCTGCCGCAGATCGCGGCGCTGATCGCCGATACGGATGGGTACCCGTGGGCGGTCGTCGTGCTCGCAGCCGTGTTCTGGCTTCTGTACGCGGGCATCGGCGTCGCCGAGCAACTGGCGCGCGACGCCGACACCGTCGACTCGCTCCCCGCCATGTTTCTCCTCGGCAGCGCCGGCTTCCTCGTCTACTCGGCGGCGCTGCTCTTCGGCGACCGCGCCGGGGGCGACCTGCAGGGGACGGCGTTCCTCGTCGCGGCGGCGGTCTATGCCGCCGGTGCGATTGCGATTCGTCGCGAGCTGGGAATGCTGCTCGGCGCGCTCGCGCTCGGCGCCGTCGCGGTGGGACTCGCGCAGATCCTGTCCGGCGCGAGCCTGACGTACGCGTGGGCGGCGGAGGCGGCCGTCTTGGCGTGGGCGGCGCAAAGGTTTGCGCGTGTCCGATTCCAGCTTGCCGCGCTCGCATACCTCGTCCTCGCGGTCGGGCACGCGCTGCTCTACGAAGCGAGTCCGGACCACCTGTTCCAGGCGACGCGTCATCCGGCGGGTGGCGTGCCGACCATCGCGGCCTGCGCGCTCGCGCTGCTCGTGGTGGCGTTCTCCGTGCGCGGGCTCGAGGATGCGCGGGACGACGAGCTTCGCGGTCTGCTCCGGCCGCTCGGCCATGCGATGCGTGGGCTGCGCCGGAACGAGCCGGTCGTTCGCGGCGTGGCTTTCACCGTGTCGGCCGTGCTCGCCGTGTACGCGGCGTCGCTCGCCGCCCTCGGCGTCTACCAGCATTCGGTCGACGGTGTCCACCACGCATTCGACCTCGCGCACGTCTCGCTCACGTCGGGCTGGGCCGTGCTCGGGCTGGTGGCTCTTGTCATCTCTCTGCTGCGCCGAGCCGACGTCGCGCGCGCGCTCTCCGTCCTCTGGCTCGGGCTCGTCGGCCTCAAGACCGTGGGCTTCGACGCCGTCGTCCTGAGCCCGACGCTTCGCTCCTACGCGTTTCTCGTCGTGGCCGGCGTGTTCTTCGCGGCCACCGTGCTTCTCCACGAGCTCGACGCGCGGATCCGGCTCAGTCCGCTGGCCGGCCCGGGGCTCGCCGGCACGCTCCTCCTCTCGGTGGCCGGTGGAACGACGATCGCGTCCGGATCGATCTCGGACGGCGGTGCCGTGCTCGCCGTCGGGCTCGCGCTCGCACTGATCGGCGGTTTCGAGCAACGGCTAACGCGCCTGCGCGACTTCGCAACGATTCTGTGGGGCGGCGGCCTGGCAGTCGCGGCCGTCGGTGAGGCGATGATGGTCGGCGGCATCCCCCTCGTGTTGATCTGGACGGGCAGTGCGGTCGTGCTCGCCCTCCTCGCCGGTGTGATCGCGGAACAGCGGCTCGCGTTCGCCGCCGGCCTGTACCTGGTCGTTGCCGCCGGCTATACGCTCGTCGAAGAGACCCCGCCGAGCCGGCTCGTTCACGCCGCGCTGCACCCGGGCCTGCATCTTGCCGCGGTGGCGCTCGTCGTCGCCGCGACGGCGGCCGTCGCGCAGATGGTCCTGGTCGATGACGAGGGCACGCGGACAGCGCGCGAAACCGGGTTCTGGTCAGCGGGCATCCTCGGCGTGTACGGGCTCTGTCTCGGGATTCTCGAACTGGCCGAGCGGATCGCACCGGGCCACGACGTGCAGACGAACTTCCAGCGCGGCCACACCGCGGTGAGCGGCTTCCTCGGCCTCCTCGGGCTCGGGTTGCTCTACGCAGGGCTGAAGCGCAGCAGCCGCGGACTCCGCGGGGGCGGGCTTGCGCTCCTCGCAGTCATCCTTGTGAAGATCTTCCTCTACGACCTCGCCGCCCTGAGTTCGGCGACCCGCGCCGTCTCGTTCCTCGCCGTCGGCGGCGCCCTGCTCCTCGGCGGGTTCTTCTACCAGCGGCTCACGTCGAATGCATAGCAAGGATGCTATAACTCCGTCTATGTCGCCTCGCCCCCGCAGCTCGTCGGACAAGAGGCCGCTCGAGCGGCTCCACGAAAAGATCGCCACCCGCGATCGCGGCTGGTTCTTCGCTGCGATCGCGGAGAAGGTGTCGGCGCGCCGCGCTGAAAAGGGCCTCTCGCAGCGTGAGCTCGCGGAGCTCGTCGGCACGACGCAGTCCGCGATCGCGCGGCTCGAGCGCGGTGGTCGCCCGCCTCGGATCGACACGCTGCTCACGATCGCCGACGCGCTCGAGTGCGACCTCGTCGTCGATCTCGTCCCGAAGCGATAGCAATCGCAGTCGTTCCCCAGGCGGCGGCTATGATCGCCGACCGTGGACGAGCCGAGGGAAAGCGGAGCCATCGAAGCGATTGAATTCGGAAGCCTCGAGGAGGCCTCCGTCGCCCTCGCCCGGCTCTTCAAGGTCAACGAGGCCAACTACGTGAAGACGGCGCAGCTCCAGCGGGCCCTCGACTCGCGCATCGTGATCGAGCAAGCAAAAGGCGTCCTCGCAGAGCGGCTCGGCGTCGGCGTCGAGGACGCGTTCGAATTGCTGCGCACGACTGCGCGCTCGAATCGTTTGCGTCTCCGGGATCTGGCACACGAGGTGATCGCCGCCGAGGAGACGCCGGCCGAGATCCTCGCGGTGGCCGGCAGGCACCGTGCCCACTGAGACTCGACCGGCATAGGAATGCCCGGGGACATGGACGACGAGCGAGGGCGACGAATCGGGTTGAACGAGGCCGTCTTCCGCGAGGTCAACGAACGCATCCAAGACGTCGCGGAATCGTTCGAGGGGAACGATCAGCCGCTGAACCTCGTCTGCGAGTGCGGCGATCCCACCTGCGTACAGCACATCACGCTGACGAGGGCGGACTACGAGGCGGTTCGTGCCGATCCAACGCACTTCGCCGTCGCTTCGGGACACGAGATTTCGGACGTCGAGGAGGTCGTCGACAAGCGCAATGGCTACGACGTGATCCGCAAGCAAGTGGGCGCCGCCGCGAAGGTCGCAGAGGAGACCGATCCCCGCAGCTGAGCGGATCGTCGTCGCCGCGCTCGGCGATTCGATCACGGAGGGGTCGCCCGAGTACGACTCGCGTCGCGGTGGAGACGAGAGGAGCCAGTGGGAGTACTGGGCGGCGCGCGCCGACCCGCGGCTCGAGTTCCGCAACTGTGGGATCTACGGGCAGCGGACCGACGAGATCGCCGCCAGGCTCGAGGGCTGCGTGTCCGGCGCGGACGTGCTCGTCGTTCAGGGCGGGATCAACGACATCGCGCAGGGTCGGTCGGTCGGGGACGCGGCCGCGAACCTTCGCGCGATGGTGGAGCGTGGAACGAGGCTCGGGCTGCGCGTCGCGCTCGCCGACGTCCTTCCCTGGAACAACGGCTGGCCGGACGCTGAGGAGCCGATCCGCGAGCTGAACGCGCTGATCGCGGGCATCGCGCACGACGAGAGCGTGTTGCTCCTTCCCTTCCACGACACGCTCGAGGATCGCGAGCGTCATGGACGCATGCGTCCCGAATGGACGCATGCAGACGGCGACCATCCGTCGGTCGCCGGCTACCGCACTCTGGGCGAATTGGTAGCGCGTTCGCTCGGCTGATCCTGTGGAAAGAAAGTCACACTTTTCTTACATCAGGGTCAGACCGTGGTGTTTTCAGACATGTCGGTGATGCGGTCGCTCTGCGCGTGTCCGAGCTCGAGACCGACGACGCCGCGCGATCAGACCTCGTACACGTCGCCGTCCGCCGCACGTACGAGGTCTTCGTCGAGCCCTAGCTCTTGCGGACGGTGGATGATCACGAGCCGCTTCGCACCTGATTGCTCGAACGCGGCGACCGCTTCTTCCGCGGCGAGATGGCCGCGAAGCGTCGTCTCGCCTGCTCCCACCTCAGCGAGCGTGGCTTCACAGAGGAAGAGATCGGCGTCGCGTGCCAGGTCGATCAGCGCGTCGCTCGGCGCGGAATCACCGGAGTACGCAAGCGTGCGCTCGCCGTCCGTGACGCGAAAGCCGTACGTCTCGATGTCGTAGTGCGGGACACGCCTCGGGGTGACGCGTAATCCGCTGATCTCGAACTCCTCGCCCTCCGCGTACTCGTGCAGATTGAAGGCCTGCTCGAACATCCCGTCGCTCCCGAAGTGGGTGCCGAAGTTCGCCAGTTCCCGTCCTCCGTTCGGCGGCACCCAGAGATCCGCCTTGGGCAGCTCTCGGCCCGGGCCGTACTGCGAGCCCCAGGTCCAGGGGACGACGTCACCCCAGTGGTCGAGGTGGAAGTGGGAGATCGCGATCGCGTCGACACGCGGCCAGCCTTCTTGCTCGCGGAGTCTCGGCAGCACGCCGGGGCCGCAATCGAGCAGCAATCGACCCGATCCCTCCACCAGGTACCCGGACTGGGCGCCGCCCGGATTCGGCCAGGCGGGCGAGCAACCGACGACGGTGACCTTCATCCGGGTAAGCATGACTGCTTAGAATCGCTTGCGTGGCCGAGCAGCCCATCCAACTCCTCGAGCACGTGCCGATCTTCCACGGCCTGGACCGCCGCGAGCTGGAGCGGATCGCGAGCTCGATGAAGCAGCGGACCTTCCATGCCGGGGACACCGTCACGGCCGAAGGCCAGGGCGGCGTCGGCTTCTTCGTGATCGAGTCCGGCGAGGCCAGGGTGACGATCGGCGGGAAGGATCGGCGCAGGCTCGGCCCGGGCGACTACTTCGGCGAGGTGGCGCTGCTGACCGACAGCCCGCGCACGGCGACGATCACGGCCGAGACCGATCTGCGCTGCTACGGCATGACCTCCTGGGACTTCAAGCCGCTCGTCGAGAGCCACAGCTCGATCGCCTGGAAGCTCTTGCAGACGATGGCGAAGAAGTACCAAGAGCCTGCGGCTTAGAGGCTGTTCCGTCTTGGATTCGGATCGGATCGACCGGTCAGTTCAGACGGACGCTCGGGCTGTGCCCGAGCGTCCTGGCGACGGCGCCGCAAGCGGCGCCTAGAGCGCAACTCGTCGGCCTGGCTCGACCCGGAGCGGGTCGGGCGTCGTGGGTTAGCCGAGCCGCAAGATCACGTCGGCCTGCTCGATCAGAAGCGGGTCGTGCGTCGCGCACACGACGGCGGCGCCGAAGTCGCGCGCGAGCCGGACGAACAGCGCACCGACGGCGAGTGCGTTTGCCTGGTCGAGCCGTGAGGTGGGCTCGTCCGCCAGTAGAAGCTCCGGCCGTGGCGCGAGTGCCCGGGCGATCGCGACGCGCCCGCGCTCGCCTGTGGAGAGCCTCGACACGCGCTGCTTGGCGCGCTCCTCGAGGCCGACCGCCGCGAGCGCCTCGCGGGCACCGTCGAGCGGACGGCTGCGGAACGCAAGCGCGAGCTCGACGTTCTCGAGTGCACTGAGCGCGGAGACGAGGCCCGGCTGCTGCCCGATGTAGCCGACGTGGTCGCTCCGGAAGCGCGCCCGCTCGGCGCGGCCGAGCTTTGTCAACTCAGTCCCGAGCACGACAGCCCGTCCGGACGTTGGCAGCTCGAGGCCCGCGAGGAGATGCAGCAGCGTCGTCTTGCCCGAACCGGACGGGCCGGTGACCGCGGTGAGCGCGGACGACGGGAATTGCGCGTCGAGATCGTCGATCGCCGCACGGGCAGTCGCGCCGCTTCCATAGACCTTGCGCACGTTTCGCGTCTCGGCAATAACGCGCGTGTCGCGCGGCGCCGCCACGGTGGGAGTGGGATTCTCCGGCACGACGCCCTCCTGCATCGCTGCGGAGACGACGATCTCGTGTCCCTGCAGCTTCGCAACGGCATGCGAGTGGATCCCCGATCGGCGGAGTAGTTCTTCCGGTAGGCGCAGCCATCCGCCCCTGCCGACGACGATCGACTCCTGGGCTCCGGTGCCCCGCGCCGTTTCCTCGCTGACCCGTCCGTCGCGAATGCGCACGATGCGGTCGGCAATCAACGTGGACTCGGGATCGTGGCTGACGATCACCGCCGTGCAGTGCTCCGCGCGGACGAGCTCGCCGATCGTCTCGTAGACGAGCGTTGCGCTGGCGGCGTCGAGCTCGCCAGTCGGCTCGTCCGCGAGGAAGAGCTTGGGCTTGTGCGCGAGCGAGGCGGCGACGGCGACGCGCTGCTGCTCCCCGCCGGAGAGCTCTGACGGACGCGCGTCGCGCTTCCCGGCGAGACCGACCCGTTCGAGCAGCTCGTCGGCTCGGCGCAGTCGCTCAGCTCGTGTCGCGCCGGCGAGCCCGAGCTCCAAGGCGACGAGCTCGCGTGCCGTCAGCTCGGGCGAGAGCGCGCGCTGATAGTGCTGGTCCGCGTAGCCGACGGTGCTGGTTCTGTAGCGCGCGACGTCGGCGGCGGGCAGCTTCCCGAGCTCGACTCCGAAGACGCGCACGGTTCCGGCCGACGGACGATCGAGGCCGGCGAGAATCCGCAGGAACGTCGATTTCCCCGAGCCGCTCGGCCCGAGCACGGTCACCACCTCCCGCTCGCGGACGGTCAGCGACAGACCCTGCAGCGCCGCCGCGTCGCCCTCGGGCGTCTGGTGCACGCGGAACAGATCGCGCACGTCGATCGCTGCGCTCACGTTCCCACCTCTGCAAACCGTCCCGCGACGTCCGCCCGGAACGCGCGACTGGTCGCAAGGCCGACGAGCGTCGCGGCGAACAGGATGTAGCCGGCGAGGCCGAGCAGCAAGACCGGCCAGTCGACGCCGAGGAGGAGGGGCGGCTGCGGCGAGCCCGCACCGGCCGTCAGCGTCACGAGCGAGACGACGAGCGCGGCGAGAACCGCGCCGGTCGCGATCCCGCCGACCAGGCCGAACGCCGCGACCAGGCCGCTGCGTAGCCGAAGATGTGCGCGTAACGTCGACGGCTGCGCGCCTTGCGCCTCGAGGTCGAACAGCTCCCCGCGCTCGTCGCGCACGTCGGAGACGACGCCGAGGAGCAGCCCGACCAGCGCGAGCCCGAGCGCGACGAGCGCCGCTCCGACGAGGGTGAGCAGCGTTCCGCGCGCAAGCGGCTCGGACCGGAGCTCGGCGAGCCGCGAGCGGTACGACGTCACCGTCAGCACGTCGAAGGGAGGACGACGAAGGGCCGCGTCGAGTTGTGCCTCCGAGCCGCGTGGCGCGTCGATCCACGCCTCGTCAGGAGATCCGGCTCCCGGTGCGTCGGCATCGAGCGCCGTCGTGATCGTCGGGCCGTCTGCCAGGACCGCGTCGCCGTCGATCGTCGGGATGCGACGGGCGGTTGCGACGACCCGCCCCGTGATCGTGCCGCTCCCGACCTCGATCGGGAGGATCCCGCCCGGCCCCGCCGCAGCAGCGAGCGCGCGAGTCACCACGATCGGAACGGGCCGTCCGTCGGTCGGCTGCCGCGCGCGGAACCGTGCGACCGCATTGCCCGTGACGACGTAGCGCAGGCGGCCGGAGGTCTCCCGGGTGATTCCTCCCGTTCCCGTCCACGCGCCGAAGTCGAGGGGCAGCGCGTGGCCGTCGGCACGCGGTGAGCCGATGCTCATCGTTCCCTGGGCGACGGCAGCGGCATTCTGGCCTCCGTTCGGGACGCCGTGCAGCCCGGTGTTCGTCAAGTCGAACGTGAACGAGACGAGCACGCCGCCGCGGGCGTCGCGTGGCACGCGGCCGGCGAGGCGACCCGATCGCGTCGTTCCGAGTGCGATGCCGCGCGCCTCGCCGAGCGGCGTCACGATGACCGCGCGAACGGCGAGCTCGTCGCCGCGCGCACGTAGCGGCAGCGAGAGCTCGCGGGCGTCTGAGGGAATGTGGATGCCCTGAAGCACGACCGAGCTCGCCGGTTTCAGCAGGCGCCGAAGATCGCGTCGTGACTGGGACGCGTTGTCGCCGCGCCAGCGAAGCGTCGTGAGGTCGCCCGCGGGAATCCCCAGCACGGTCACTCCTTCGGTCCCTTCGAGCCGGCGCACGTTGCCGGACTGCCGCAGGACGGCGAAGGCCCGCCCACGAGGGACCGCAGTCGCGAAGCGGTCCAGCGACGCCGTCTGAAAGACCGGCACCAGCTTCGTCAGGTCCTCGCTGACGATGTCGTCTACCGGCACGGCGAACGACGCCTGGTCGTTCTGCCCCCGCACCAGCGTCGCGCGGTAGGCCTCCGCGAAGACCGCGAGGCCGAGGCTGACGACGAGGAACGCGACTGCGATCGCAGCGCGGCCCGGATGGCGCGCGAGCGACAGCGCAGCCAGGCGCACGGACGCCGGGCCGCGCCGTCCCCAGCGCTCGAGGAGGCCGAGGCCCGGCGCGAGCGCGCGTGCGACTACGACGGCCGCGACGAAGGCGATCAGCGCGGGGAGGAGGAGGAGAACCGCGCCGGTCCCGCGTTCGTTCGCAAGTGTGCTCGTGTTGGCCGCCCCACGCGCGAGGGCGATCACGATCGCGACCAGCGCGCCGCCCGCTGCCGCGTCCACCGGTGTCACCGTGAACGCGCCGAGTCGGGCCGAGCCGGCGCGAAGCGCCAGCAACACCACGAGCGCCGCAGCGCCGGCGATGGCGGCGGCGAACAGGATCCCGCGACCCGCCAAGGTCGAATGCCCGAGAATTGCGCCGCCCGGAACGTCCGCACGGTCCGCCACGAGCGCGCCGATCCCCGTTCCCGCTGCCCAGCCGACAACTGCGCCGACGACTGCAACGGCCACGACCTCCGCGACGGAGACGAGCACGAGCTGCCAGCGCCGCGCGCCGTACCACGTCAACCGACGCCACTCCGCCTCGGCGTCGCGCCGAAGCCCCATCGCGGCAAGCACGGCGAACGCGAGCAGCAGCGCCGCCGCCTCGCCGCCGATCAGCAGCAGCCGGCGTCCGGCCACTTTCCCCGTCGCGTCCGCCGCGCGGAGCTCGTCGACCGGCGCGGTCAAGTCGAACGCGAGCGACTCGGCCTCGACGGCCGAGCGGGTGCGCTGCACGCGCTCGGCGAACCGGTCGATCGTCCACGGGTGCACTTCGTGCACTCCGAGCGGCGCCGTCCAGGCGTAGCTCCGGTAGGTGGGCGCAAACACCTCGGCGGACGTGAGCCCTGCGATGCCCTCGGCAAGGAGGAGCGGCGGCGTCGCTGCGGTGTGGTACAGGAGCGCGGAACTGAGAACCGACTTGTACGTCTCACGCGTGATCAGATCTCCGAGCGGCAACTTGGACGTCAGGGTGGCGCGACCGACGCGCACGAGCTTCAGCCCGCCGATCTGCGGAATCGGTCCGGCTCCGCCGAACTGAAGGACCTCGCAGCGCTCGGGCCGGCATGCGTGCGGCAGCCGTCCCGACTGCACGCGCACGAAGCGCGCGAGCCCGTCGATCGCGCCGAGGTCGAAGAGGTGACCGCCCGCCTCGCTCTGGCGGAAGAGCATCGCGCGCACCGGCGGGCCTGCGAGCGGCGTCACAGACGCGCGCGCGAACCGATCGACCTGCGCCGGGTCGTTGCCGAGACCGCTGCCGATTCCGCCCCAGACGAGCCGCACCGTGCGATCGGCCTGCGGCAGGCGCGCGGTTGCGCGAGAGAGAGACTTGTCCTGCGCGACGAGGCTCCCCGCGAGGACAGAAGCGAGCAGCGCGGCACCGGCCGCGATTCCGAGCGCGACGAGCACAACGCGCTCGCCGCGGCGGGCAAGCCTGATCCACGCGAGGCGCAGCGGATAGCCGACTCGTCGGAGGGAGCGCACGCGGGCATCATCGCCTCAGCGCGAACACGGCCGCCGGGGTTGGCGGGGCGGAGGGCTAGGAGGGGCGGCTCGTCAGGGTGACGTGAGCCGTGTGGCTCTTGCCGCCGCGGAAGTACGTGATCGAGATCGTGTCGCCCGGCTTCTTCGCACTCACGGCCGCGATCAGCGCCTCGACGGTCGAGATCTTCTCGCCGTCGACCGCGGTGATCACGTCGCCACCGGTTGGGTAGTCCTGCCCGTTGACCGTCCGCGTGCCGGTGGCCGCGCGAAGACCCGCCTTGGCCGCGGGCGTCCCGTTCCTCACGGTCGCAACTTCGGCGCCCGCAGTCAGGTTGAGGTCGGCCGCGACCGAGGAGGGAATGGTCACGGAGGAGACGCCGAGGAAGGCGTGCTCGACCTTCCCGTTCGCCAGGAGGCCCGAGACGACCGACTTGACGGTCTTCGACGGAATCGCGAAGCCGACGCCGTCGTTCCCGCCCGAGTCGCTCTCGATCTGAGCGTTGACGCCGATGACATGGCCGCTGAGGTCGAGCAGCGGTCCGCCGGAGTTGCCGTGGTTGATGGCCGCGTCCGTCTGGATCGAGTCGGGGATCGTGAACCTATTCGGAGACGTCATCTCGCGGTGAAGAGCACTGACGATCCCGCTCGTGACGGTTTCCTCGAGGCCGAACGGGCTTCCGATCGCCACGACGCCGTCGCCGACCGCGAGCTTGTCGGAGTCGCCGAGGGTGAGCGGCACGAGCAGCGAGCTCGGCGCGCTCACCTTGATCACGGCGAGATCGGTCGACGCGTCGGTGCCGACGACTGTTGCCTTGTACGTCGCCCCGTTCCAGAACTTGACCGAGATCGAACTGGCGCCGTCGACAACGTGCTGGTTCGTGATGATGTGGCCGTCGGTGTCGTAGACGAACCCTGATCCCTGGGCCGTCTGCGTCTGCGAGTTGCCGAACGGTGACGAGTTCTGAGTCGACGTGACGGTGATCTCGACCACGCCCTTGTACGAGCGTTTGTAGATCTGTCCGATGCTGAGCGAGCTCGTGCTGGACGCGGGGCTTGCGTTGTCCACGGTGACCTGGCGGACGACAGTCCTCGTGTTCGACGTGGCAGCCGCATAGATTGCGACGCCGCCGCCCGCGCCGACGGCGATTGCGGCGGCGAGGGCGGCGAGGATCGGAGTGCGGGGGAGGTGCATCGATGCCCATGGGAACACCTGTCTCTAAGACGATCCTGAGAGGCGGGTAAGAACTCGATGAGATTCGCCGGTCGTAGGTCGGCTTGAAAGGGCTGGCTCCCGGTGCGAGCCTTGAGGCGTGGCGAAGAAGCTTCGATGCTGGCTCGGCGTCCATCGCTGGGTGAGACACGTCACCGACGACGGCAAGACCTTCCGCCGCTGCGAGGACTGTCAGAAGTACCGCGACACGCCCGACGTCACTTACACGTCAGGCTTCGGCTGATTCGGACACTCGGCAGACGAGCCGCCGGGCATCCGCTTGGCCGAGGCCGAGGCTACGCCCGTCCGCCGTTGGCACCCACAAGAAGCGGCAGCACGGATTTCCGAAGTGACCCACTATCGATTCGCCACGCTCAGAAATCTCTTACACGTCTCTTAGTGACCTCTTAAGCGGGGATGCCAGCCTGAGGTTCGTGACATCTGCCTCCCGCCCGCTCCTCCGGTGTGCCGCCGCCGTCGCCGTCCCCCTAGCGCCGGCGGCGGCCGTGGCGGGATTTCGCGCGTAGCTCCGGCGGCCAGGGCGACAATGGGCCGATGAGGATCCTCGTAGTCGACGACGAGCGGGCGGTGCGGGACTCGCTTCGGCGTGCGCTCGAGCTCGAGGGGTACGAGATCGAGCTCGCCGGCGACGGGCGCGAAGCGCTCTACCGCCTCGACAGCGACAGTCAACCGGACGCGATCATCCTGGACGTCCTCATGCCGGGTCTCGACGGGCTCGAGGTCTGCAAGCGGATCCGCGCAACCGGCAATGCGGTTCCGGTGCTGATGCTGACGGCCCGGGACGCGGTCGAGAACCGGGTCGAGGGTCTCGACGCCGGCGCGGACGACTACGTGACGAAGCCGTTTGCGCTCGAGGAGCTGCTTGCCCGCGTGCGAGCGCTCATCCGCCGCAGCACCGACGGAACGGACGAGAAGCTTCGCTTCGCCGACCTCGAGCTCGACCCGGGCACACGCGAGGTTCGACGCGCCGGCGAGCCGATCGATCTGACGCGGACGGAGTTCTCGCTCCTCGAGCTGT
>VAXU01000185.1 GCA_005885125.1 Actinomycetota bacterium
AGGGCATGACCTACGAAGCGTGGGTGGCAGAGAACGGCAAGCCGCGGCCGGCCGGCACGTTCGACGCCGGGCGTGACGTGACCGCCGTTCCGCTCGACCTGCCCGTCCCCCGCGGCGCGACAGTGCTGGTCACCCAGGAGAAGGACGGCGGCACCGACGTGCCTCAGCACACGCCGTTCATCACGGTCAACACGGCCTAGAGACCCGGCTACAATCGGGCGCTTGTTCCGCCGCAAGCGCAGGGAAAGGGCGCCTGGGAACGGGCGCAGTCGCAGGATCCGCAAGCTCCGGCTCCTCCTCATCCTTCTCATCCTCCTCCTGCTCTGCTTCGCCTCGTTCGCCTTCGGGATGGTGACGGCGATCTCGAGCCAGATCCCGACCTGCGATCCGGCGCGCGTGCAGCACGAGGTCGACGGGCACATCTACGCGAACGACGACCACACCATCCTCGCGACCTTGCGGGGGTCGGAGAGCCGGATCCTCGTCAGGACGGACGAGATCCATCCGTCGATGCTGCAGGCGATCGTCGCCGTCGAGGACAAGCGCTTCTACCAGCACCGCGGCGTCGACCTGCGCGGAATCGCCCGTGCCGTCTGGGCGGACGTGACGAGCAAGCACGTGGTGCAAGGCGGCTCGACGATCACGCAGCAGTTCGTGAAGAACTCCTGCGTCACGTCGAAGCGCACGATCTCGCGCAAGCTGAAGGAAGCAGCGCTCGCCTGGCAGCTCGAGCAGCACTGGTCGAAAGACCGCATCCTCACCGCGTACCTGAACACGATCTACTTCGGAAACGGCGCCTACGGGATCCAGCGCGCCGCACAGACGTACTTCAACACGAGCGCGAAGAAGCTCACGCTGCCCCAGGCCGCGCTCCTCGCCGGCCTGCCCGCCGACCCGAGCGGCTACGACCCCGTCACGAGCCCGAAGGCCGCGCACGCTCGCCGAGCCGAAGTCTTGCGAGACATGCTCGATCAGCACGACATCACGGCCGCCGACTTTCGCCGCGCGAACCGCGCGCCTCTTCCCCGCGCGAAGGACGTTCGCCTGCCCGGGATCCAGGGCCCGGCGCCGTACTTCGCGAACTACGTGAAGCAGCAGCTGATCTCGAAGTACGGCACACGGCGCGTCTTCGGCGGCGGCCTCAACGTGCAGACCACGATCGACCTACGCCTCCAGCGACTCGCGCGCAAGGCGATCGAGTCGGTGCTGACGGCGACCGGTGGGCCTGCAGCCGCGCTCGTTGCGATCCGTCCACGCACGGGCGAGATCCTCGCGATGTACGGCGGCGACAACTTCCGGGAGAGCCAGTTCAACCTCGCCGTGCAGGGCGAGCGGCAGGCCGGCTCGTCCTTCAAGCCGTTCGTGCTCGCGACGGCCCTGCGGGAGGGAATCTCGCCGTCGACAACGCTCGCCTCGCGGCCGGTCTCGATCTTCATCGGCGACCGGTACTGGAACGTGCACAACTTCGAGGGCGCGTATGTCGGATCCGCCAACATCACCAACGCGACGATCCTTTCCGACAACAGCATCTTCGCGCAGCTGACCCGGCTCGTCGGCCCTCCGAACGTCGCCGCGACCGCGCACCGGCTTGGAATCACGCGTCACCTGAACCCGTACTTCGCGATCGGGCTCGGGGCGGATCCGGTCAGCCCGCTCGAGATGGCGCGTGCGTTTTCGACCTTCGCCGACGACGGGGCGCGTGTGGACGGATCGGCGTTCGGAAACCACCCGCGCGCTGTCGCGCGCATTCGCAACGCCAGCGGTGGGCTCGTGGACGACAACCGGCCCATCCGCCGCCAGGTCCTCTCGGCCGACCAGACCGCGCTGCTGACCAGCATCCTCGCGGGCGTCGTGCAGTCAGGCACCGGGAAGCGGGCTGCGCTGCCGAACCGTCCGGCCGCCGGCAAGACGGGGACGACCGAGAACTTCGGCGATGCATGGTTCGTCGGATACACGCCCCAGCTCGCGGCCGCCGTCTGGGTCGGCTATCCGAACAAGCTCGTGCCGATGCTGACGCAGTATCACGGGCAGGCTGTCGCCGGCGGCACGCTCCCGGCACTCATCTGGCACGCGTTCATGCAGTCGGCGCTGGCCGGCACTCAGGCGGAGTCGTTCCCGTCGTACTCAGTTCCGTCCGCCGTTGCGAAGCGCGTCACGTATCGCGACGGACGAGTACAGCTCGACAACGGGTTGTGTCGAGACACGTTCACGATCGAATACTTCGCAGGTGCCGGCCCCGCCCGGAGCGCGAACTGCAAGCCGAACGAGGTCGAGATTCCGTCCGTCGTCGGCCAGACGCTGGCAAAAGCACGCGAGCGGCTCGCGCTGCAGCCGCTGAAGTCGAACGTCGTCTACAAGCCCGCTCGCGCGAACCAACGCGTTGACGTGGTCGTCGCCCAGTTCCCGCGCCACGGACGCGCTTCGTCGTACGACACGATCACCCTCGTGTTCGCGAAGCCCTTGCACGGTCTGGTGCCGGAGGTTGTGGGGTTGCCGCTCGCGCGCGCGAAGAAACGATTGCGGGCGGCCGGTCTCGACTTCGTCGCGCCGCTCGGCTTCTCGGACAGCGCGCTCGTCGTCAAGCAATTCCCGCGGGCCGGCGTCGCCGCAGCGCCGCGCATGCGCGTCAGGCTTCTGTTGCGCGCAGCGCCCGGCTGAGGAAGCGCGAACCCGCTTCCGCATAGCGCCACGAAAGCTCCGTCGCCTGTGTGATCCCGACGCGAGGGCCGTTGACGATCAGCGGCACGGTGTCGCGCGGTGCGAGGCGGAACGGGCCGCCGCCGCTGCACGGCCAGTCGCTTCATCGGTTCGAGTGCACGGATCAGCGCTGCCTCGGCAACGCCTTCCGGTCCGCAGACGAGGTTCAGGCACCAGTGGATCCCGTACGAGCGGTAGACGTACGCGTGTCCCGGCGGTCCGAACATCGACGCATTGCGGGCCGTTCGCCGTCCCCGGAAACCGTGGCTCGCGGGATCCTCGTGGTCGTATGCCTCGACCTCGACGATGCGGCCGCCGACGCCACCGAAGAGCAGGGTCACGCCGATCAGGTCGGGCGCGACCTCGTGGACGCTGCGCGCGAAGAACTCTCTGCCGATCACGTCTGCGCCTTCGCCTCGTAGCGGATCAGCGACGGAATCGCCGCCACCAGCAGGAGGCAGCCGACGACGCAGGCCACGCCTCCCGAGACGATCGAGAAGCGGATGCTGGTCAGCGATGCGAGCCCGCCGGCCTCGAGATTCCCCAGTCTCGGCGCGCTCGTCACCTGCGCGAGATAGGCGGCCGACACGCGGCCCTGCAGCGCGTCAGGCGTCAGCGCGAACATGATCCGGTTCCGGAGAACTGCGCTGACGGCGTCGGCCCCGCCTGCAAACGCGAGCAGGATGAGGGCGAGCCACAGCGTCGTGGCGAAGCCGAACAGCGTGATCGCCACGCCCCACATCGTCGCCGCCGCGACGATCGCGATCCCCTGCCGCCGCACGTGTCCGAGCCAGCCGGAGAAGAGCGCCGCGATCAGCGCTCCCGCGGCGGGCGCTGCATAGAGGTAGCCGACGACCGCCGCGCCCGCGTGCAGGCGAACGATCGCGATCGCCGGAAAGAGCGCGCTCGGCATCCCGAACACCATCGCCACCGTGTCGATCAGGAAGCAACCGAGGATGACCCGCTGTTGGCGCAGGAACCGGAAGCCCTCGATCAGGGACCGCAATCCGGGCGGTTCGCCTCCGCCGATCGGGACGATCGAGGGGAGGAGCCAGAAGGCGACGAGCGAGGACGTGAACCCTCCGACCCCGACCGCGTACGCGCCGGTCACGCCGACGGTCTTGATCAGGACCCCGGCGAGCGCGGGTGCGGCGACGGCGCCGATGCTGGCGTAGAGGGAGTTGAGCGCGAGCGCGCTGGTCACGTGTTCCGGGGGGACGAGCCGCGGGATCAGCGACCGCGAGGCGCCGACGCCCAGCGACCCGAACGCGGCGGCGAAGAACGCGAGCGCGAAGCACACGTCTACGCGCGGATGTGGAAGTGCGGCGTTGACGACGAGCCCCGCAACGGAAGCCGTGGTCCCGGCCTCGCTGAAGACGAGCAGCCTGCGACGATCGAGGGCGTCCGCGGCCGCCCCGCCGATGAACGTGAGCGAGAGGAGCGGGACGAGCTCGACGAGCGCGATTGCGCCGACGGCGAAGGTCGAGCCCGTGAGCTTGTAGACCTGGAACGGGAGGGCGACGTAGGTGACCTCGCCGAGGACGTACGACAGCCCCTGGCCGAGCCACAGCCGGCGGTACTCCGGCGACGTTCGCAGCGGAGTCGTGTCGACGAGGAAGCGGCGTAGTCCGCTCCGCTGCGTCACCGCGGGTGCGGCCGCTTCCGGATCGCTCAAAAGAGCTTGTTGTCGTCCGGTCGGGCGGTTGCTTCGAGCAGGCGGCGGGCACGGCGGCCGAGATCCGTGAGATCAACGCGTCCGGCCTGGGTCTGTTCGGCGATCCGCTCTGCGAGCTCGATCGCCTGGTCGACGATCACGGATTCCGTCGCCGCGTCCTGTCCCATGTCGTGCAGGATCGTGCGCTCGGTGCGCGACGCGATGATCGGATCGGGAACGCCCTCGATCCAGACGCGCGTACGGCGGCCGTGGCCGCGATCCCCCTCGCCGAGCGGCTCGAGCGCGTAGATCTTGTCCGCCCGCGCGTACTTGCCGAAGCCGAGGAAGATCATCCGGTTCGCCTCGGCCATGGCGGGGATTATCTCCGAGCAGCCCTCTCTAGGCACACGCGCGCGCGCGTCCCCACCCGGGTAGGGGTGAACACCCACCACCCACTGCAATCGACGATACCTGGCGCGGGCGCGCGGATCGGGGTCGGATGTGTGACGACTCGCGCGTGCGGGCTGCTTCAGCCGCCGACGGCGTCCCGCAGCACCTCGACGACCCGCTCCTGGTCATCCGCCTCGATCTGCGTGAAGAACGGAAGCGCGAGGCTGCGCCGGGCAACCTCCTCCGCGACGGGGCAGAGCCCCTCGCCGAAGCCGTACCGCTCCTGCATGTATGGCTGGAGATGGACGCAGGGCACGTACTCCGCCGTCCCGATGCCCTCCCGCCGAAGCGCCGCCATCACGGCGTCACGGTCGAGATCCGGATCGAGCTTCACCACGTACACAAACCACGAGCGGCGGTGCTCGGCGTCGTCCCCCGACGGCCCCTCGATCCCTCCCACAGCGTCGAGGAACTCGTCGTAGCGTCGGGCGGCCGCCGCTCTCAACGCGAGGATCCGGTCGAGCTTTTCGAGCTGCGCGATCCCGATCGCAGCCTGCACGTCCGTCCAGCGGTAGTTGAGCCCCAACCGCACGTGATGGAACCACCCGCCGCCCTCGCCGTACGAGCGACCCTGATTCCGGAGGCTGACGACCTGACGCCACTCCGCCTCCGAGTTCGTGACGACGACCCCGCCTTCCCCCGTCGCGATCTGCTTGTTCGGATAGAAGCCGAACACAGCCGACGGACCGTGACCGCCGACCGGACGCCCCTTGTACTCGGCGCCGAGCGCCTCCGCCGCATCCTCGATCAGGACGAGGCTGTGACGATCCGCAATTGCGCGCAACTCGTCGAGCTCGCACGGATAGCCGAACATGTCGACCGCGACGATGCCGCGTGTCCGGTCGGTAACCGCCGCCTCGACCGCGGAGGGGTCCATGTTCAACGTGACTGGGTCGACGTCCGCAAAGACGGGTTCGGCGCCTTCGAGGATGAAGCAGTTCGCCGACGCCACGAACGACAACGGCGACGTGATCACCTCTTCGCCGCCGCCGAGCCCGGCGATGCGGCAGAGCAGATGCAACCCCGCAGTTCCGCTCGACACCGCCGCCGCATACGGCGCGCCGACGCGCGCCGCGATCAGCTCCTCGAACTGCTCGATCCACGGCCCGAGGGACAACCGCCCCGACCGCAGCACCTCGAGGACGAGCTCCTCCTCCCGCTCGTCGATCCACGGGCGCGAGAGCGGAACCTCGCGTGTGACCGGCTTCACGCTTCGGCTGGTGCGGGCGACACCGAGGCGTACTCGAGCCAGTGCGCCCAGCGCTCGCTCCGGCCGCGCACGGTGTCGAGGTACGCCTGCTGGATCTCGAGCGTCACCGCGCCCGGCGGGCCGACTACGTGGTCGTCGATCTCGCGGATCGGCGTCACCTCAGCGGCCGTGCCGCACATGAACACCTCGTCGGCGAGATAGAGATCGGTGCGAATCAGCGTCTTCTCGATCACGCGGTGCCCCAGATCCTGCGCGATCTGGATGATCGTGTCGCGCGTGATGCCCGGGAGAATCGACGCTGAGAGGTCAGGCGTATAGATCGTCCCATCCCGGACCGTGAAGATGTTCTCGCCGGACCCATCCGCGACGAAGCCTTCGTCCGTGAGCAGAATCGCTTCGTCGTAGCCCGCGCGGTTCGCCTCCGTCACCGCGAGCATCGAGTTGAGGTAAATGCCCGTCGCCTTCGAGACGTGCGGAATGACGTTCGGCCCCACGCGCTTCCAGGACGAGATCTTCGCGCGGATCCCCATCCGCATGCCCTCCTCGCCGAGGTAGGTCCCCCAGGGCCAGCTCATGATCACGACCTCGACGGGATTCCCCGCCGCCGAGACGCCGAGCTCACCGTACCCGTAGAACGCGATCGGGCGCAGATAGCACTCTGCGCGTCCGTTCGCTCCGATCAGCTCGAGAGACGCTGCCTTCAGCTCGTCGCTGCTGTACGGAAGATCCATGTACAGGAGCTTCGCGGAGTCCTCGAGCCGCCGGAGATGATCCGTGAGCCGGAACACGGCGCTGCCCTTCGGAGTCTCGTACGCGCGGATCCCCTCGAAGACGCCGGAGCCGTAGTGCAGACCGTGCGAGCCGACATGGATCTTTGCGTCGGCCCAGTCGATCAGCTCGCCGTTCATCCAGATCTTCTCGAGCTCCTGCATGGGCGTCTCCTCGATTGGGGGGCGGGGCCGCTATTCGGATTCTACCCGGGGGCCTCCCCGGTGAACCGCAGCCGCTCAGCCCTCCACGACAAGATCACTCGTTTGTGCATGGACGAGCCGCAGCAACTGGGCCGGCGACACGCCGAGCACATGCCTCGGCGATCCCTAGGGAAAGTCTGGCGCCCGCACAGCCCGCGTACGCGCACAGCCGAGCTTGCGCAGGTCGGTGTCGCGATCTGCGGGGACGAGGGCCACGACCCGGCGACCGTCGCAGTCGAACGCATCGGCTCGAACGCCGAGGCCCGGGAACTCGTCCTCGCCTTCGGGAAGCTCTTCGAGCCGCGCCTCGACGCCTGCAGCTCGGAACACTGCTGCAACTTGCTCAACGGACGGCGGCCACACGGCGTCGTTACTCCAGCGAGATGAACCGGGCGTCGTCGAAGTCGGCGCCGAATCGCTCGACGAGCTCCGGCGGCGCGGGCTGGTCGATCGACAGCGCCATCAGCGCCTTCCCGCCGCGACGCGTGCGCGACACCGTCATGTTCGCGATGTTGATCCCTGCCTCCCCGAACAGCGTCCCGACGCGCCCGATCACGCCGGGCACGTCGTCGTAGCGGAAGAAGACGAGCAACGGCGCAAACTCCATGTCGAGCTCGAACCCGAGCGCGCTGACGAGCCACGGACGGTGATCGTTGCCGAGTGTCGTGCCGGCGACGCGGAGCCGCTCTCCGTCGGAGACCGCCTCGACACGGACGAGGCTCGTGAAGTCTCGTGAGACGCGGCGCCGCTCCTCGCGAACCTCCACCCCGCGCTCCGCCGCAATCACGGGCGCGTTCACATAGTTCACGGGCTGGTCCGAGCGTCCCTGGAAGGCGCCGTTCAGCGCCGCGACCGTCAGCAGCCGCGTGTCGTACTGCGACAACCCCCCGAAGTACGTCAGGCGCAGCTCGTCGACCCTCCCCTCGGCGAGCTCCATCGCCAGCCGGCCGAGCTTCGCCGACAAGGGGATGTACGCGCCGAGCGCCTCGAGATCTTCCGCCCCGATGACCGGGATGTTGACCGCGTTCGTCACCAGACCGCCCTCGAGCGCCGCCGCAACCTGTTCCGCGATGATCACGCCCGCGCGGTCCTGCGCCTCCTCCGTCGAAGCGGCGAGGTGCGGCGTCACGACGACGTTGTCGAGCTCGAGCAACGGCCCGGTGTACGGCTCGGAGGAGAACACGTCGAGCGCGGCGCTGGCGACCTTGCCACTACGCAGCGCCTCGAGCAGCGCGTCCTCGTCGACGAGCTCACCGCGCGCGGCATTGACGATGTGTACGCCGTCGCGCATCTTCGCGAGCGCGGCGCGACCGATCGTGCCCTGCGTGTCGGCGGTCAGCGGCAAGTGCAGCGTGAGAAAGTCCGCGGCCGCATACACCTCGTCCAGCGTCTCGAGTCGCTCGACGCCGAGCTCGCGGAAGCGATCTGGGGGGACGAACGGGTCGTACGCGATCACGCGCATACCGAGCCCGGCTGCGCGCCGCGCGACCTGCTGGCCGATCCGGCCGAAGCCGAGCACGCCGAGCGTCTTGTCCGCCAGCTCGACGCCGCCGTATGCTTTGCGCTCCCACCGCCCGTCCTTCAGCGCGGCGTGCGCCTGCGGGATGTTTCGTGCGAGGGCGACGAGGAGGCCGATCGTGTGCTCGGCGGCGGAGACGACCGTCGACTCGGGCGCGTTCGCGACGACAATTCCGCGGCGGGTCGCGGCCTCGACGTCGACGTTGTCGACGCCGACGCCGGCACGCCCGATCACCTTCAGCTTCGTCGCGCGGTCGATCAGCTCCCCCGTCAGCTTCGTTGCCGAGCGGATCACGATCGCGTCGTAGTCGCCGATCCGCTCGGCGAGGTCCGACTCGCGGTCGACGTCGACGTCGAACCGGCTCTCCAACAGGCGGATCCCGGCCTCGGCGATCTCCTCCCGGACGAGAACCCGCGGCCTGCTCAAACGGTCGCGTGCGACTCGTACGCCTCGAGCGCGCGGGTGACGGCGACGCCGCGCTCGATGTCGGCACCCGCGTCAGCAAGCACGAGCTCGACGCCCGCGAGCGCAGTCGTGATGTCGAAGACGTCGAACCAACCGATGTGGCCGATCCGGAAGATCTTCCCCTTCAGGTCGCCCTGGCCGCCGGCGATCGTGATTCCCAACCGGTCGCGGAGTGACGAGACCACGTCGCCCGAGTCGACGCCGTCCGGCGCTCGGATCGCCGTGACGACCGCCGAGCGGTCTTCGTCGGGCGAGAAGAGCTGGAGCCCCATCGCCTTTACTCCCTCACGGCACGCACGGCCGAGCCGCGCATGCCGATCGAACGCTGCCTCGAGGCCTTCCTCCAGCAGCAGGCCGAGCGCCACGTCGAGCGCCTTGACGAGCGACACCGCCGGCGTGAACGGCGCGTCGAGCTTGGCCTGCGCCTTGCGCGTCCGTTCCCAGTCGAACACATAGCGCGGCGACGTCGCACGCGCCGCTTGCTCGAGCGCCGCGTCCGAGACGGAGTCGAAGGCAAGGCCGGGCGGGCACATCAGCGCCTTCTGCGACCCCGAGACGACGACGTCGATGCCCCAGGCGTCCGTCTCCAGCGGGACGGCGCCCAGCGAGGAAACCGCGTCCACGACGACGAGCGCACCGGCGTCCTTCGCCACTGCGGCGAGCGCTTGCACGTCGGCGACGACGCCCGTCGACGTCTCGGAATGTACGAGGTAGACGACGCGCACGTCGCCTGCCTCCGCGAGCGCCGAGCGGAGGTCCTCGGGATCCGGCGTCTCGCCCCACTCCAGCCGGACGTGAACGACGTCGGCGCCGTAGGCGCGGGTGAGGGCCGCCCAGCGCTCGCCGAAGTTGCCGGCCGAGACGACGAGAACACGGTCGCCCGGCGAGGTGAGGTTGGCCACCGCGGCCTCGAACGCACCCGTGCCAGAGGCCGTGAACAGGAGGACGTCGTTCGCCGTTCGGTACACCTCGCGCAGTCGCGCGAGCG
>VAXU01000074.1:0-25304 GCA_005885125.1 Actinomycetota bacterium
AGTCGTTGCTCGAGCTCTCCCGCGACGGGCGTCACGCGGCGTCGGACCACCTGGAGACGGCTGCACTCGCCGGTGTCGTCACGATCGGCTGCCGCCGCGCAGGCGGAGGGCTCGCCGGCGCGGTGACGGACTCCAACGTGGCGGAGGGCGCCCGACTCGCCGCCGATCGCGACCCGGACCTGGTCATCTTCGACGGGAGCGGCGCGGCGATCCCGCCGGTCGCCGTCGACCGCCGCATCCTCGTTGTCGGCCCCGGCCAGGACGCGACGGCCTATCTCAACGCCTACCGCGTGCTGATCTCGGACCTCGTCGTCGTCCTGGGAGACGGGGATCTCGATCCGATCCGCGCCCTGAAGGACGTCCCGGTGATCCGCATCGACCTGCGCCTGCGCCCGATCGAGCCGCTGCGCGGCCGCCGTGTCGCGGTGTTCACGGCGGGCCCACCCCGTCCCATTGCCACGACGACGACCTCGCGATCGCGCGCGAGTGTGCGCGCGACGTGGCCAGTCACGGCCGTTTTCCCGACGCGCTTCCCGGTCCCGATCACCGCGAGCGACGGCAGCGGGAACGGCTCGAAGGCCGGCGGATCGAACCGGAAGTCGGCGCCGACGTAGGGGATCCCTCCCGCCAGCACGCGGCTCGCGAGCCGGAACCGCTCGCGGGGCCCGAGCACGGGCTCGTCGGACAAATCGACGACGATCTCGGCGCCCTCGAAGTCATCCACGCGCGGCACGCCGTACTCCTCGCCGCCGCGCAGCTTCTCGGTCCCGCCGGCGAGGTAGACGCCCACAACCTCGTAGGGGAGCGTCGCGAGCGCGTCGCGCACGACCGAGACGTAGTGCTCGCCGTCGATCACCACGACGGCTTTCATCGCTTCGTCGTCACCTCGCCTTCGATCCGAGCCGTGTACTTCTCGAACTCGAGCGTGTCGATCGCGAACTGGATGATCTTCTCCTGGCCGTGGAACGGGTACTTGCGCCAAACGTCGACGTGGCGGCCGGAGAACTCGATCACGTTGTAACAGGGCCGTGTCTTGCCGCGCAGGCGCAGAGAGGAGACCGTGCCCGCGTTGACGATGAACAGATCCTCGAGCCGCCAGGCGTACGGCACGTGCTTGTGCCCGGAGAGGACGAGGTTCACGCCCGCCCGCTGGAGGCATTCGATCGCGTCGCCCGCGTCGTAGATGATGTTCCGCTCCCGCCCGGTGCCGGGCACAGGCAGCAGGTGGTGGTGGCAGACGAACACGCGCAGGTCGGCCGGCCGGGCGAAGCACTCCTCGATCCAGCCGTACGTGCCGCGGCCGATCTGCCCGTGGTCGAGGTCGGGCTCGGTCGAGTCGACGGCCACCACGGTCACGTCTCCCACGTGAACGACCGAGTTGCGGTCGCCGAACAGCTCCTCGAAATGCACGTACCCGACGTTGCGCGAGTCGTGGTTCCCGGGGATGACGACGACGGCCGTGCACGCAAGCCGGTCGAGGTAGGACTTGGCCTGCGCGTACTCCTCTTTGAACCCGAACGTCGTCAGATCGCCGGACACCACGACGATGTCCGGCCGGAGATCGTTGACCTCGTTGATCGCCCGCTCGAGCAGGTTCGGCAGGAAGTGCGGACCGCCGCAGTGCAGGTCCG
Source organism: Actinomycetota bacterium (assembly GCA_005885125.1). GTDB lineage: Bacteria > Actinomycetota > Thermoleophilia > Gaiellales > Gaiellaceae > 3-1-20CM-4-69-9. Next base: position 1,632 of record VAXU01000074.1, read on the forward strand.
AGATCTGTGCGATCACGAACGGCGCGCCGCCGTCGCGAGCTGCGCTCATGCGCGAAGTGTAGGGGCATCCGGAGCCGGTGCTACCCTGCTGGAAGGTGACTCTGGAAACCCCGGATTTCCAGGCATATCGAGGCCAGGAACCTCCCCGTTTCGCCAACCGCGCCGAGCTCGAGTGCGCGAAGGTGCTCGACTTCTACGGCGTCCCCTGGGAGTACGAGCCGACGACGTTCGTGCTCGAGGAGGATGAGGAGGGCAGGGTCGTCGAGGCCTTCAAGCCGGACTTCTATCTCCCGGAGCAGGACCTCTACGTCGAGGTCACCATCATGAAGCAGTCGCTGGTCACGCGGAAGAACCGCAAGCTGCGCAAACTGCGTGAGCGGTACCCGGACATCAAGGTCAAGCTCTTCTACAAGCGCGACCTCGAACGCCTGGCCGAGCGATACCGCCTCGAGCTCGCGTCGTAGTGGCTCGGCCGACGTCATTGTCGCGCTTCTCGGTCGCGAGCCGCAAGCCAGGCAAGGACGCAGGGAGTGCTCGGGCTCGTCAGCCCGAGCGCGACTGAGGACGCCGAATGGCGCCGTCGGATGGCGGGCGAGAAGCCCGGATGATGGCGTCGGTCGAGCCACCTTCGCCCCGTCATGAGGTGGGCGAGATCTACCTCTCGCGGGAGGAGCTCGGGCTGCGGGTCCGCGAGCTTGGTCGGGAGATCGTCCGCGACTACGACGGGCGCGAGCCGTTGCTCGTCGCGCCGCTCAAGGCGAGCGTGGTCTTCGTCGCAGACCTGTCGCGGGCGATCCGCATCCCCCACGCCCTCGACTTCGTCGAGCTGGCCTCGTACGGCGCCGACGCGGACACGGGCGGGCACGCGCGCATCCGCTTCCTGAAGGATCTCGACGACGAGATCGCCGGCCGTGACGTCCTGATCGTCGAGGACGTGATCGACACCGGGCTGACGCTCAACTACCTCTGCAAGACGCTGACGCTGCGCGATCCGGCCTCGCTCGCGGCCATCACGCTGCTCGACCGCCCGTACCGGCGGCTCGTCGACGACCTGCCCGTGCGCTACGTCGGCTTCACCGTTCCCGACGAACTCTTCGTGGGGTACGGCTTCGACCTACAGGAGCGCTATCGCAATCTTCCTGACCTTCACGTTCTGCGGACGTCCAGCCGCTGAACCTAAACGGATGCGCCGGCCGAGCCGGCGCATCCTCTACGGTCGGCATCGCAAGCTCCCGGACTCGCACGTCCTTCGCCCGAAAAGTTAGATTAGACTAACTTTCATGATGGCGACTCGTGTGGAGGAGGCCGAGCGCCTGCCCGGCCGCGGCGAGCGTGCGCTCCGTGCCGACCGTCGCAGCATCTGGCCGTTCCTCGGCCCCGCGTTCATCGCCTGTGTCGCCTATATCGACCCGGGGAACTTCGCGACGAACATCGCAGGGGGGTCGAAGTTCGGCTTCACGCTCGTCTGGGTGATCGTCGCCTCGAACCTGATGGCGATGCTGATCCAGACGCTGTCGGCCAAGCTCGGGATCGCGACCGGTCAGAACCTCCCGGAGGTGTGCCGCGAACGGTTCTCGCGCCGCACGTCGATCGGACTGTGGGTCCAGGCGGAGGTGATCGCGATGGCGACGGACCTCGCGGAGTTCCTCGGCGCCGCCGTCGGCATCAAGCTGCTACTCGGGATCCCGCTCTTCCCGGCTGCTGTCATCACCGGCGTGATCACCTTCGCGATCCTCGGACTGCAGCGCTTCGGCTTCCGGCCGTTCGAGGCAGTGATCACGGCGTTCGTGTTCGTGATCGGATTCTGTTACCTCTCGGAGCTCTGGCTTGCCCACCCTCCGCTCGGGACCGTCGCGCGACATGCCGTTGTGCCCGAGTTCAAGGGAAACGAGTCGGTGCTGCTGGCCGTCGGAATCCTCGGCGCGACGGTCATGCCGCACGTCATCTACCTCCACTCGGCGCTGACGCAGAACAGGATCGTGCCCGCGAACGACGACGAGGCTCGGACGCTCTATCGCTACACGCGGCTCGACGTCCTGCTGGCGATGACGATCGCGGGCCTGATCAACGTCTCGATGCTCGTGATCGCCGCGACCGTGTTCTTCGGCAAAGGCCTGCACAACGTCGACTCGCTAGAGGGCGCGCACCGGACGCTCGAACCGATCCTCGGCGGTGCCTCGAGCGTGCTGTTCGCGCTGGCGCTGACGGCTTCCGGCCTGTCGAGCTCGACCGTGGGGACGCTTTCCGGCCAGATCGTGATGCAGGGATTCCTCCGCCGGCGCATCCCGCTGTTCGTTCGCCGATTCGTCACGATGGTGCCGGCGTTCGTGGTGATCGGCATCGGCCTCGATCCGTCGAGGACGCTCGTGATCAGCCAGGTCGTCCTCTCCTTCGGGATCCCGTTCGCGCTGATCCCGCTCGTCGTCTTCACCAGCCGCCGAGACGTGATGGGCGCCCTGGTGAACCGGAAGCAGACGGTCGCCGCCGCGGCAGTCGTCGCCGCGCTCATCTCGGGCCTGAACATCTTCCTGTTGGGCCAGACGTTGGGCCTGGTCTAGAGGGGCGGCATTCCCGCCGCCCCAGCTCCCGAATCCTCCGTATCCGGATTCCTAGGTCATACGTTTAACAGTTGAAATTCGTAAGCGGCGCGCGAATCGAGGACAGGGTCACGCCCGCCTGCGAATAGTCGTCTCCCGACGACGGCCGACCGCCTCCCCCGGGGCGGTCGGCCCTTTCTTCGGCGAGGATGAGCACGCGATGGTGGAGGAAGCACGCCTCGAAGCCGTGGACTCGGGTCTCGCACCCGTCACGGACGGCTGGTTTGTCGTCAACGTCCGAGAGGCAGCCTGGCTGACGAACGAGGCCTTCGGGGCCCGTTGCGTCTTCGAGGCCGACCGGCGGGTCCTTCGCACGCGTCCCGATCTCGACGTCCAGCGGTTCGCCGACGTGGGATTCACCCTCGCGGTGGTCGCGCCCGGGCAACCGAGCGGGCTGTACCACGCAGAGTCCAACCAGGAGAACTTCCTCGTCCTCGCCGGCGAATGTGTGTCGATTGTCGAGGACGAGGAACGGCCGCTCCGGGCGTGGGACTTCGTGCACTGCCCGCCGGGCACCGCGCACGTCTTCGTCGGGTCAGGAGACGGACCGTGCGTCATCTTGATGACGGGCCGACGAACCGACGAGAAGAGCATCGTCTATCCGCGGTCCGAGGTCGCCCGCCGACACGGCGCGGGCGTCGAGACCGAGACGAACTCGCCGTCGGAGGCGTACGCGCCGTTCCCGCACTGGCAGCCCGGCCGGCGGGATCGCTGGACTGGACTCCCCTGGGCTTAGAGGTACCCGAGCGGATCGACGGGCGTGCCGTTGATGCGCACCTCGAAGTGGAGGTGCGGGCCGAAGCAGTGGCCCGTGCAACCGGTGTAGCCGATCACCTCGCCCTGCACGACGTGCTGGCCGACCGTGGCCGCGAATGCCGACTGGTGTGCGTAGCAGGTCGCCAGCCCGCCGCCGTGGTCGATGCACGTGTAGTTCCCGTAGCCGCTCACCCAGCCCGCGATCACGACCGTTCCGGAGGCAGCGGCGTGGATCGGCGTCCCGTTCGGAACGCCGATGTCGATGCCCGCGTGCAGCCGCCCCCAGCGATACCCGAAGGGACTCGTCACGGGACCGATGACCGGCCAGATGAGGCCGCTGGCCGAGGGCGTCGTGTCGCCGTTCTGGGCGCCCGCGAGCTGCGACCGAATGCTTGCGTCCGCAGCGGCGAGCGCGTTCGCCTCGGCGACCAGATCCTGCTCCTGCTGCTTGGTCGAGGTCAGCGCCTGACGCTTCTTGTAGCGCGCGTTCGCGAGCTTGCTCTGGGACGCAAGCAGCCGGTCCTTGACGTCGCGCTGCTGCTGCGTGCGAATGGCGACGACGTGCGTCTCGGAGGCGACGACGGCGCGCACCTGCTTCGTCTTCTCCCGTGTCGCGTGCACCTCGTTGCGTGCGTTCGCGACGTCGCTTGCGATGCGCTTGTCCTGTGCCGCGATCGATGCGAGGTAGTGGAGCGTGTCGATCGCGTCCTGCACTGACTTCGAGTTGAGGATCACCTCGGCAGCCGACGGGTCGGGTGACTCGTAGATCTGCACGAGCCGCTGGTTGAGCGCAGTGACTACTCGAACGTACTCGCGCTGGAGAAAGTGCAGCCGGTTGGTCTCGAACAGGTAGAGGGCGTTCAGCTTGTCGAGCCGCCGCTGGTGCAGCTCGAGGTCGCGCTCGAGCACTGACAGTTTTTGCGCGACGTCGCCGACCTTGCCCTCGAGCGTTCGGATCTGCGACGTGACGTCCGAGATCTGCGCCTTCAGCGCGGCCTCGTGCTGACGAGCTGCCTCGATCCGGGCCTGGAGCCCGGCCATCTTCGAGGAGTTGTCGCCGGCGGCGGGCGCCGCGAGGACAAGGGTCACCGCGAGCGCGGCAAGCAAGGCCGGACGGCGGGCCATGAGCGTCAGGTTCGGCAGGGCATCGGACGTCCCTGCCGCCGGGGCTAGGTCCCCTTCCCCTTTCTCTTGCGCCCTTGCGGCCCGGGCTCCGGCGGACTGCCTTCGCCCGGCGCCGGCGTCGGCTCCTGTGGCTGCTCGACTACCTCGGTCGGCTGGACCTCGAGCCGCCGCCGCGCCATGACCAGCTGCGCTGCCTCGACGACGTGCTGCATCTCCGCCTCCCTCTGTGCGCCCAGCCGATCGAGCTCTTCGACCCGCCCGCGAGCTTCCTCGGTCGCTTGCTCGTCCCCACGGTACACCGCATCGCCGAGCTCGAACAGCATGCGGGAGCGGAGCACCGCCATCCGCTGGACCTCGCGGCGCAGGACAAACAGCTGCCGCGCGGCACGACCGCGCATCGCGAGCGACTCGGCGGCGACGCCTGCGCGGGCCCGGAAGGTGTCGAGCGCCTCGGCCGTCGAGCGCGACACGGTTCCCGTCGGCTTGCGCCGCGCCGTCTCGAGGAAGACGAGGACGAGCAGCACGGTGACGCCGAGGAGGATGAGCCCCAGCGGCCAGTGGCCGCGCGCGAAGAGAACGATCCCGAGGGTGAGCGCCGCGGCGGCGAGGACGAGCACCACCGCCGACGGCGCGACGCCGTACAGGCGCGGTTCGACGCGGCTCACAGTGACTGGAACGTCTCCCGTCTCATCGGGAGGAACCTCCATCACGCGTGTGATCGAGTCGTCGGCACGCGCTCCGCACTGGGGACAGAAGCGCGCGCCTCGCGCCAGGCGCGCGCCGCAGTTCGCACACTTGGAGCTTTTAGCCACGCGACGGGACCTTCGTCCGCTTGTCCTCCTCGCGCCGCTCGAGTGCCCGCATCGTCTCCGCTGCCTGTCGTCGCAGCGGTCCGACCTGCGCACGGTAGTCCTCGTCGGAGACCTTCCCCGTGCGATGGTCGAACTCGAGCTCCTTCAGCGATGCCAGCGCCCGGTCGCGCTCCTCCGCGAGGGCGAGCCGTCGTTGCTCGGCCCCGCTCAGCGCGTCCAGGCGGTCATTCTGCGCCGACGGCTCTCGCAGGAACGGCAGCGCGACGAGGATCACGCAGGCGACGGCGAGAGCGGCCCCGACGATCAAGGCCACGGTCATGCCTCTGCAAGCACTCCTTCGTAGCGCTCCGCAAGCCGCCGCTCCTCCCGCGCGTCGGGCCAGAGCGCGATCAGCGACCCGCCGACGAAGATGAGCCCGGCCAGCCAGATGAGGTTCACGAGCGGTTTCTGCAGCACCTTCAGGTCGACGCTTCCATTCGCGTTCACCTGGTCGGCGATCAGGAACAGGTCGCTTGCATCGAGCAGGTTGTGCCGGATCGCGACCTCGTTGGACACCTGCTGCTCGGCGAAGTACTCGTTCTTGCCGGGATACATCCGCGCGACGTGGTGCCCGCCCTTGTCGTAGACGTCGACGACCGCCCGGATCGCCAGGTGGTTCGGTGCCCGCCGCTGCTCGAACCCGCGGAACGCAAGCTGCTTACCCGCGACGGTCATCGAGTCGCCCGGGAAGAGGCGCTGCTCGCGCACCGTCTGGTAGGCGCTCGATCCCGCAACGCCGATCGCCAGGAAGACGACCGCGGCGTGTACGACGTAGCCGCCGTAGCGCCTCCGGTTGCGCGCGACGAGTGACGAGAACGCGCCCGCCCAGGTATCGGTCCCCAGTGCCTTGCGCGCGCGGGTCCCGCGCACGAACTCGAGCACGATCGACGCGAGGACGAAGATGGAGAACGTGTACGCGATCACGCCGATTCGCGACGAGCCGGCGCCGAGCGCGAGCAGGATCGCTCCCGCAACGACGGCTGCCGCGAGCGGCCAGAGGAACACGCGCCCGAGCGCGCGGAGCGAGGCACGGCGCCACGCGACGAGCGGTCCGATCCCCATCAGCAGCAGCAGCGGCAGCCCGAACACGTGGAGAAAGAAGTTGTAGTAGGGCTTGCTGACCGTCGACGACTCCCCGCGGACGAGATCGGACAGGAGCGGGTAGATCACGCCCCACAGGATGGTGAGTGAGAGCGCGACGAGCAGGAGGTTGTTGTAGAGGAACGTCGCCTCCCGCGAGACGAGCGACTCCAGCTTCGTGCGCGCGCGAAGCAGCGGCAGCCGCGCGAGGATCAGCGCAGTCGTGCCGACGACGAGGACGCATATGAACCCGAGGAACCACGCCCCGAGCGGGCTCTTCGCGAACGAGTGGATCGACTGGATGACACCGGAGCGCGTCAGGAACGTCCCGAAGATCGACAGGCAGAACGCCAGCGCGACGAGCACCATGTTCCAGACCCGCAGCATCCCGCGCTTCTCCTGGATCATCACCGAGTGCAAGAACGCGGTCGCCGCGAGCCAGGGCATCAGCGCCGCGTTCTCGACCGGATCCCACGCGTAGTAGCCGCCCCAGCCGATCTCGACGTACGCCCAGTGCGCCCCGAGCAGCTGCCCGACGCCGAGAAATGCCCACGCCGCCAGCGTCCAGCGGCGCGTCGCGACGATCCAGCGCTCGTCGGTGCGGCGGGAGAGCAGCGCGCCCATTGCAAATGCGAAGGGAATCGTCAGCCCGACGTAGCCGAGGTAGAGCATCGGCGGGTGGATCGCCATGTACGGGTTCTGCAGGCTCGGCGTCAGCCCGGCGCCGTCCGCGGGCGCGTGCTGCGTCACGAACGGGCTCGAGACGAACACGAGCATGAAGGCGAAGAACGTCCCGACGAACCCGAGCACAGGGACCGTCCACGCGAGCAGGTCACGGGCGACGCGCCGCGTCGTCAGGACGGCCGCCGCCCCGTAGCCGCAGAGGACGAGCAGCCACAAAAGGAGCGAGCCCTCCTGGCCGCCCCAGAACGCGGTCAGCGTGTAACCGAGCGGCAGCTCGCGGCTCGTGTGATCGGCGACGTACTGGAACGAGAAGTCGTGCCGTGCCAGGGCCGCCAGCAGCACCGCGGCTGCAACAGCGCTCGCGCCGAGGGCGGCGATCAGGGCGTTCTGTGCGGAGGCTGCGAGCCGGCGCCGCCGCTGCCGGGCGGCGAACGCTCCCACCGCGGTCGCGTACACGAGCAGCAGGAACGCGGTGACGAGCGCCGCGCGGCCGAGATCAGGCATTTAGTGCCTCGGCGTGTACTTCGACGGGCACTTCGTCATCAGCGAGCCTGGCACCGCGACGAACGTGCCGTTCTGCATCCGGCCCTGCACGAGAACGTCGCGGCCGGCGCGGAACAGGTCGGGCACGGTCCCGCGATACAGCACGCGCGCGGTCGCGATGCCTTTCGGATCCCGCACTGTGAAGCGGAGCCCCGCGGCGTGGGCGTCGCCCCTCGGCGTGCCGACGACCAGGCCCCCGAGCGTCACCTTCCCCTGGTGCCCGGGCAGCTGGCTCGGCTGCAGCTGGGGCGTCCCGCCGCCGGCGATCGACGTGTAGAGCAGGAAGATCGCGAGGACGGCCGCGACGGAGAGAGCGACGACCAGGCGTGCCGGGCTGCCGTTCCGTGGCACGGCGTGATTGTAGTCCCATGGCGTTTCCGTCGGTCCCGAGGCGTGCTTGCCATTCACGCGCCAAACCGCACATGTGTTCTCAAGAAGCTCCTACCAGGAGCACAGGTCTCTCTCAGGCCGGCTTGCGACCGTGGGGCAAGACCATCCAACCCTGAAGGAGCCCGAACATGACCACAACCGCCGTGCTGAACCTCATCCTCTCCATCCTCGCCGTCGGCGGTCTCGTCGGGCTGACCCGGCTCGCCGCACTGCTCGCGGGCGGCAGCTTCGACGAGGCAGCTCCGGTCAACGACTCCGTGCCCCGGTACGAGCTCGAGCGAGCGGCCTAGCCTCGACCACCGCGCCTCGTGCGGCGAGCTTCAGTCGCGCGAGGCCCGGTCCAGCTCCCGCTCGAGCGTGCTCGGCGAAAGCTCGCCCCGTGTCAGGTTCTGGATACGACCACGGCGATCGACGTAGAAGGTTTCCGGAAGTCCGACGAGACCGAAGCGCTCCGTGATCGAGTCGCCCGACCGGACCGCGACGTAAGGAATCTGGTGCTTGCTGAGGAAGCGGCGTGCATCGCTCGTTAGGTCGTTGACGTCGACGCCGACGAAGACGACACGTCCCCGGCGGGCTTTGGCCGCAGAGGAGAGAACGTCCGCCTCACGGCGACAAGCCCCGCACCACGACGCCCAGAAATTGATCACGACCGGGTAGCCGCGAAGGTCGCTGAGACGCAGCTTTCCGCGCGTGGCCGACGCACGGAGACCGCGGGGCCACGTCAGCGCATGCGGCCAGATGACGCTGAGCCGGACGTTCGGCGCCGTCGGTGCGCGGTGCGCCTTGACGGCCTGCGCCAGCCCGGAATTGGGGGCGTGCACGAGTCGATAGACGAGCACCGCAAAGAGCACGCAGACCGCGGCCAACGCTACTCCCCGCACCGCCGTGACGGCGACGCGAGCTCGTGGAGGTCTCGACGACGTGCTCAGCGCGCCCCGGTTCCGAACGCCGAACGTCTCGGGGCGGGTCGCTTCCGGCTCGGCTCGTCCGAGCCGAGCCACACGTACAGCCAATAAAACACGACGATCGGGGCGTCGTCGCAAGCGCCAGGACCACCGCGAGCAGCCAGCTGGCCGCTGATCCGGCCGTCGCGTAGACGACGCGTTCGAACGGAGCGAGCCGCGGGCGAAACGGCGGAGAGTCGATGAGCTGGATCCAGAACAACATCCCGAGGAAGAGGAACGAGATGTGCTCGGCGTAGTGCACGACACCGTTGCGAAGGGTCAAGTCGTACGCGGCGGGGACGTGCCAGATCCCGAGGTCGACGTTGAAGAGAAGCCAGGCAGGCACCGGTGCCGCGATGAACGTCGCAGTCCGGCGTAGCCATCCCAGGGACGGGCTCTTCGCGATCGTGCGGGCGATTCTGCGGCGGAGACCGAGCGGCAGGGGACGCCAGAACGTCATCCACGGGGCGCCGAGCACGATCAGCGGTGCGGCGACCATCATCAGCAAGACGTGTTGCAGCATGTGCGCACAGAAAAGGTCGTCCGCGAGTCGTTCGACGGGTGAGTCGAGCGCGATCACGATCGTGACAAGGCCTCCGGCGAAGGAGAGCGCGCGCCAGGAAGCGACGCGACGGCGCGTACCGCCGAGCGCGCGAAGCCGCGACGGCCGCGTGCCGCGCCAGTACCACATCGCGGCGACGAGAACCGTGACGAGGATCGAAGGTTCGCGGAGGAGATCCACTAGGTCGATCCTCCAAGCCGACGCACGTCGTGCGCGACGACGCCGGGCGAGAACGGGAACAGGTAACCGGCGCGAAGATCCCCCCGGGCGTCGATCAGGTACAGCGCGGTGCTGTGCAGGATGTCTCCCGGGGTGCGCTTGACGGCGATGTTGTACGCCCGCCAGACGGGCGCGAGCCTCGCCTTCTTCCCGAGCAGCCAGTGCCAGTCGCCACGCCAACCGGCCTCGCCGGCGAACTTCCGCGCGCTGCCGGGCGTGTCAGCCCAGGGATCGATGCTGACGACGGCGAGGACCGCGCCCGAGGCGACCGTCCGTCGTTGCACGTCCGCCAGCGTCCGGCCCTCGACCGGGCATTCGCGCTTGCAGCGAGAGTCGAGGAACGTGACGAGCACCGGCCGTCCCCGCTCGCTCGCGAGCGTGACCAACTTCCCGTCCTGGTCGCGAAGCGCGAAGTTCGGCGCCGGCTTGGCTCCCGCCGGCCAGACGACCTGCGCCTGCAGCTCGGGAGCGGCGGCGGAGCTCGCGGGTCGTTGGACGGCGAGCACCGTGCCCACGGCAGAGCCGGCAACGGCGGCGACGACGATTGCGAGCGCCCAGCCGCGGCGAGCGGTCAATGCACGGCGGCCGTCAAGCTTCGGGAGCTTCATCTCGGTCGGAAACGCGAGCAGGGCGCTGGACGCGACGCCGGGTGAACCCGCTGCGGGGGTCCAGGAACCACAGCGCCAGGACGACGACGAGCAGCGCCAGCGGCACGGCGAGCGTCATCACGGCTCCTGCGGACACATGGCTCATTCAGTGACCTCCATCCATTCAGAGGGCGCCGTCAAGCGCCATCGCGACGAAGAGCAGGGCGAGATAGAGGAGCGAATAGTGGAAGAGTAGGGCGGCGCGTCGAGGCGTCGTCCGCCAGCTGAGCCGCAGCGCGAGCCAGACGAACAGCGCTCCCAGCGCAAGCGCCGGGATCACGTAACCGGGCCCGAGCGGACCCGCGACGAACGGCACGGCGGTGACCGCGACGAGCGCGACGGAATACAGGACGATCCGGCGCGTCGTCGTCTTCACACCGCGGACGACGGGCAGCATCGGAATCCGCGCCTGCGCGTAGTGCTCCCGCAGCAGCAACGCGAGCGCCCAGAAGTGCGGCGGCGTCCACAGGAACACGATCAAGAACAGCCACACCGCGGGCAGCGAGAGGTTGCCCGTTGCAGCGGCCCACCCCACAAGTGGGGGGACAGCGCCGGCCGCGCCACCGATGACGATGTTCTGCGGCGTCGAGCGCTTCAGCCATCCCGTGTAGACGAGCACGTAGAAGAGGTTCCCGACGAGCGCGAGCGTGGCGGCCAGCACGTTCACCGCCGACGCGAGCAGGACGAACGAGAACGCCGACAGCGCCAGGCCGAACTCGAGCGCGCGGGAGGGTGCCATCCGCGAGGCGGCAACCGGGCGCGCCCGAGTCCGCTCGCCCATCAAGCGGTCGATGTCGCGGTCGAGGACGTGATTCAGCGCGGACGCACCGCCGCAGGCAAGCGCGAGCCCGAGCATCGTCGTACCGACCAGCCACCCCGGCGGCACCCCGCGCGCTCCGACGAACATCCCGCAGAGCCGCGGCAGGAGGAGCAACGACATGATGCGCGGCTTCGTCAACGTGACGTAGTCCCGCCAGGCCGCGCGCGGAGCAGGCTCGCCGCGGAGCGTCGCCGCGGTCGCGATGAGAGCGACGGCGAATGCCGCGGATGCGATACCGACGTGCGCGACGTGCGAGGTGAGGACCGCAGCGCCGGCGAACAACGCGAGCGCCGCACCTGCTAGCGGAAACAGGCGGCGGTGCGCGAACCACGCCGCAACAACGAATGCGACGAGCGGCGGGAATGCAAGTGCCGCGAGCAGCCGGTGCGCCCCGATCGGTCCCGTCGCGCCGCTGACGACGGCGAGCAGGGTCGCACCCGCGGCCGACAGCGCCGTCAGCCGGAGCCACGGCCCCGGGGACGTGCCGCTCAGATCACTTGACGATGTAGAGAAGGATGAACGCGGCAATCTCGACTCCGGCAAGAACGAGCAAGACGAATCCGACGCCGTCGACGGCAGCCGCCCGCACCTCGGGCGACGCGTCGCCCGCACGCGTCACGTCGCTGAGAACCGTCCCCAGCCAGTAGCACGTGCCAAGGAGCATGAGGGCGAAAAGGCCGCTCCAGCCGACGAACACGCTCGCGTAGGCGCCGTCCGTCGGGCCGAAGCCGAGCGACGAGAACTGCGCGGCCTGCAATCCGACGGCCGCGAGCGCGAGCACGAGCGCCACCGATGCAGCATTGCGCCACATCGCCGGAGCGACCGAGGCAGCACCGCGCGCGACCGCTGCGCATGCGAGCACGCAGATCAGGATCGCGATGCCGAACGCGAGGGACGGGTTCGGATGGTGGTGCGGCCAGCCTCGCCAGATCCCGTTCGTGTTCAACGCGCGGAGGTAGAGGAACGCGAAGAAGAACGCGAGGAAGAAAAAGGCCTCCGACGCAGCCCAGACCCTCGATCCGAGGTGGATGTTCCGCGCGAGGACATCGCCGGGCTCGATCTCCTCGATGTGCGTGCCCCCTGCAGTCGTGTCCACGGCTCAGCTCCCCGCCGCCGGGAGAGCCGCCGGCGTGAAGTCCGCGACCGGGGGCGCACCAGCGACGCCGTACTCGTAGGGACCGCTCGTGATGACCGGGATTCGCTCGAAGTTCTCGGTCGGAACCGGCGTCGGCAACTGCCATTCGAGTCCACGCGACGCCCACGGGTTCGCGAGCGCGGGGACACGCGCGAAGACGAGCGACCAGACCAGGTTGGCAATGAAGATCAGCATCGAGAAGCCGAGCATGAACGCAGACGCAGACACGAAGTCGTTCAGCACCTGCAAATGCGGCGCGTACGTCGAGACACGACGCGGCATGTCGAGGAAGCCTGCCGCGAACAGTGGGAAGAACGTCAGGTTGAAGAAGACGAACATCATCCAGAAATGGATCTTGGCGAGCGTCTCGTTGAGAGTGACGCCCAGCATCTTCGGCAGCCAGTAGTAGACGGCACCGAAGAACGCGAAGACCAGGCCGCCCATGATCGTGTAGTGGAAGTGCGCCATGACGAAATAGCTGCCGTGCGTGGTCACGTCGCTCGGGACGTCGGAGAGGAAGACGCCGGATAAACCGCCGATGAGGAAGTTGAAGAAGAACGCAAGGGCGAACAGCATCGGCACCGTGAATCGAATACGCGCGCGCCAGAGGGTCCCGATCGCGTTGAGGAAGATGAAGCCCGTGGGAATGGAGATGAGCTCGGTCGTCAGCATGTAGAACGGGCGAAGCCCTGCGTTCATCCCGCTCACGAACAGGTGGTGCTGCCACACCATGAAGCTGAGCAGCGTCACGCCGAGCATCCCGGCGACCGCGAGTCGATAGCCCCACAGCGGCTTGCGGGCGAACACGGGGAGGATCTCGAGCACGATCCCGAACCCCGGCAGGGCGAGGATGTACACCTCCGGATGGCCGAAGAACCAGAAGAGGTTCTGGTACAGGTACTGGCTACCCCCGGCGCTTGCCAGGAAGAAGGAGGTGTTTGCGGCCCGATCCATGAGCACCATGGTCATCGTGGCGACGAGCACGGGCGCGGCGAGCACCATCAGAACCGACGTCGCAAGCACGCCCCAGACGAAGATTGGGAGCCGGGTCCAGGTCAGCCCCGGCGCGCGCATCGTCAGGATCGTCACCAGCAGGTTGAGCCCGACGAGCGTGAGCGAGATCGCAATCAGGATGAATGCCGTGACGTAGGCGTCCATGCCTGCGCGGCCCTCGTCGGCAAGCGGCGAATACCCGGTCCAGCCGGTGGCGATGCCGCCGAAGGCGATCGCCGACATGAGGATGAGCCCTGCGGCCGGTACCAGCCAGAACGTGAGGGCCTCGATGCGCGGGAACGCCATCCGCCGCGCGCCGATCATGAGGGGGACGAAGTAGTTTCCGAACGGCCCCAGAATGAAGGCCGACGTCATCATGATCATCATCGTCCCGTGCAGGCTGACGAGGGTGAGGTATTGACCTGCAGGCCAAGGCCGCTCTACCGGACGCAAGAGCTCGGTCCGCATCAGCATCGCGTTCAACCCGCCGATGAAGAAGAAGATGCCGACGCCGAACAGGTATTGGATGCCGACGACCTTGTGGTCGGTGCACATCTTGAAGTAGCGCGTCCAGCCCGCGGTCTCGTGCTCACGCAACGTGGGCGAACGCCCGAGTAGACGGCCGATCGGATAGTTGGCGAAGCCGAGCCCGACGAGCCAGCCGATGATGGCGAACAGATAGCCCATGAAGATGCCGACGTCGTTCTGGTCGGTGCCCAGCAGGTAGTCGTGACCCACTGCCATCTGGCCGCCGATCCAGCCGCCGAGGAACCAGCCGCTGATCCCGAGCGCGAGGCCGGTCAGCATGTTGAAGCCGATCACGCGCCGCCAGACCGGCGGCCGGACGGCAATCGCTGTCGCGCTCACGCCGTTACCTCCTCACCTAACCGGCCCGCCTCAGCGGCGCCGGGAAGTAGACGCGGTTGTACTTGGGCAGGTAGGCCATGACCGCGGCGTTCTTCGTCTTCGCTGCGGCAATCCACGCCTGGAAGGCAGAGGAGGAGAGGACGCGGCCCTTCTTTGCCATGTGCCCGTGCCAGAGACCACACAGTTCCGCGCAGCGGATCTGGAAGAACCCGGTCTTGTGCGCATGGACGTAGGCGACGTTGTCGACGCCCGGGACGGCGTCCGCCTTCACGCCGAGCTCGTATGCCCAGAAGGAATGGGTGACGTCGATCGACGTCACGTGGAAGGCGACGAGCACGTGGTTGGGGATCGCCAGGTCGCGCGTCTCGAGGCCGCCGTAGGTCGGGTATCGAAACGTCCACTCCCACTGCTGTCCGATCACCTGCACGGGAAGGGCGTGCTGATAGCCGTTCGGTTTCGCTACCGGGTCTGGGCCCTGGCCGCCGCCGGCACCGTGGGAGCCGGCGATGAGCGTGTAGCTCCCCCAGACGGCGAGCGCGAGCACGATCAAGCTCGTCAACACGATCCAGAAGAGCTGCGCACCTGCATGCCCTTTCAGCGGCGGGCCGTCCAGGATCACCTCTCCGCGCTGGCGGAAGACGGCGAAGGAGTAGACGAAGCAGACCACGACCAGCAGCGCGATCGGCACCAGCAACGCCGTCATGAGGACATTCGCGTCGCGCTGAGACGCCGCTTCGGCCGTCATCCGGCCGGGGGGAAGATGCGGCCCGAGCACGAGCACGATCAACGGCACCGCGACCGCCGTCAGGACGAGCCAGATCCCGATGATGCGCCGACCATGGCGCGGTATGCGCCCGGAGACGATCTCCGTCACCCGACGACCTCGAGATAGCCGTCCATCCAACCGAGGCTCTGCATGGGCCCGCCGAAACCGAGCGGGAATCCGGCGGCGCAGGGGACGAAGCACTGCCAGCGGAGCTTGCCGGGCTTGCCGGTCTGGAAGGAGAACTTCACGGTCGTATGCGCCTCCGAGAGGCTGCAAGGCGCGACGCTGCACTGGTTCTTCGCATCGTCGGCGACGCCCTTCAGGGGGACGCTCACACCGAGATCCGGAATCGCGAACGTGTGCGACGCAAGATCGGGATTCAGGACGTTGAGCGTCTTGCCGTCGACGTTGATCGTGCCTCCGGCCGTTCCGCGCGGCCGGCCCCAGAACGGATTCCGCAGACCGGTCGCAGTATCGAACTGGTAGATCGTCACGTTCACCGTCGAGTTCGCGGGCACGCGCAGGACGGTGCTGTGAACCCACTTCCCGTGTGCGTTCTCGGCGAGGTAGGAGACCCAGTCGACGTGAGGCGGGTGGCCGAACGCGGCGACGGTCTGCAGGGTGAGATTTACCTGCGGCGCCGTTCCGGTCGCGGCGACGACCGGCGGGGTGACCGTCAGGTACGAGACGATGTAGAACGCAATCAGGGCCGCGCCCGCTGCGATCCCAGCGGAAACGATGCCGAAGCGCGCGGCTTTGCTCATCTTCCCACGCTCATCTGCCCCTTCGCCTAGGTAGTCCGACGGCTGGATATGTCCCCGTCGTCGCTGCGGGGAACCTTCGATGACGGAATCGTCATCGGTTGGTCATTTACAGGTCATTTTCGGAGGCGTAGGGTCGCCTGCGGTGCGAGTACTGGTGATCGAGGACGAGCCTCGGATCCGGGCGTTCCTGGCGCGGGGCCTGGCCGCGGAAGGGCTCCACGTCGATGAAAGCGCCGACGGGCGGAGCGGGCTCGCGCGAGCGTTCGAAGAGGACTACGACCTCGTCATCCTCGATCTGCTGCTTCCGGAGCTCGACGGCCTCAGCGTGCTGCGTGCGTTGCACAACAGCAGGCCGGGACTTCCGGTGCTCGTCCTCTCGGCGCGCTCCGACCTACCGACGAAGCTACGCGGATTCGAGCTCGGCGCAAGCGACTACCTCGCGAAGCCGTTCTCGTTCGACGAGCTGCTCGCGCGCGTCCGCGTGCAGCTGAAGCGGGGCACTCCTCCGAAGAACGGAGGAACCGTCATTCGTGCGGGGACGCTCGTCCTCGACCTGACCACGAGACGCGCACACCTCGGCGGCACTGTCATCGACCTGACAACGCGCGAGTTCCAGGTGCTGCGGCAGCTCGCGGAGCATCCGGACGAGGTGATCAGCCGTGAGCGCCTGCTCTCCGAGGTTTGGGGCTACCACTTCGAGCCGGGGTCGAACGTCGTCGAAGTGTGCATCCGGCGGCTGCGGCAGAAGCTCGGGCCAGACGCTCCCATCCAAACCGTGCGTCATGCGGGCTATCGCGTTTCTGCGACGTAGGTGGCTCGAGCTCGCTTGGGGCGTGTTCGCCGCGGCGAACTTCGCGGTCATGCTCGCGTTGCCGCGCTGGGAGACGATCCCGTTTCACTTCATCTGGGTGAGCCTCACCCTCCTCTACGGCTTTCGACTGTTCCCGGCCAAGGCGACGGTCGTCATCCTCGCCGTCGTGTTCGTCGCGACCGGAATCGGGATCGGCCACGATGCCGTCGTAGGGACGCAACCGTGGGACGAAATCTCCGAGGTTCCGCTGATGTCGGCGATGTTCCTGGCCATGGTGTGGCACGCGCACCGCCGACGAGCCGCACTCGACGTCGCGAAGGAAGAATCCGCGCAGCGAGAGGCGATGCTCGTGCAGCAGGGGCGCTTTCTCCATGATGCGTCGCACGAGCTGCGCACGCCGGTGACGATCGCGCGCGGCCACCTCGAGGTCCTGAAGCGGACGAGGCGCAACCCGTCACCTGAGATGGACGTCGCGCTCGACGAGCTCGAGCGGATCGAGCGGATCCTCGAGCGGCTCTTGCTGCTGGCGAAAGCGGAGCAGCCTGATTTCGTCGTCGTCGAGACGATCGATCTCGAGCCGTTCCTCGAGGATGTGTTCATGCGCTGGTCGGAGGTGGCGCCACGGTCGTGGCGGCTCGGAAAGGTCGCGGCCGGCGCGCTCGCGGCCGACCCCGAAGGTCTTCGGATCGCACTCGACTCACTCGTCGAGAACGCCGTCAAGCACACCGACACCGGCGCGGCGATCGAGCTTCGCTCTCGAGCGTCGGGCGCTTCCGTGGTGATCGAGGTCGCGGACGAGGGCTCCGGGATCTCCGCCGACGCGGTCTCGCACATCTTCGACCGGTTCGCGCGGGCCGACCCCGCACGCACGCGTGCGCTGGGCGGCGTCGGCCTCGGGCTGGCGATCGTGGACGCGATCGTCAAGGCACACGGCGGACATTGCAGCGTGAAGACGTCGACCGCAGGGTCGACCTTCTCATTGCAGTTCCCCGGCTTCCGCGAGGCGGAGGGTGCGGCTTACACCTCGGTGGCGGGCGCGCGGCGCCTCGCCGGAATGCGATAGCCGTGGTCGTGGCAGAGCGACCCGGGCGCATCCTCCGTCAGGGCGTCGCAGTAGCCCTTGCCGTACGCGGCCCGCATGAAGGCCGCGACGACCTCGAGGTTCCAGTCGGAGATGTCGGCCGCCTCCCGCCAGAGGTCGGTGAGGCGGAGGTCGATGTCGAGCTCCAGTAGGTCGATGCGCGACGGCGAGTTGGCCATGCATCGAGGGTAGGCAAGGGGTCGGACGGACTCCAAAGGGTCAGCAGACCCTCTGGGTCTGACCCGCTCCTGGGCGCGCTAGTACCCTCGTGCCTAATGGGACAAATCCGTTTCGGCCCCGCCCGCGTCCCCTCGCGTGAGAGCCCCGAGGAGGCGATCGCCATCCTGCTGGAGCTCGGTTACTCGGCCTGCGAGATCGACTTCGAGGGCAAGTTCTGGATGGACTACCCCTGGGCCGAGCGGTTCGGGGAGCTCGCGCGCGAGGCCGGGATCGTCCTCTCGGTCCACGCCCCGATCGCCGGCTTCATGGGCCACGCCGAGCGGGGCAAGAAGCTGAACATGGCAGTCGGGATGCTCGACCACTCCGCCGGCGTCGCGAAGGCGTCCGGCGCGGAGCTCGTGGTGTTCCATCCCGGCTTCCTGCTCGGCCGCACGCGCGAGGAGGCGATCGACTCCGTCGTCGAGCAACTCGGCGAGCTCCGCGAGCGGCTCGAGAAGAAGGACCGCGCCGTCGTATTCGGGGTCGAGGTGATGGGACGCGTGCGCGAGCTTGGGACCGCCGAGGACGTGCTCGAGATCTCGGCGCGGCTCGGCTGGGTGCGGCCCGTGCTCGACTTCGCGCACATGCACGCGACGAGCGACGGCGCGTTCACGACCACGGAGATGTTCGCGGGCGTGCTGGAGGCCGCCGACACGATCATCGAGCGAGACGCGCCGTTCCACATCCACTTCTCGGACATCCAGTTCGCGAACCGCAACGAGACGAAGCACCTCGCGTACGGCGAGGGGACGCTCCGGGCCGAACCGCTCGGCGAGGCGCTCGCCCGCTTCGACCGTCCCGCGACCGTGATCAGCGAGTCGCCGGACGTCGAGTCGAGCCAGGCGATCTACGCGGCGCTGGGCTCTGCGAGCTTGGCCAACCGCGCCTCGAGCTCGACGGCCTCATCGAGCCGGTCGCGGTCACGCAGGAACTGAGCGTACGCAGGCAGCACCTCGAGGTCGATTCGGCACTGCTCCGTGCCGCGAACGATGTCGATCGCTTCCTGGAAGAGTGACTCCGCCTCGACGTGGCGACCCTGCGCGGCGCGAACCTGTGCGAGCGCGAGGCGCGTTGTCGCGCGTGACGTCACGTCTTCGGCACTGACGGTCTCGCGCGCTGCGAGCGCGAACTTCTCTGCCTCGTCGACGTGACCGTCCAGCAGCAGAAGCTGTGCGAGCAGGCGCTGGCTTTCGCAGAGTGTCCCGCGCTCCTGCATCGGCGCAAGCAAGCGGATCGACTCACGGAAGAGCTTCTCGGCCCGCCGCGTGTCGCCGGTGCTCACGGCGACCCGGCCAAGCACCTTCGACGTGTGAGCGATCCCCCACTTCGATCCGGTCTCCGTGAAGAGATCGAGCGCCTTCGAGAGCCACTCCTCGGCCTCGTCGTATTCGCCGCGGATGCGGTGCAGCTCGCCTCTCGCCCGCGCCGCCTCGGCGCGCGCCAGGATCGAGCCGCTCGCCTCGGCAAGTTCACACGCGCGTTCGATCAGCGGCTCGGCCTTGTCCTCCTCGAGCCGCGAGATGTGGATGCTGGCGAGCTCGAGCGCGGCCTTGCTTTCGAGATCCTTTCGCTCCGCCTTCCGTGCCGCTTCGAGCGCTTGCGTCTCGTACTCCTCCGCGACGCTCAGCCGTCCCTCGTAGCACGCGGTCAGCGACCGCGTGTCGAGGGCCCCGAATCGTCCGACGAAATCGTCTTCATCGAGAACGGCAAGCGCCTGGTCGGCGAACTCGGTTGCCCGCCGGACGTCGCCTTCGCGCGAGATCGTTGCCTCGGCGAGGGCAGTGAGGGCGCGACCGCGGATGCGGTGGTTTCCGTCGCGCTCGGCGGCGTCCTCGACAGCTGACATCTCCAGCGCAACCGCGCCGAGATCGCCGAGCTTCCACGCTGCGCGCGCGGCGTTGTAGCGGCGCTCAAGCGTCGGCTCCAGCTCGACCGCCCGAAGCAGCAGCTTGCGCGCCGACTGATTGGCCTCTCGGGTGAGGGCCCTCTTGCCGGCAACCTCGAGCACGTGCGCCGCCGTCTGTGCGAGCTCGAGCGGCGGCCGGCCGTCGAGCTCGGCGAGCAGCAGACACGCCTGGTCGAGGTGATAGGCGCGGATCTCGAGGAGCTCCTTGTCGGCGCGCTCCCGGAGCCATTCGGCGAACTTCTGGTGATACTCAGCCCGGGACGACTTCGACAGGGCCGAGTACGCGACTTCGCGGATCAGGACGTGCTTGAACCGATACGCGATCTCGCCGGAGAAGCCGGAGCGCTCCTCGCGGATCAGCAGGTCGCGGACGATGAGGTCGTCGAGCGCGTCCTCGAGCTCGTCGCCGAAGTCGGGCGACAGCGTCACCAGCGCGGCGCCCGCGAACACGCGCCCGAGAACCGAAGCGCGCTGGAGCAGCATCTTCTCGCTCCCGGGCAGCCTGTCGATGCGTGCAGCGATCAGCGCCTGGAGCGAGTCGGGAATGCGATCGAACGCGGCTGTGCCGTCGCCGCTCTCGAGCACCATCCGCACCGTCTCCTCGACGAAGAGCGGGTTGCCTTCGGTCCGCCCGAGCAACCGGTCGCGCACGTCGGCGGACAGTTCATGGGCGGCGAGCAGAGCATCGGCGAGGGTCTCCGTGTCCTCTCGATCCAACGGCTCGAGCTCGATCGAGGTCGAGCGGACCCGCCCGCCGCCCCAGCCGGGGCGCACGTCGAGCAGTTCCGGCCGGGCCAGACACAGGATCAGCAACGGCCGGTCGCGCACCCACTGCGCGAGGTGGTCGATCAGCTCGAGCAGGGGCTCCTCCGCCCAGTGGATGTCCTCGAAGACGAGGATCAGCGGCTGCACGCTGGCGAGCTCGTCGACGAACTCCCGCGCCGCCCACGCGATCTCGGGCTGGCCCCGCTCTCCCTCGACAGAATCGAGCACGCCGGACGCGAGTCCGAGCAGCTCCGCGATCGCCTCCTCGCCGCAGCACTCGAGCAGCTTCTCCCGTGCCGTCTCGATCGGATCGTCGTCCGTGATGCCGGCCGCGGCTTTGACCATCTCCGCCAGCGGCCAGTACGTGACGCCCTCGCCGTACGGCAGCGCACGGCCGGACAGGATGGTCGTCCCCTCGGCGCCGGCGACGAACTCGCGGACTAGCCGGCTCTTCCCGACTCCCGGATCCCCGTAGACCGTGAACACGTGTGGACGCCGGTCGCGGATCGTGCGCGCGAGCGTGTTCTCCAGCAGCTCGAGCTCCGTGTCGCGACCGATGAACGGCGCGGAGATCCGCGCATGCACCTGCGAGGTGACGCGTGTCGATAGCGGCCGAAATGCAGGAATGGGAGCCCGGAATCCGCGGAGCTCGAGCGGTCCCGCGGATTCCACCGCGATCGTTCCCTGCGTCAACCTATGTGCAGACAGGCCGAGGAGGATCTCCCCCGGTCGGGCGGCCTGCTGAAGGCGCGCGGCGACGTTCACCGCCTCGCCGGTCGCGAACGTGGAATCGGCCTCGTCGACCACGACCTCGCCGGACTCGACTCCGATCCGTGCCTCCAGCTCGAGCTCGTGCACCCGGTCGAGGATCGCCATCGCGGCACGGACCGCGCGCTCCGCGTCGTCCTCGTGCGCGAGCGGGATCCCGAACGCGGCCATCACGGCGTCGCCGGCGAACTTCTCCACCGTACCGCCGTGGGTCTCGATGCAGCGGGAGACCCCGTCGAAGAAGGCCGTGATGCGTCGCCGGACGATCTCCGGGTCGTCGGCCGTCACGAGCTGTGTGTGCTCCACGAGGTCGACGAAGAGCACGGTCGCGAGCTTCCGCTCCATACCTGAAGTGTAAGGAGCGGGAGGGCCGCTACAGTGGCGGCCCTCCCGTCCCGGAGAGAGACCTAGTAGCCCGCTCCGAAGTCGGAGCGCGGCACCTTCGCCAGCACTTGCTGCTGGTAGTAGATCAGGCCCCCCTCGTCCGCCGTCACCGTCGACGGGTAGTGCGTCGAAACGAAGAACCCATAGATGTTGCCGCTCGAGATTGCCAGCCCGAAGTAGTCGCCGATGAAGCCGCTGCCGTTCGGGCACGGATCCCTCGCGCCGGCGCACGGATACTGCGAGAGACCGCCGAGATGCTGTCCCGGCTGCTCCGGATCCCACGTGTACTTCGAGATCCGCACGTTCGAGCCGACAGCTACAGCTCTACTGCCGCTGTCCTTGTAGGCCTGCAGGGAGGTATCGATGCAGAAGTTCGTCCGCCCGACGTCGGCGGGCAAGACGCTCGGGTTGCTCGGGCACGCCCGGCGACGGTCGTAGAACGCCACCGCCACCGCGCCGCCCGGGCCGGCCGCGACCGACGGCTGGAACTGATCCGTGGGCGAGCCGGAGGCGTCGACGCTGTCGTTGACGACGACGGGCGTCGTCCACGTGAAGCCGCCGTCCGTCGACTGCGTGAACATTACGTCCGCCTGGCCCGCGACCGGATCCCAGTCCTCGAACGTGAGGTAGAGGTGGCCGGGATAGGTCGGACTGGCCGCGAAGTTCTCGGCAATGCCGCTGCGGAAACGCGTGTTCGGATAGACCTCGCCCGGAGGGATGGTCACGGTCGTGATCGGCACGAACGGCCCGAACGTCCGACCGTCGTCGACCGAGCGGGCGACGTAGATCGTGTGGGCGCCGCCGTTCGGCGGGAACGAGACGACCGCGACGTAGACGTATCCGGCGGCGTCGATCTCCGGGTAGACGTACGTGGCTCCCGCGCCGACATCGGACGGCGGCGTGATCGTGACGGCCTTGTCGAAGGTCAGGCCGCGGTCACGGGAGACCGCCATGCGCACTTTGATCCCGCCGCCGTTGCCGTTGAACACGGCCCACGCGGCGTACACATGATCCTGATTGACGTTGCCGACGATGTGGTTGACCGCCACCCACTGCTTGTCCTCGACGTGGCCGAGCTGCTTGGCCGAGGCGTTGTTCGGCGGCTCGAGCGCCACGCCGCCGTTTCCCTTCACCCAGTGCTGGCCCATGTCGTCGCTGTACGACATGTCGATCTCGCCGTCCGGATGGAGCTTCGTCGCGTCGAAGAAGGAGTTGAAGGGCAGCATCGTCTGGTAGACGCGGCCGGCGGTGTCGAAGTCGACGTTCGGGTCGGTCGTGTCGGTCCAGCTCGGGGGCATGTCCTGGTTGAGCTGGCCGTTCGTCCCCGTGCTCAAGCAGTCGTAGCCCTGAATCTGGTTGTTCCCCGACGGTGTCCCGCCGAAGATCTGCGTCGCGCCGAGATAGAACATGTAAAACGTCGAGTACTTGTCGAAGAAGAACTTCGACGAGCCGACTAGGTCCTCGGTCCCCGGTTTGACGGCGATCCACGACTCCGAGTGGTTCGCGTTGAACGGGCCGGCTCCGCACGTCCCCGCCTCGGGAACCCTCGAGCCGGCCGGCACCGGATAGCCCGCGCCGCTCGTCGGCGTGGTGGCGACGACGTTGGTAAACGGAATGCTGGTCGTCCAGCCTCCCGCTGCGGCACTCGGAACCACGGCGAGCGCCGCGAGTGCAAAGAGCACTCCAGTCAGCTTTCGCATAGCTCTCCCCTCTTTGCGAAACGACCTTGCGTGAGGCCGGGGGTCTAACACATCGGCAAGCGAGCTGCATAGCCACTCCTATTTCTCCGCAATTTGCGGATTTTTGAAGGCCGCTGAGCGATCTCTCCCGTACCCCTTGCCCTCGGTCCGCCGTTTCCCTCACGTCCGTCTTCACCGGGGGTTAGAAGGAGGTGGGCAAGGCGACGAGTGCATCGTGACTGCTTCGTGCGAGGCGCCGCCTGCGTCGTCTGCAGTTATTTCGGGGGTAACTGAGGGCCCGTCTCGGGCCCACCCTG
>VAXU01000074.1:25335-27470 GCA_005885125.1 Actinomycetota bacterium
CCAGGGATCGAGCTGAGTCCTGGCGGGTGCGAGCCAGGCGGCACCCCGGGTACGGTCGATGAAGGCGTGACAGGGAGCATGCACGGGTACTTCATCATCCCGCTGCCGGTCGGGACGATGCAGACGTCACCCAGTTCGTATTGCAATGCGATCGCGATGTCGAACTCGAATTGCACGACGACGACATTCATCAATACTCACTTCACGCCCTGCTATCCGGGGGGGTGCCCCGTGACGACGTTCTTCTTCCACTACAGCGCGGGCGATCAGAGCCTCTTAGAGCATGAGTGGAGGAACGCGTCCGATGATCGCAATGGGAACCACGGAGACATTCGCAGTACGAATGCCCCCTAGCTACTTCGGAGGACCCGCGGGCTGCTCAGGACCGTTCCCGAGTTCGACCTAGCGGCTTCACCCATACGAGGGCGGCCGGTCTCGCCGGTCGCCCTCGCACGTTCACCCGATCGCCCGCGACTTCGCCCTCGTCGCGTCGCTAGCATCCTCGCGTGCTCGACCCCAAGGTTTTCAAGGCTTACGACATTCGCGGGATCTATCCCGACGAGCTCGACGAGGCGGGCGCCTACGCGATTGGGCGCGCGTACGTCGACGAGTTCGAGCCGCGCACGATCGCAGTTGGTCGCGACATGCGGCTCTCTTCTCCCTCCATGGCCGACGCCGTCATGCGCGGCGCTGCCGACTCGGGCGCCGAGGTCCTCGACCTCGGCCTTGTCGGCACCGAGATGACGTCGGCGGCGACTCCGGGCTGATGGACATCCGCACGCGCGCGCTCGGCGATCTCGGCGAGCCGAAGGGCGGAGGCGGCGGCTCGATCCGCGAAGAGAACATCTGGCCGCAGTACGTGGAGCGCGTTCTGTCGTTCATCGACGTCGACGCCGTGAAGCGCTTGCGCGTGGTCATCGACGCCGCGAACGGGATGGCCGGTGTGATGCTCCCGCCGGTGCTCGAGCGGCTGCCGATCGCCGCGGTGCCGTGCTTCTTCGAGCCGGACGGCAGCTTCCCGAACCACGAGCCGAATCCGCTCCTCCCGGAGAACCGCGAGTTCATCGTCCGGAAGACGCTCGACGAAGGCGCCGACCTCGGCGTCGCATTCGACGGCGACGCCGACCGCTGCTTCTTCGTCGACGACAGCGGCGAGTTCGTCCCGGGCGACTTCGTCACGGCGTTGCTGGCCGAATCGGTACTCGAACGGGAGCCGGGAGCCAAGATCATCTACGACGTCCGCGCGAGCTGGGCCGTCCCGGAGACGATCGAGCGCGCCGGCGGCGTGCCGCTCGTCAACCGCGTCGGCCATGCGTACATCAAGCACCGCATGCGGAAGGAGGACGCGACGTTCGGCGGCGAGGTCTCCGGCCATTACTACTTCCGCGAGTTCTCGCAGGCCGACTCCGGCGTCGTGCCGTTCCTGCTCATGCTCGAGCTCGTGTCGAAGCGTGCGCAGAAGCTGTCGGAGATCCTGCGACCGTACCGCGAGCGCTACTTCCTCACCGGCGAGCTGAACACCCCAGTGGCCGACGTCGCGTTGAAGCTGCAGGAGCTGAAGGAGCGGTATTCCTCGGAAGGCACGGTGTCGCACCTCGACGGTGTCTCGGTGGTCGCGGACGGCTGGCACTTCAACGTGCGTCCTTCGAACACCGAGCCGCTCCTCCGCCTGAACGTCGAGGCCAGGACGCCCGGGCTGCTCGAGGAGAAGACCGCGGAGGTGCTCGCGCTGATCCGGGGCGAGCGCCCGGCCGCCTGACGGATCCGAGAGGAGGAGCGACGCGTGCCCGTGGACAAGGAACTGCTGGACATCCTGGTGTGCCCGAGCTGTCATGGGGTGGTGGAGTACCGGCAGGAGGGAGAGCGCGAGTCGATCGTGTGCACCTCATGCGGGCTCCGGTACCCGGTGCGCGACGACATCCCGGTGATGCTGATCGACGAGGCCGAACGGCCGCCCGGTACGTGACCGACGAGTCCACCGCGTCGCCCGATCCGGCGGCCCTGCTCGACGACCCGGCCCGCCTCGGCGACCTCGACCCCAGCGGCATGCTGGGGCACGTCGCCCGCCTGGGGCAGCAGCTCCGCGCCGGCTACCGGTCGGCGAAGGAGACCGCCGAGCTGCCCTCCGGTCGGGA
>VAXU01000139.1 GCA_005885125.1 Actinomycetota bacterium
CGAGACCGCGAACGCGACGCTTGCGCTTGGTGCGCTTCCCGTGATGGCTCATGCGCGTGAAGAGGTGGAGGAGATGGTGCAACTCGCCGGCGCGCTCGTGCTCAACATCGGCACGCTCTCGCCACACTGGGTCGAGGCCATGCTCGCTGCTGGAAAGGCTGCGAACGCGGCAGGCGTGCCCGTGGTGCTGGATCCGGTCGGCGCCGGCGCGACGACGTACCGAACGGACACCGCGAAGCGGATCCTCGGTGAGGTGGACGTCGCCGTCCTGCGTGGGAACGCCGGTGAGGTGGCGACGCTCGTCGGCGTGGACGCGGAGGTTCGGGGTGTCGAGTCGATGGGCGTCGGCGGGGAGGCGAGCGAGCTCGCACGCGCTGCCGGTCGGAATCTCCGGCTCGTCGCATCCGTCACCGGGCCTGTCGATCACGTGTCCGACGGCGAGCGCGTTCTCGCCATTGCGAACGGTCACGAGCTGCTCGGCGCGGTCAGCGGCACCGGCTGTATGTCGAGTGCGATCACGGGTTGCTTTCTCGCCGCGAAGAAGGACGAGCCGCTCGAGGCTGCCGCGGAGGCACTCGCGGCGTTCGGCGCCGCCGGTGAGGACGCTGCCGCTGATGCGAGGGGCCCCGGTTCGTTCCACGTCAACTTGTACGACGCGCTCGCGGCTCTCGATCCTTCGACGCTGGACGGTCGCGCGACGATCAGCGAGGCATGAGGCTGCACGCGATCGTCGAGGACCTCGACACGGCGCGCATCGGGGTCGACGGCGGCGCGACGGTCGTCCAGTGGCGCCTCAAGGACCGCCCGACGGTGGAGGTCGTCGAGCGCGGACGCGCGACCCGGAGCCTCTGCGCTCGGCACGGGGTCGCCTTCATCGTCAACGACGACGTCGAGGCCGCGCTCATGCTCGGGGCGGACGGTGTTCATCTCGGGCGCTCGGATGTGGGCGCCGAGCGCGCGAAGGAGCAGGGCCTGATCGTCGGTCTGTCCGCCTGGAGCGTCGACGAGGCGACTGCGGCCACACTTGCCGACTACATTGGCGCGGGCCCGGTGTGGGCGACGCCGTCGAAGGCCGACGCCGACCCGCCGATTGGGCTCGACGGGCTGCGGGCGATCTGTGAGACCGTCAGCCTGCCGGTGGTCGCGATCGGCGGCGTCGACGCGTCGAATGCAGCAGACTGCGTTCGCGCCGGCGCTGCCGGCGTTGCCGTCATTCGCGCTGTCGTAGACGCTGCGAACATCCGTCGGGCGGTCGATGAAGCTCTCTGAGCTCGGCGAGCTCGGCCTGCTGGCGGAGCTCGAGCGGCGCGGACTGACGCAGGCGATCGAGCACGACGCCGCGCAGGTCGGCGGGCTCGTCGTCACGCAGGATGCCCTGGTCGAGGGCGTCCACTTCCGGCTCGACCTGATCTCGTGGCGCGACCTCGGCTGGCGCACGGCCGCGGTGAACCTCAGCGACCTTGCGGCCTCGGGTGCGGATCCCCTGGGGTTGATCGTGACGCTGGGCGCACCCGGCGACACGGAGGTCGAGGGCGTGCTCGAGCTGTACGAGGGCATCGCGGAGACGGGTGTCCCGGTCCTCGGCGGGGACACGACCGCCGCCGACCGGCTCGTGCTGAGCGCGACGGCACTCGGCCGCTCGCAGCGAGTCCCGGGTCGCGCCGGGGCTCGTCCGGGGGACACGCTTGTGGTCACGGGCTCGCTCGGGGCAGCCGGCGCCGCGTTCCGGAACCGGCAACTGCTTCGTCCGCCGCTTCGGCTCGAGGAAGGACGCGAGCTTGCGGCGCACGCGCACGCGATGATCGATGTCTCCGACGGGCTCGCCGTCGACGCGGGCCACCTGGCGCGACGCTCGGGATGCCGCGTCGAGATCCAGCTCGAACGAGTCCCGCTCGCCGAAGGCGCGGCGATCGACGACCTCGGTTTCGGCGAGGACTACGAGCTGCTGGCCGCGGTCGCGCGGTCCGGGCGGTTCGCCGCCGTCGGCCGCTGCGTCGAAGGAGAAGGCGTCGCGCTCACACTGGACGGCGAGCCCTACGAGCTACGCGGCTGGGAACACTTTGCGAGTGACCGCAGTGTGGGTTCGGGGCGCGTCGAGACCTAGCTTCGGGTTTCGACGGCCGCACGGGCAAAAGCCCACACGGCCTCTCTGCGGCGTCGCCGAGTCGACGCCTTGGGTTTAGACGGCCGCACGGGCAAAAGCCCGCACGGCCTCTCTGCGGCGTCGCCGAGTCGACGCCTTAAAGCCAGGGCTCGAGCACGCGCTCGTAGTGCTTGCGCGGCCGAGCGCCGACGAGCGTTTCGCGCGCCTCGCCCCCGTCGAAGACGATCGTCGTTGGGATCGAGAGCACGCCGTACCGCGCCGCCGTCAACGGGTTCTCGTCGATGTTCAGCTTCGCGAACTCGACCTTCCCGTTTGTCTCGGTCGCAAGCTGCGCGAGAATCGGCTCGACCGCTTTGCAGGGCCCGCACCAGGGCGCCCAGAAGTCGAGCACGATGGGCGTGTCCGCGTGCAGCACGTCCCGGTCGAACGTCTCGTCGGTCACCTCGAACACGGCGCCAGAGTAGCGGCCACATGTCTCCTCCGGACCCGGCTAGGGACTGTCACCAGCCGTGGCCCTGGCGGGCAGGTGTGGACGGAAAGTCACAGTCTCGGCACGAAGGTCGGGGTCTAGAGGCGGCCGCGGAGGGCTGCGACGCGGAGTGCTGGGACTTTCCAGATCGCCTCCACGACGATCGTGCGGCTCATCTTCGACCCGCCTTCCTCGCGGTCGACGAAGTGGATCGGGATCTCCTGCACGCGGAAGCCGGCGCGCAGCGCCCGGTACGTCGTCTCGATCTGGAACGCGTAGCCCCTGCTTGCGATTGCATCGAGGTCGATCGTCTCCAGCACCTCTCTCCGATAGCACTTGAAGCCGCCCGTCAGATCGCGGATCGGGCAACCGAGCACGACCCGGGCGTAGAGGGAGCCGCCGGCCGAGACGAGCCGCCGGACGACTCCCCAGTTGCCGATCGAGCCGCCGTCGACGTAGCGCGAGCCGAGCACGAGATCGGCGTCGCGCGCACCCGCGAGCAGCCGCGGGACGTCGTTCGGGGAGTGCGAGAAGTCGCAGTCCATCTCGAGCACGAGCTCGGCCCCGTCCGCAAGCGCGCGACGGAAGCCGGCCAGGTACGCGGGGCCGAGCCCTTCCTTTCGCTCCCGGTGGAGCACGTCGACGTAATCCAGCTCGCTCGCCAGGCGATCTGCGATCTCACCGGTGCCGTCGGGCGAGCTGTCGTCGATCACGAGCACACTGACGCCCTTGTCTCCGAGTGCGCGCAGCATCGGCTCGAGGTTCTCGCGCTCGTTGTAGGTGGGGAGGCAGACGACGGCTTGCGGCACCGGCATATCATCGTGACGTGGCCCGCGCTCTGCCCCGGAACAGCGACGTGGCGGGGCAGTTGGAGCTGCTCGCCGACCTCCTCGAGCTCGAAGGCGCGGCCTCGTTTCGTGTCGTCGCCTACCGGCGCGCAGCGACCCGGATCCGCGAGACGGCGGGCTCCGTCGCCGAGCTCGCGCTGGCCGGGCGCGCGAAGGAGCTGAACGGGATCGGCAAGACGATCGAGGAGAAGATCGTCCAGGTCGTCGAGGACGGCGAAATGCACGCGCTCACGAAGCGGAAGAACATCGTCCCGCCGGAGGTCGTGCTCTTCATGCGCCTGCCGGGTCTCGGCCCGAAGACGGCGGCTCGGATCTGGCACGAGCTCGGCGTCACGACGATCGACGAGCTGAAGCGGGCGGCCGAGACCGAGCAGCTGCGAACGCTCACGGGGCTCGGCGTCAAGACGGAGGAGCGTGTCCTCAAGGCTCTGGCGGAGAAGAAGCAGGAGCCGTCCGATCGCCGGCTGCTCGGCGACGGGCTTGGCGCGCTGCTCGCAGTCGTCTCCGTGCTGCGCGACCATCCTGCGGCCGTCGAGGTGTCCGAGGCTGGGAGCGCCCGTCGCCGGAAGGAGACCTTTCGCGACCTCGACATCATCGCCACCGCGACCGATGCGGAAGCGCTGATCGAGTACTTCACGAAGCTGCCCTGGGTGATCGAAGTCGTCGCGAAAGGTCCGTCGAAGGCGACGGTGCTGTCGAACGAGGGTCTCCGTTTCGACCTCCGTGTCGTTCCGCCCGAGTCGTACGGAAACCTGCTGCAGCATTTCACCGGGTCGAAGGATCACAACGTCGCGCTTCGCGAGCGCGCGGTGAAGGACGGTCTCTCGGTGTCCGAGTACTCGATCACCGTCGTCGAGAGCGGCGACGAGCTTCGGTACGGCAGCGAGGCCGAGGTCTACGAGCGGCTGGGCTGACATCAAAGGCGAGCTGCACTGCCACTCGACGTGGTCGGACGGGAGGCACACGCTTGAGCAGATGGCGCTGGCTGTGCGCGAGCGGGGGTACGCGTACATGGCGATCACCGACCACCCGCGCGGCACGCTGGCCGAGCAGGACCTGGAGGTCGACCAGTTGAACGAGCGGCTGAAGCCGTTCCGGATCCTGAAGGGGATCGAGGTGAACATCCGCGTCGACGGCTCGCTCTCGCTGCCCGACGGCGAACTGGCCGCACGCGACTGGGTGATCGCGTCACTCCACGGCGCGTTCGACAGGAACCCGACCGAGCGTGTGCTCGCAGCGATGGACAACCCGCACGTCGACTGCATCGGACATCTGACCGCTCGCAAGATCAACATCCGTCCGCCCGCGGAGATCGATTTCGAGAGCGTGGTCCCGAGGGCCGTCGAGACCGGCACGTTCCTCGAGATCAACTCGCAGCCGAACCGGCTCGACCTGCGCGACACGCACGCGCGGCTGGCCGGCGAGGCGGGGGTCAAGGTGGCCGTCAACACGGATGCACACGAGCTGCGCGCGCTCCAGCACGTGGAGATGGGCGTCGCGCAGGCGCGGCGCGCGTGGCTGACGAAGGACCAGGTGCTCAACACGCGCACCTGGCCGCAGATCGAGAAGCTGCTGAAGTGAGCCTGCGGGAGGACGGGCCGGCGGCGCTCGACTGGGCTGCGCGCTACCTCGAGCGCGTCGACGGACTACCCGTGCTGGCCCAGGTGAAGCCGGGCGAGATCCGCGCTCGTCTTCCCGCGAGCCCGCCCGAGCGTGGAGAGCCGTTCGCCGACGTCCTCCGCGACCTCGACGAGGTCATTCTCCCGGGAATCACACATTGGCAGAGCCCGCGCTTCTTTGCGTACTTCGCGAACTCCGCGTCGGAGCCGGGTATCCTCGCCGAGCTGCTGGCGGCGACGCTGAACGCAGTTGCGTTCCTCTGGCGGACGTCGCCCGCTTCGACGGAGCTCGAAGCGGTGACGCTGGACTGGGCTGCGCAGCTGCTCGGCCTGCCGCAGGGCTGGCACGGTCACATCGAGGACACGGCCTCCGTCTCGACGATCGCCGCGCTCGCCGCCGCACGAGAGGCGACCGGCGGACACGTCGTCGTTTGCTCCGAGGAGGCGCACTCCTCGGTCGAGCGCGCGGCACGGCTGCTCGGCCTCGAGACCCGCAAGGTCCCGATCGACGACGAGTTCCGGCTCGACGCGGAATCGCTGGACCTGACCGACGCTGCTGCTGTGGTTGCGACCGTGGGGACGACCTCGACGACCGCCGTCGACCCCGTGCCGGCGATCGCCGACGCGTGTGAGGAGAACGACGTGTGGCTGCACGTCGACGCCGCGTACGCGGGCTCGGCGTGGGTCTGTCCCGAGCTGCGCTGGTCGCAGGCCGGCGTCGACCGAGCGGATTCGCTCGTCGTCAATCCCCACAAGTGGCTCTTCACGCCTATGGACTGCTCGCTGCTCTGGTCCCGCAAACCGGAAGCGTTGCGGGCGGCGTTCTCGCTCGTCCCCGAGTACCTGCGCACGGGCGACGAGGCCGAGAGCCTCTCGGACTACGGGCCGGCGTTAGGCCGAAGATTCCGCTCGCTCAAGCTGTGGACGGTCCTGCGGTGTTACGGCCGTGAGGGCTTGCAGGCGCGGATTCGCGAGCACGTACGGCTGGCCGAGCTGTTCGAGGGCTGGGTCCGGGACGAACCGGGGTGGGAGCTCTGTGCCCCGCGCAGGTTCTCGGTCGTCTGTTTCCGTCGCGACGCAGGCGACGAGGAGAACGAGGCGCTGCTCGCGCGCATCAACGCGAGCGGCGAGATCTTCATCTCGCACACGCGGCTGAACGGCCGCTACGTGCTCAGGCTCGCGATCGGGAACGAGCGCACGACGGAAGACGACGTGCGCCGCGCGTGGGACGTGCTCAGGCGGGCGTGACGCTGACGGTTCCGTCCTCGACACGCACGGACCAACTCGAGCCGAACACCTGCACGGGACCGAGTCGCAGCGAGCCGGCCCACGCCGGGATCTCGCCCGCTGCCGAGCGCAGTGTCTCGCGGCTCCGATCCGGCTCCAGTCCGAGCAGCACCTGCAGCAGGAGGATGGGAGCGCCGGCGGCCCACGCCTGTGGCTTGGTCGCCGTCGGGTAGGCGATCGGCTGCGGCGCTTCGCTGCGCGGGAAGCCGCCAAAGACCTCCGGCAGCTGGTCGCCGAGCGAGCCTGCCGCGGCGAGCAGCGAACGCACGATCCGCAACGCCTCCGAGCGATAGCCGTACCGCTCGAGGCCGAGCGCGATCAGAGAATTGTCGTGCGGCCACACGGTCCCGTTGTGGTACGTGAGCGGGTTGTAGCTGCCGTCGCCCGTCGCCATCGTTCGCACCCCCCAGCCCGACCAGAGCTCCTCGGCCATCAGGAGGTCCACGACTGCTGCGGCGCGATCCTCAGCGACGATCCCGCTCCAGAGCAGGTGGCCGATGTTCGAGCACAGGGAGTCGACGGGACGCTTGTCGCCGTCGAGCGCCAGCGCGTAGATCTTGCCGGCGCCGCGGTCGCACCAGAATGCGTCGTTGAACCGCTCCTTCAACTCGCCGGCCTCGCGGGTCAACCTCTCCGCGAGCCCCCGGTCGCGCCAGACCTCGCGCGCGAGCTCCGCGCAGCGGAGCTTGGCGTCATAGACGTAGCCCTGAACCTCAGCCGCCGCGATCGCACCGGTTGCGCGGGTGCCGTCGGCGAACGCGATCGCCTCGTCCGAGTCCTTCCAGCACTGGTTCAGCGGTCCGATCGAAGCGCGCCGCTCGTACTCGACGAACCCGTCGCCGTCGTGGTCGCCGTAGCGGTCGATCCACTCGAGCGCGCGCATCGCCGGTCCGCGGAGCTCGGTGATCGAACGTCCGTCGTTCGTCCATCGCCACAGCTCCGACAGGAGGATCAAGTACAGCGGCGTCGCATCGACGGTGCCGTAGTAGCGCGGAACCCAGACGCGCGCGGCTCGTCCGCGCCGCATCTCGTGGATGATCTTGCCCGGCTCCGCGTCGATCGAGGGATCGTCCTCGGTCGCCTGGAGATCCGCGAGCGTGTGCAGTGTCACGCGCGCGAGATCGGGCCCGAGCAGCATCGTCTGCAGCGCCGTGATCAGCGCGTCGCGGCCGAAGACGGTCATGAACCACGGAGTTCCGGCCGCGATCAGACCGCCGGTCCCGTCCTGCTCGCCCAGCCGCAGCGACGCGAGGTCTGAAAGCGAGCGCCGGTACGTCCCTGCGAGGTCGCTCCACGTCGTCTCGAGCTTCGGCACGCTCAGCCGCCAGGCCGCGCTCGCGTCCGCGGCGTGCGCGCGCGCCTGCGCGAGCTGGCGCTCTGCCGAGCGGCGTGAAACGGAGTCTCCGTCGGGCTCAGGTAGCACATACATGCGGAGCGCCCACTCCTGCCGCGGCTCGAGCTCGACGGCGAAGTGTGCGCGGCCGTTCTCGACCTCGACAGGCTGTGACGAGAAGAAGATCTGAGTCCTTCCCGGGTACCCGTCACTGGACGCGAAGACGAGCCCGTCGTCGCCCGTCAGCTCAGAGTCGGCCGGCGGCGGGAGTGGTCGCGCGTGCAGCGGGTCCCCCAGCGAGAAGTCGTACTGCTTCACCGCGAAGATGTCCGCGAAGTCGGTGGCGAGCTCGACCTCGAGCGAGAAGGCGAGCGGCCGCGCGGCGTGGCTGCGCACGACCATCGAGTCCTCCATCCCGTCGCTGACGTTCCGGGCGCGGGCGATCGTCATCTCGTCGCGGCCGAGCCCGCCGGCGATGGGGTTCCGGACGAAGAACGTGGCGTTGAACGGCTCCCCCTGGACGGTCGACAGGAAGAGCGGTCGCTCGCCGTTCACGGTCAGGACGCAGCGCGAGAGGAACCGCGTGTCCTCTGCGAAAAGCCCTGCGGTCGGAGCGTCGATGTCGCCGCGCTCGTCGCAGACGCAGAACGTCGAGCCGTCCAGAATCGTCAGTGGCACGGACCGGACGATACTCACGGCGCAGGACTGCTTGAGATCCAACATTTGCGGGTACGCCTCGTCTGATGGAGCGACGGTGGCGAGCCGGAGGG
>VAXU01000140.1 GCA_005885125.1 Actinomycetota bacterium
ACATGGCGCTGATGTCGTTCCTGATGTGCTTCGGTGCGTACGTCCAGGACGAGCACCATCGCGTGACGATCAAGTCGAAGAAAGCGGTGGAGGCCGTGAACTTCATGGCCGACATCTACAAGAAGGGCGAGACCGACGAGATCTTCGGCTGGGATCCGGCAGGGAACAACAACTTCATCTACTCCGGTCGCGGGTCGTTGATCCTGAACGCAATCTCGGCGACGCGGACGCCGGAGGACCGGAAGCTTCCGTTCGCGGAGCAGCTGTACATCAGTCCGATCCCGCGCGGTCCTGCCGCCCGGCGCGGCTTCGAGCACGTGATGGGCTGCTACACGATCTGGAAGTTCGCCAAGAACCCGGCCGCGGCGAAGAAGTTCCTCTCCGACCTGGAGATCAGCTACAAGGACGCGTTCATCGCGTCGAAGTTCTACAACTTCCCGTCGTTCCCGGGCGCGTACCCGTTCTCGAAGATCAAGAAGATCGCCGGCCAGGACCCGCACAAGCCGCACGGCAAGTACCAGGTCCTGACGACGATCGCGCAGAAGTACACCGTCAACCCCGGGTACCCGGGACACTCGAACGCCGCGTTCGGCGAGATGTTCAGCAAGTTCCTGATCCCGAAGATGTTCGCGCAGGTCTCGCAGGGCAAGATGAGCGCGGCCGACGCCGTCAGCGCGGCGAACCGCGACATCCAGGCGATCTACACCAAGTGGCGCAAGGCAGGGAAGATCTGAGCTACGAAATGGAGGTTTGTTTAGACGGAGGCGCGGGCGAACACCCCGCGCCTCCTCCTGCGGCACTCATGAGCTAAGACCGCGGCTCTTGCCGCCGGCCGAAAAGCGGGTCAGACCGGGAGGGTCTGACCCTCGAGAGGAAGCCGAGGGCGACGAGGCGGGCGACTATTCTGAGCTCATGACGCGGCGTGGGCTTCGTCTGCACGTCGCCGCTCTCTTGAGTAGCGCGGCGCTCGTCGCCGTCGTCACCGGCGCGATCTTCGGGCTGCGGAGCTTCGCCCCGGCTCTCAGCCTGGGCGTCCTCTACCTGTTCGCCGTGCTGCCGGTTGCACTCGTCTTCGGCACGCCGTACGCGGTGCTCGTCTCCGTCGCGGCGATGCTCGCCTTCAACTTCTTCTTCCTGCCGCCGTACCACACACTCGCGCTCCGGGACTCGGAGAACTGGGTTGCGCTGGCCGTCTATCTCGTCACCGCCGTCGTCGTCGGCGAGCTCGCGGCGCGGTCGCGTCGCCGGGCCGCGTACGCGCAGCAGCGCGAGCGCGAAGCGGCCTTCCTGGCGGAGGTCTCTGCGGCGCTGCTCGAGGCGGAGGGGGTGCGCGACCCGCTGAAACAGCTCGCGGCAAGGACGGCAGAGGTGCTCGGCGTCCGCCGGGGGCGCATAGAGCTCGAATCCGTGCGCCGCCCCGAGTCCGGCGAAGCCGCCGCCGACCTGCGCGCGGGCCGCCGGCACGTCGGCCGGCTGTTCTTCGACGCGGGCGACGAGCCCGACCGCGAGGTGCTCGAGCGGATCGTCTCGCCGCTCGCGTCGCTGCTCGGAGTCGCACTCGACCGGGAGCGGCTCGCGCGCACGGCGGTCGAGGCGGAGACACTCCGCCGGAGCGACGCGATCAAGACGGCGGTGCTGCGCTCCGTCAGTCACGACCTGCGCTCGCCTCTGACCGCGATCCGGGCCGCGGCCGAAGGGCTCGAGCGTGCGGACCTCGACCTGGACGCCCGCGACCGTGCAGAGCTGGTCGACGCGATCCGGGCCGAGGCGGCCCGCCTCGAGCGCGTCGTCACCAACCTGATCGACCTCTCGCGGCTGGAGGCGGGCGCCGCGCGTCCGCGGCCGGAGGTGTGGAGCGCCGACGAGCTGGTAGCACGTGCGCTCGAGCCGCTCGGCGCGCCGGCGGAGCGAGTCGTCGTAGAGCTGCCGGCCGATCCACCGGCTGCCCTGGTCGATGCGGCGCAGATCGAACGCGCGCTCGTGAATCTGATCGAGAACGCGCTCAAGTTCTCGTCCTCCGCTGATCCCGTCACGGTGATGGTCGCGCGCGACGACGACTCGGTCGTCATCGGCGTCCGGGACCGCGGGCCCGGGATCACCGCCGCGGAGCTCGGACGGATCTTCGAGCCGTTCGAGCGCGGCACCGTCGGCAGCGGTACCGGCCTCGGGCTCGCGATCGCGCGCGGGTTCGCGCAGGCGAACGGCGGCCGCGTCGAGGCGGTGTCGCAGCCCGGAGAAGGAGCGACGTTCTCGCTCGTCCTCCCGCGCGCGGACGTCCCCGCGCAGGTGCGCGCGTGACGAAGCAGCACGTGCTCGTCGTCGACGACGAGCCGCAGATCCTGCGCGCGCTGCAGACGAACCTGCGCGGCGCGGGCTACGACATGACAACCGCGGCGACCGCGGAGGGAGCGTTGGCGGCCGCCGCAATCCGCCCGCCGGAAGCGGTGATCCTCGACCTGATCCTCCCGGACGGAAGCGGCACCGCCGTCGCCCGCGAGCTCCGGCGCTGGACCACGGTGCCGATCCTCGTGCTGTCGGCGGTCGGCGACGAGCACGAGAAGGTCGCAGCACTCGACGCCGGTGCGGACGACTACGTGACCAAGCCGTTCGGGATGGACGAGCTGCTCGCACGGCTCCGCGCTGCGTTGCGCCGCGCGGGCCCGTCGACCGAGCCGGTGCTCACCGTCGGCGAGCTCGTAGTCGACCTGGAGCGCCGTGCCGTCACGATCGCCGGCCGCGAGGTGACGCTGACGCCGATCGAGTTCGACCTCCTCCGCTTGTTCGCCCAGAACGAGGGGAAGCTGCTCACGCATCCGATGATCCTCCGCGAGGTCTGGGGCCCGGCGTACGGCGACGAGTCGCACTACCTGCACGTGTACGTGTCGCAACTGCGGCGGAAGATCGAGCCGGACCCGGCGCGCCCTCGCTACATCCTCACAGAGACGGGGGCCGGCTACCGACTCGTGAACCCGCTGGCGTCGCCGCGATCTTGAGCGTTTCTTGAGCGCGTAGTAGCGAACTTTGATTCGGCGCTGAGCGGCGCGGATCTAGCGTCGATGCATGGCCATTCGCGAACGAAAGCCCCTCGCCGCGTCGACGCGGGCGACTGTGGTGTACCGGCGGATCCTGGTGCCGCTCGTCGAAGGTGGAGCGTCCGAGCAGGCAATGGCGATCGCCTGTCACCTCGCGGACGAGCACGGAGCGTCGGTGACCGCCGTGACCGTGATCGAGGTTCCGGTGGAGCTCCCGCTCGACGCGCACATGACCGAGGAGGAGGCGCGTGCGAAGCGCACGCTCGGCGAGGCGTCTGCAATCGGTGACCTCTACGGCGTCAGCGTCCTAGGGCGCGCCCTTCGCGCCCGCGCCGCGGGAGAGGCGATCGTCGAGGAGGCCGCGCGCGCGGGGACAGAGATCATCGTCCTCCGCGCGCCGCGCAAGCCGAGATCCACGCGGGCCGTGCAGGTGTTCGGCAAGACGGTGGATTACGTCCTCAAACACGCGCCGTGTCGCGTGATGGTCGCCGCTTCACCTCCCGGATCGTGCTGAGGCAGGAGACACGAAAGCCTGAGGTCGAGCTCGACGTCGACGAGACGCCGCCGCCGCCCGCGGCCGGCTTCTCCGCTGCGGCGTTCGGGACGCTCGCCGGCGCGAAGCGAGTTCTGATCGGCCGCGCACGTCCGACGCGTGCGCTCGAAGAGACCCTCCTCCCGAAGACGCTTGCGCTCCCGATCTTCGCGTCGGACCCGATCTCCTCGGTCGCCTACGCCACCGAAGCCGCACTCGCCGTTCTCGTCGCGGTGTCGCTCTCGTCGCGCCACCTCGTCTTCCCGATCTCGATCGGCATCTCCGCGTTGCTTGCGATCGTCGTCCTCTCGTATCGCCAGGGGATCAAGGCGTACGCGTCGAGCGGCGGGTCGTACGTGTTCGCGAAGGAGAACCTCGGCACGCTGCCGGGACTTGTCGCGGCCGCCGCGCTTCTCACCGATTACATCCTGACCGTCGCCGTCTCGGTGGCAGCCGGGGTGTTCGCGATCACGTCCGTCGCGCCGTCGCTGAGCGCGTATCGCGTCGAGCTGTCGCTTGCCTGCATCCTCGTGCTCACGCTCGGCAACCTGCGCGGCGTTCGCGAATCAGGGCTTCTGTTCGCGCTGCCGACGTACGCGTTCATCGCATCGATGTACGCCGTCCTCATCGTCGGCTTCGGCAAGGGGATCACAGGCTCGTGGCCGCACGCGAACGTGCCGCATCCACTTCCCGTCGGTACTGCCGGCTCGGTCGGGCTCTTCGTCCTCCTGAAGGCCTTCGCATCCGGGTCGGCGGCGCTGACCGGCGTCGAATCGATCTCGAACGGCGTCACCGCGTTCCGTCCTCTCCCAAGTCGCACGGGGAGTCTTCCCGGCGGGGTCATCGGGATCGCTCATCTACTACCTAGTGCAGGCGTTCACGCTGGCAATCCTCATCCTCGCCGCCAACACCTCGTTCCAGGGCTTCCCGCGCCTCGCCGCGCTACTGGCCCGCGACAGCTACTTCCCACGGCAGTTCGTGAACCTCGGAGACCGCCTCGTCTTCTCGAACGGGATGCTGATCCTCGCCGGGCTCGCGTCCGTGCTGATCCTCAGCTTCCGCGCGAACGTCGACTCGCTCATCCACCTCTACGTGATCGGCGTGTTCACGGCATTCACACTCGCGCAGGCCGGCATGGTGCGCTACTGGCTGCGCACGAGGGAGGCGGGCTGGCGCAAGAGCGCCCTCATGAACGGTGTCGGCTCCGCGACGACGCTCGTCGTCACCGCGATCGTGATCTGGACGAAGTTCACGTCCGGCGCGTGGATGGTGATCATCGCGATCCCGACGATGATCGCCGGCTTCTACGCGGTTCACCGTCATTACCGGTCGGTCGCTCGACGCCTGAGAGCGAAGGCGAACGCCGTGCTCGCCCGACCTCAGCCGGCGAACACGATCGTCCTGTATGTCGAGCGCCTCGACGCCGCGACGCGTGAGGCCTTCTGGTACGCGCGCAAGATCTCGAACGGATCGCTGCGGGCGATCCACGTTCCGTTTCCCGGCAGTGACCCCGGAATCCGACCTCGGTTCTTCAGCTGGTCGGAAGGCAGACCCTCTCTCGAGGTGCTCTCGGAGGAAGAGGAGCCGCTCGACGCGGTGCTCGAGTACGTCTGGAGGTTCCCTCATGGCGAGGGCGACTTCGTCACGGTGGTGATTCCCGAGCTCTTTCGCACTCCTTCGCTTCTCTCTGCTGTCATGCGCCGGTCGACGTTCTCACTGAAGCGCGGCCTGCTGCGCGAGCCTGGCGTCGTCGTGACGGATGTCCCGAAGCTCGCGGGCTCGTCGGACGGGGAAAACGTGGCCGAGCCTCGCCGTGCAGTCGGCGTCGTGCCGATCGCGGGTGTGAACGCGGTCTCCCTGCGTGCCTTGATCTACGCTCGTTCGCTTGGGCTCGACGACACGCGTGCCGTTTTCTTCTCGTTCGAGAACGACGACGCGACGAGGATCGAGCGTGACTGGGAACGCTTTCCGACGGGTGTGCCCCTCCAGGTCGTCGAGGCGCCGTACCGCGATCTCGGTAAACCGCTGCTCACGCACCTGCGGCGGATCACGGCGGATCCGGAGGCGGTCGCAGTCGTGGTGATGCCCGAGCTCGTCGTTCGCGGCACGGACCGGCTCCTCCACAACCAGCGGGCGCTTTACCTGAAGCGGATCCTCCTGTTCGAGCCGCGCGTGATCCTGACGAGCGTCCCGTATCAGCTGGTTTGACGATCGGCGACGACCGCAAAGCCGCCCCTCGGGCGGGGGATTTTCTCCTTCGATTCGCCCTGCGCGCGGGTGCGCAGGCCTACACTGTGAGGTGGAACAGGAGAACCCTGCGGCGGTAGCTCCACTTCCGACCGCCATGAACACGCCGCAGCTTCAACGACAGTTCGAAAACGCAGCCGCGCGAGGCACGGGGTCGCCGCGCCGGCGGATTCTCGTCGTCGACGACGACCCGTCGCTGCGGCTCCTGCTCCGGACGACGCTTGCTGCCGACGAGTTCGAGGTGGAAGAGGTCGGATCCGCAGAGGAGGCCGGCGAGGCTGCGCGTTTCCGCCGACCCTCCGTCGTTCTCCTCGACGTGACCCTTCCCGGCATGGACGGGCTGGCCTTTTGCAGACGGTTGACACAAGGAGCGACCTACGGTCAGCCGACCGTGATCCTGCTGACCGGGGCCAAGCTGAGGGACGCTGAGGCACGAGCCGCAGGCGCCCGAGCGATTCTCCGCAAGCCGTTCAGCCCGCTCGACCTGATCACGCTCATCGACGAGCTCGACGACCTGCCGGCAGAGCTCGTCATCGGCCGAACGGAGCCCGACGCCGAGCAGTTGCTCGTCTACGCGCGCGACCTTGGCCGCATCGTCGAAGTGGAGCGGAGACAGCGGCGTCTCTTGCAGCACGCGTACCGGCAGACAGTCGTTGCGCTCGCCGAAGCTCTGGAGGCAAAGGACCCGCATACGGGTCGCCACGCGCAACGTGTCCAGCAGTACGCGTTGACGCTGACGGAAGCAGTCGACCCGCGTCTCCTGGACGATCCAGGCCTCGAGTACGGCTTCCTCCTGCACGACATCGGCAAGATCGCGATTCCGAACCACATCCTCGAAAAACCGGGGCCTCTGAACGCCGCCGAATGGCACCTGATGCAGACTCATCCGACGGTCGGAGCGGAAATTCTCTCCGACGTCACCCTCCTGGAAGGCCATGGGATCGACGTCGTGCGGTCGCACCACGAGCGCTGGGACGGAGGCGGTTACCCGGACGGGGTCTCCGGCGCCGACATTCCGGTTGGTGCGCGGATCTTCGCCCTCGCCGACGCGCTCGACGCGATGACCAGCGACCGTCCGTACCGAAGGGCGCTCGGGTGGCAGCACACGACGGAGGAGATCCTCTCCGGCAACGGCCGCCAGTTCGATCCGTCGGTCGTGAAGGCGTTCTCCTTGCGCGAGCGCCAACTTCGCCGCATTTTCGACGAGCTTTGGGTCACGACGGCTTGAGGGAACACCCCTTTGGGGGTACCGGTGGCGTCAGCCGCCACCGATCCTCCCGGTGGGCGTAGCCCTCGGGCTTTCCTAGCAGCGTCCTCTGCGGAAAAACTGCAAGTCAAACTCTCACATCCGGAGCTGGTCCTCGACCTCGTTGGCTTCCTGCGGCGGGCCGAGCTTCGCGCCTCGCAAGTCGGGCCTGCGATCGTCGAGGTCGATCCGTCGAACAGTCTCGACCTCCGACAGGCGGAGCTCGACATCAATTTGATGATTCGCGTCTGGCGCCTGCTGCATCCGGTCGTCGATCTCGTGCAAG
>VAXU01000075.1:0-1850 GCA_005885125.1 Actinomycetota bacterium
CTTCAACACCAGCACGCAGGGTGCGCTCGGCACGCAGAACCACACCTACGCCGACAACACCCCCGGCGGCTACACGGTCACGGTCAAGGTCACCGACAAGGACAGCGGCAGCGACACGAAGAGCTTCAACGCCGACGTCCACAACGTGCCGCCGACCGTCACGGCCGCAGGGAACCAGTCTGCCTTCGAGGGTGCCGCGACTTCTTTCGATCTCGGTTCCTTCAGCGATCCGGGTGCCAACGACAAGCCGTGGGCGGTCGACGTCAACTGGGGCGACGGCACCTTGCACACCACCTTCAACACCAATTCGCAGGGCGCGCTGGGATCGCAGAGCCACACCTATGCCGACAACACGCCGGGTGGCTACACGGTCACGGTTACGGTGACGGACAAGGACGGCGGCACGGACTCCGCGTCGTTTACGATCCTCGTCATCAACGTGCCGCCGACGGTGACGGCGGCTGCGAACCAGAGCTCGAACGAGGGGAGCTCGGCGAGCTTCGATCTCGGCTCGTTCTCCGACCCGGGCGTCAACGACAAACCGTGGACAGTCGACGTCAACTGGGGCGACGGCTCGGCGCACACGACGTTCAACACGAATTCGCAGGGAGCGCTCGGCACGCAAAACCACACCTACGCCGACAACACCTCAGGCGGCTACACCGTCACGGTCACGGTCACCGACAAGGACGGCGGCTCCGACAGCAAGAGCTTCAACGTCGACGTCCACAACGTGGCTCCAACGCTGACGCCGCGGGCGCAGCCGCAGAACGCCAACGAGGGCGCCTCGACGCCGTTCAGCCTTGGCCAGTTCAGCGACCCGGGTGCGGGCGACGCCCCCTGGTCTGTCGAGGTTGACTGGGGCGACAGTTCAGGCCACACCACGTTCACAACCGCCAGTCAGGGCACGATCGCCGGCAAGAGCCACACCTACGCCGACAACGGCCCCTACACGGTCACCGAAACGGTGACCGACAAGGACGGCGGCAGCGACACCAAGACCTTCATCGTCAACGTCGCCAACGTGCCACCGACCGTCACTGCGCCCGCCAATCAAAGCTCGAACGAGGGTGCGAACCACAGCTTCCAGCTCGGCTCGTTCTCCGACCCGGGCGTGAACGACGCGCCGTGGGCGGTGGACGTGAACTGGGGCGACGGCACGCTGCACACCACCTTCAACACGGGCACGCAGGGTGCACTCGGCACGCAGGACCACACCTATGCGGACAACACCCCGGGCGGCTACACGGTCACGGTCAAGGTCACCGACAAGGACGGCGGGCCCGGGACGACCACGTTTACCGTGAACGTGGCGAACGTGAATCCGACAGCGACACTGTCGAACAACGGCCCGATCGACGAGGGCGGCAACGCGACGATCACGTTCTCCAACCCGTTCGATCCGTCGAGTACCGACTCTGCCGCTGGATTCCACTACGCGTTCAGCTGCACGAACGGCTCACTTGCAGGTGCGACATACGCCGGATCGGGCTCGACGCCCTCGCAGCTCTGCTCGTACGCCGACAACGGCACGTACACCGTCCGGGGTCGGATCATCGACAAGGACGACGGCTACAGCGAGTACACGACGATCGTCACGGTCAACAACGTTGCGCCGAGCGTGACGCCTCCGTCCAACCAGACGGCTAACGAGGGTGCGTCAACCGCATTCAACCTCGGCTCCTTCAGCGATCCCGGCGTCAACGACAATCCGTGGGCGGTCGACGTCAACTGGGGCGACAGCTCGTCGCACACGACCTTCACCACCAGCTCACGCGGTGCGCTCGGCACGCAGAACCACACCTACGCCGACAACAAGCCCGGCGGCTACACGGTCACCGTTACGGTGA
>VAXU01000075.1:1862-23561 GCA_005885125.1 Actinomycetota bacterium
ACACCCCCTGGGCCGTGGACGTCGACTGGGGCGACGGCTCGCCGCACACGACCTTCAGCGCGGCCTCGCAGGGCGCGCTCGGCTCGAAGAGCCACACCTACGACGACAACACGCCCGGCGGCTACACGGTCACGGTCACCGTCGCCGACAAGGACGGCGGCTCCGATAGCAAGAGCTTCAACATCGACATCCACAACGTCGCCCCCACGGTCACGGCGCCCACGAACCAGTCGGCCTTCGAAGGCACCTCGACCTCGTTCGACCTCGGCTCGTTCAGCGATCCGGGTGCGGGCGATGCGCCGTGGGCAGTTGACGTCAATTGGGGCGACGGCTCCTCACACACGACCTTCAACACCAGCTCGCGGGGCGGCCTCGGCTCGAAGGACCACACCTACGCGGACGGCCCGCACACCTACACCGTGACCGTGACCGTCACCGACAAGGACACCGGCTCCAGCTCCGCCTCGTTCACGAGCATGGTCATCAACGTGCCGCCGACGGTGACCGGGGCGGCCGACCAGACGGCCAACGAGGGCGCTAGCACGAGCTTCACGCTCGGCTCGTTCTCCGATCCAGGCGCCGACAGCCCCTGGTCGGTCGACGTCAACTGGGGCGACGGATCGAGCCACACGACGTTCAACAAGACCTCGACCGGGTCGCTGGGCTCCCAGTCACACACTTACGCCGACAACGGCAGCTACACGGTGACCGTGACTGTGACCGATAAGGACGGCGGCTCCGGCTCGGCGACCTTCACGATCAACGTGTCGAACGTTGCGCCGACGGTCACGGCGGCCGCCAACCAGACTGCGAATGAAGGCGCAAGCACGAGCTTCACGCTCGGCTCGTTCTCCGATCCGGGCGCGAACGACAGTCCGTGGGCAGCCGACGTCACCTGGGGCGACGGCTCGGCGCACACGACCTTCAACCAGAACACGAGAGGCTCGCTCGGCTCGCAGTCGCACACGTACGCCGACAACAACGGCACCGGCACCTACACCGTGACGGTCAAGGTGACCGACAAGGACGGCGGCTTCGGCCAGGCGACGTTCACGGCGACGGTCGCGAACGTTGCGCCGACGATCACGAACTTCAGCGGCAGCGGCGGGAGCCTCGTCGGCCTCACCGGACCACTGACGTTCGTCCCGACCACGTTCTCGGGGACGTTCACCGATCCCGGCCTGGTCGACAACCCGTGGATGGCCGCCTGGAGTTGGGACGGCACCCCCGATCTGACCGCGACCCAGTCCTACGGTGCAAATGGCACCAACACGCACAACTTCCAGCAGACGCACCAGTACACAGCCGCCGGCTGCAACCACACGGCGACCATCACGATCACGGACAAGGACAACGGTTCGGCGCAAGCGACCACGACGGTCGGCG
Source organism: Actinomycetota bacterium (assembly GCA_005885125.1). Lineage (GTDB taxonomy): Bacteria > Actinomycetota > Thermoleophilia > Gaiellales > Gaiellaceae > 3-1-20CM-4-69-9. The sequence goes on from VAXU01000075.1 coordinate 3,249, forward strand.
TCGGCACTGGCGCTTTCCTCCCGCCAATGACGAACCAGCCCGTAACGGACAAGCTGAAGAACGGTCAAACCCTGCCCGTGAAGATCCAGATCAACGGCTGCGACGGTACCCCCATGAACAACCTGACGCCGGCGATTCGCCTCTTGCAGGGAGATCAGACGCCCGTCGGCGAAGTCGGCAGCGACACGATCCCCGGCTCCTCCTCAGCAGCCGATACGACCGGCGTCATGCGGTCGAGTGGGAGCGACGGCTCGTACATCTACAACATGAGCGTGAGCATCAACCTCAACACTCCGTACACGGTGATCATCTTCCCGTACTGGACGACCTCGAGCGGGACGCCGAATCCGAGCACCATGCCGACGCTCCGGCACGTGATCCAGGCGACGAGGTAACCCGTACGCTGAGCCCGAACCGAGGGGAGCGCCGTCCGGCGCTCCCCTCAATAGTTAGAGACACATGGACGCGGCAGGCGCAGAGGAACTCCGCAAACGGATCGAAGAGCAGCGGCACTGGGAACAGGCCGAGGCCGTGCGCGACGGGCGCCAGTCGGCGACCGATCCTGACTCCTTCGAGCTGGAGGAGCTCGTTGACGGCGTCCGCTACTACGGGCGCGACGAGCAGGTGACGGTCGTCGACGGTCGGCGGAGTCTCGTCACCTACCGGCTGACGAAGGCGCTCGTCGACGGCTGGTGGCAGAGATCGAACGTGCGCGAATCCGTCCGGTATCTCGACGAAGTCCCGACGAAGTCGAGCTAGGCGCTCGCGAGGAGCTTCACGGCTTCGCGGCGGGAGGCGACGTGGAGCTTCTTCATCACGGCGCTGATGTGACGCCGGACCGTGATCTCGGAGATCAGCAGCCGCCCGGCGATCTCTCGCGTCGAGAGACCGTCGCACATGAAATCGAGCACTTCCCACTCGCGCGTCGTCAGCTCGACGCCCGGGCGATCGCGGAGCGCGAGCTGCCGGCGACCCAGTCGCTCGCGTAGACGATCGGCGAGGACACCGACGAGCAGGCGCGGAATCGCCACCTCCCCGCGCAGGACCGCATTGATCGCCTCCGGCAGACGGGTGGATGCGACGTCCGTGACGATATATCCGACGGCGCCGACGCGCACGGCGTCGACGAGCTCGTCGTCCTCGGCGGCACCCGTGAGCATGATCACAGCCGTGTCCGGGTGCTCCGCGACGATCGCCGCCGCCGCCCGGATGCCTCCGCCCGGAAGGTCGACGCTGATCAGGCACACGTCGGCTCCGGCAACCTCGTCGACGACGGCATCCGCGCTGTCCACTTCGGCGGCAACGCGGAACCCGGCGCTCTCGAGCGCCATTCGAATCCCGAGGCGCGTCGGGACGTCGCTTTCCGCCAAGACGACGGACGTGCGTCCGTTCCGCGCCGGCGACGCCGCGACCTTCCGCTTGCCGTTGACCGAGTTCAAAGGTGGACGCTCCTCCGCAGAAGTTCGCCGCATGCCCCGTTCTCCTCCCTCGTTCAGCCGCATGACCAAAGCGTAGGAAGGGCCGGTGAGGGCGTCAGTCGCCCCAGTGACACGAGCTGTGTAACGCCCGCGACACAAGAGCCGGGTGCGCAAGGTGCGATCGGTCGGTTCAGCTCAGTGGATCCGCAGGGCCGCAGTGGGATCCTCCCCCTCGTTAGGTGCCGCCCACGAATCATGACCCGCCGGTCCTCCTCGTTCATCACCCATTCGAGGGAGGGGAAGTCGGCCGGGGTCGGTGTTATGTTGAGTACGTCACTGCGCGGCCCGCGCGGTGGCCTCTGCGGAAGGGAGTTGGGGCGTGCGGGTCCTCATTGCGGACGATCATCGGCTAATGGTCGAGGGCACCAAGCGTGCGCTCGAGGAAGCCGGCGGGTTCGAGATCGTCGGGGAGGCGTCGAACGGGGCTCAGGTCCTCCCCCTCGTCAAGCGGCTGCAGCCGGATCTCGTCCTCCTCGACCTGCGAATGCCGCAGATGGACGGGCTGACCTGCTTGACCAAGCTGCGCGAGCAGCACCCCGAGGTGAAGGTCGCGGTGCTGTCGGTGTCCCAGGATCCGGAGCTGATCCAGACGGTGCTGAAGCGGGGCGCCAACGCGTACATCGTGAAGAGCGTGAACCCCGTCGACCTTCCCGCTGCGCTCCGTCAGGCGGTCGAGGGGACCGTCTTCACTGCAATCGGGCTCACGGGCGACGCCGGCGAGACCGCAGCGAAGGAAGCCGGCCTCACCGATCGTGAGCTGGTCATCCTCCGCGCCGTTGCACGCGGTCTATCGAACGAGGGAATCGCGAAGGAGCTCTGGGTCGCCGAGCAGACGGTGAAGTTCCACCTGACGAACATCTACCGGAAGCTCAGCGTCGCGAATCGCACCGAGGCGGCGCGGTATGCATTCGAGCACGGACTCGTCGACCACGGCGTCGGCGGGGCGGACTAGAACCTCCGAGATCGAACCACCGGGTTGAACTCGCGCCTCAGCGCGCGTAGGGTCGCGCGCAACAGAGGACTTGGCGCCGGTGGCGAGCGGCTTCGGCTGCAGGCGTCTTCTTCGCTGTTCTACTCGGCAACAGGGGAGAGGAGTGCGGATGGTTGTACTAAAGCGCTTGAGCGTGGCGACACTCGCGGTCGCCGTACTGGTGGGAATCTTCCTGGCGGTGGCCGCTAGCGCGAGCGACCCCGAGCAGTCCGGATCCGACACGGTCGAGAAAGGCGGCTTCGCCGTCGACCTCTCGAGCATCGGCCGGGAATCGGCGGAAGAGGTGCTCGGCGGAAGCGTCGTGGGCAACGACGTGGTTCCGGCTCCAGGTGGCCCTGTCGTCCCGGGCGTGCAGTTGCGCGGGGCGAACAGTCAGATCAACGACCCCGGGCTGGACAACATTCAGACCTTTGAGGGCCGCCGGCCCTTCGTGAACTACACGCAGAGCGAGACCTCGGCCGCGGCGTTCGAGCAGAACATCGTCGTCGGCTACAACTCGTCGGCGGCGCAGACCTTCTCGTTCGTCCCGCCGCTCCTGATTCGGACGGGGTGGACGATCTCGGGGTTCTCGACCTCGAACGACGGTGGCAAGACCTGGACGAGCGGCTTCATTCCGCCCGCCGCGGGCAGCACGTTCACGTTCGGCGACCCGTCGCTCGCCGTCGACCGCGCAGGAAACTTCTACTACGCGACACTCGGTGACGACGGCCTAGGCAACTTCACGATCCAGGTAAACAAATCCACGGACGGCGGCCGCACATTCGCGGCGCCGAAGATCGTTCAGGTCGACAACGGCGGCGATAAGGAGTGGCTAACCGTCGGTCCCGATCCGTCCGACCCGACAAAGGACGACCTCTACGTCACGTGGACGAGCTTCCAGCCGTCGGGCGTCCAGCTTCGCATGGGCACATCGACGGACGGCGGCCAGACGTGGACGAGCAAGACGATCTACGCACCGTCCACGAATCCCGATCCGACGTTCCCGACCAACGCCCTGCAGTTCTCGAACCCCTACGTCGACCCGGCGAACGGGGCGCTGTACGTGCCGTTCCTGCACTTCAGCAACTCCGACACCGACTTCATCCAGGTGATGGTGTCGTACGACGGAGGGACCACGTTCTCGTTCCTGAACTTCAACGTGCCCGGAGCGCCTGATTCGACGCTCCTCCCGCTGGTGCAGCCCGGCGAGTTGATCGACTGCGGAAACGGGGGGCTCCGGCTCACGATCCATTCCGGCGCAGATCAGCCTGGCGGCCGGTTCGGCCTGCATCGCTATCGATACGCGACTCGGCTGACCGTCCAGCCGGCGTTCGCCGCGCGCAACGGCATCCTCTACATGGCGTGGTCGCAGTCCGACAGCTCGGTCTTTGGCGACCCGAATTCGCACTCGAACATCATGTTCATCCGTTCGAGCAACGGCGGTCAGACCTGGACGAGCCCGATCCAGGTGAACCCGACGGTCGCCGGGGACACGCAGCACGTCCTGCCTTCGCTGACGCTCGACAACGATCCCCAGAGTGTCCACGTGTCCTATTACACGCAGCACTCCGACGGGGGGATCGACGTCGACCTGGCGAACTCGCACGACCGAGGCAGCACGTTCCCGACGAACCGCACCGTCCGGGTCACCGGCGTGACGAGCGCCCTGCCTCCGACCAACAACGTCATCTCAGGGTTCAGCACCACGAACTACGACCGGTCGATCCAGCCCTGTTACGCGCTGGGCGAGTACCAAAGCGTCGAGTCAGCGAACGGCCACCTCTACGTGGCCTGGGGAGACACCCGCAACACCGTGCAGCAGCCCGTGAACCCGCTCGATCCGATCTCGGGCCTCCTGCACCAGCAGACCGACGTGTTCTTCCAGCAGGTCAAGGCGCAATAGCCTCGATTGGACGAGGGGCCGCAGCCACGCGGCCCCTCGTCGGTCTGTGCCTCGAGGCGGGAGAAGTGGCGGACGCACGCGGCGGGGGCTATCGTGGGCCGATGGCCGGCGTTCTGGCGGCCTCGGTGGCGTTCGTCTGGCTCCTGGGCGGGGGTGTATCCGCCGCTTCGCCTCTGCGCCCCGACCTCGTCGTGAGTCGCGTCTCGGTTGTGCAGCACGGCGGATCGGTGCGCGTGACGGACGTGGTCGGCAACCGCGGGAGAACACCCGCGCCGCCTACCACCGCAGGCTATGACCTCGGTGGCGTCCGGCTCGGCAGCCGCTCGATTGGACGACTGCAGCCGGGGTCGAGCTCGCGCGGGTCGAAGACGCTGACGATTCCGCGGTCGCTCGAACCGGGGTCCTACCGCCTGCGCGTCTGTGCCGACGATCGGGGTCGGATCAACGAGGCGAGCGAGCAGAACAACTGCCGCTTTGCAACGGAGCCGATCAGGGTGGCCGACCGCAGACCGCCGCGATTCGCCGGTCTCGAGCGAGCCAGCACGTGCATCCCCGGCCCCGCCGGCGGGCCGCTGCGTGAAAGCCGCTACACCCTCCAGTGGGAGCCGGCGGCCGACGACGCGACGCCCGCGAGCGAAATCGTCTACGACATCTATCAGGCGACCGTGCCCGGCGGCGAGGACATGTCCGCGCCGACATACACGAGCCCGTCTGGCGCGACCTCGTTCACGACGCCGCTGCTCCCCGACGACGCGTCGTACTATTTCGTCGTTCGCGCGAGGGACAAGGCGGGAAACCGCGACGCCAACAGGATCGAACGACTCGGCATGAATCTCTGCGTCTGACCCTCTGCACGGATCTCCGCGGAACATGTCGTAGGGCGATCGGCGCCGCTCAGGTTACGTCTGCGCCGCCCGCCAGCACACGTTGGAGCTCCAACCGGTCGTCGAGCACGACCACGTCCGCCTCGGCGCCCGGCTCCAGCCGCCCCACGTCGTCCCGGCCTGCGATTCGCGCCGGGACCTCAGTCGCCGCCGACAGCGCCGCCGGGACGGGCGCACCGAGCGCGACCAGGTTCCGCACCGCGTCGATCATCGTCACGGTGCTGCCCGCGAGCACGCTGTCGCCGCGGCGCACGACGCCATCCGTGATCTCGACGTCGACCGACGCGAGCCTGTAGCTGCCGTCGCCCAGCCCGGCGCCGGCAACCGCGTCGGTGACCAGCGCCATCCGCTCAGCCGCCGCGTGCCAGACGAGGCGCGCGGTGTCCTCGGCGAGATGCACGCCGTCGAGGATCACCTGCACGGTGACGTCGCCGGATGCGAGCGCTGCGCCGGCCAGCCCGGGCTCGCGCGCGGCAAACGGCCGCATCGCATTGAACAGGTGTGTCACCGTCTTGGCGCCGTGGGCGAATGCCTCGTGCGCCTGTTCGGCCGTCGCGTTCGAGTGTCCGCACGAGACCGTGATCCCGCGCCCGCGCAGGAGCTCGATCAGCTCGAAGGCGCCGGGCAGCTCCGGAGCGAGCGTGACATGCGTTACGCGCCCCGCGGAGAGCAGCCGTTCGAGCAATCCCCGGTCGGGGTCACGCCGCGCTGAGATTGGATGCGTGCCGAGGCGTTCGGGCGCAATGAACGGCCCTTCGAGGTGCGCGCCCAAGACGTGTGGGGCTGCGCCGTTCTGCGGCAGCTCGCGCAACGCGGCCGTGAGGTCGGCTTCCGCGGATGAGATGAACGTCGGCTGGAAGGCGGTCACACCCGTGCGCAGGAGCGCATCGCCCGCGCGCCGGTACCCGTCGGCGTCTGCGGAGAAGAAGTCGACGCCCCCGAAGCCGTTCACCTGCAGGTCGACGAATCCCGGTGCGGCGATCCCTCTGCCGCGTCGGCCGTTGACGCCGACTGCGGTGATCCGTCCGTCCGCAATCTCGACGTCTCCGGTCACGAGCTGACCCCGCACGAGCGCCGCCGCGACCCCGAGCCCTCTGCCTCGTGCCACCTGTCAGCCCACCGCCGCGGCTGTAACCGGCGCCGCGGCCGCTGCGATCGCGACACCGCTCTCGAGGTCGAAGAAGTGGAGCCTGCGCGTGTCGACGGCCAGGTCGACGATGTGTCCCGGCCGAACGCCGGTGTCGTGCTCTAGCCGCGCGAGCAGCGTCGCCGTCCGCTCGCCGACTGGCAGGAGATGCGTCTGGGAGGCCGCCACGTCGACGAGCTCCGGACGATCGAGCGGGGTGCCGGTCACCTCCACGTGCGCGAGCGACTCGGCCCCGAGCGCCTCCACGAGCAGCACTCGGCCGCGCAGCCGCGGTGCGTCCGGATCCTCCCCGGCCTCGGAGAGCGCCTCGGGCCGGATGCCCACCGCGATGTGCCGCCCGACGAACCGCTCGAGCGCCGGCCGCCGCCCGACGGTGTCCGCGGGAAGCTCGAGGTCGGTGTCGCCGACGCGGCAGACGAGGGTGCCGCCGTCCCGCTCCAGGACAACTTCGAGCAGGTTCATGGCGGGCGAGCCGACGAAGCTGGCGACGAACAGGTTGCCGGGCGAGTCGTACAGCCGCTGCGGAGTGTCGACCTGCTGTAGAACGCCGCCGCGCATCACGGCTACTCGGTGGCCCATCGTCATCGCCTCGACCTGGTCGTGCGTCACGTACAGGGTCGTCACCGCGAGCGTCTGCTGGATCCGCGCGATCTCGGCCCGCATCTGCACGCGCAGCTTCGCGTCGAGGTTCGACAGCGGCTCGTCCATCAGGAACGCCTGCGGCTCGCGAACGATCGCGCGGCCCATCGCGACACGCTGGCGCTGACCGCCCGAGAGCTGGGCCGGCCGGCGCTGAAGCATGTCCTCGAGGCCGAGGATCCGTGCGATCTCCTCCACGCGCCGGCGCCGCTCCTCCTTCGGCACCTTGCGCATGCGCAGGCCGAAGACGAGGTTCTCGTACACCGTCTTGTGCGGGTAGAGCGCGTAGTTTTGGAAGACCATCGCGATGTCGCGGTCACGCGGAGCCAGATCGTTGACGACGCGGTCGCCGATCCGGATCTCGCCGTCCGTGATCTCCTCGAGCCCGGCCACCATCCGCAGTGCGGTCGTCTTGCCGCAACCGGACGGGCCGACGAGGACGACGAACTCGCCCTCGGCGATCTCGAGGTTCAGGTCGTTGACCGCGAGCGCGCCGCCACCGTATTCCTTCGACACGTGGACGAGCTGGATCGCAGCCATTAGCCTCGTACCGCCCCGGCGGTCAATCCGAACGCGATCCGCCGCTGGATCAGCACGAAGAAGACGACCACCGGGAGCGCCGTCAGCGTCGCTCCCGCCATCAGCGGCCCCCAGTCCGTCCCGTGCAGGTTCGTGAACGACGCGAGCCAGACGGTGATCGTCTGCTTGCTGCCGTCATGGAGGAACACGTACGCGATGATGAACTCGTTCCAGGCCTGGATGAACGCGAAGATCGAGGTGGCGACGAGGCCGGGCGCGACGAGCGGGAGGAGGATCCGCACGAACGCCCCGAAGCGCGTGCTCCCGTCGACCATCGCCGCCTCCTCGAGCTCACGCGGAACGCCGCGCATGAATCCTTGCAGCGTCCACACCGAAAAAGGCAGAACGAACGTCATGTACATGGCGATCACGCCCGTGAGCGTGTTGATCAGGTGGACGCGGCTGAGCGTGATGTAGAGGGGAATGATCAGCGCGGCCAGCGGCACCATCAGCGTGCCGAGAATCAGGAAGATGAACGCGGTGCGTCCGTAGAAACGGAACCGCGACAGAGCGAGCGCCGCCAGGAACGCGACCGTGAGCGAGAGGACGACCACGAAGGAGACGATGATCAGGCTGTTCTTCACGTCCGTCCAGAAGTACGGGCGGTGCACGGCGTTGGTGAAGTTCGAGAGCGTCGCCGGCGCCGGGAACCAGTGCGGCTTGTAGTCCTGGATGTTGCGCCCCGGCTTGAACGCCGTCGCAACCATCCAGTAGACCGGGAAGATCATCACCGTGAAGACGGCGAGGCCGAGGAGATTGATGCCGATGCGACGCGCGACGTGCCCACGGCGTAGGCGTCGCCGGGCCACTGCAGCCGGCCGGGCGGTCGTTGGTGCGACGGGGACGGGTGCGATCGGCGCGACGGAGCTCATCGCACCTCTCCGGTCTTCACCATCTGCCGGATGTAGACGAGGGTGGCGACCATCATCATCGCCACCATCACGACGGCGATCGCCGAGCCGAGCCCGTACTCGTTGATGCGGAACGATTCGACGAAGGCGTAGATGCTCATCAGGTAGTAGTCGGGCGACGGCCGCTCGCCGAGCATGATCCAGACCTGGTTGAAGACCTGGAAGTCCCAGATGATCGAGAGGCTCGCCAGGATGATGAAGATCGGTTTCAGCAGAGGCAGCGTCACCTCACGGAAGACGTTCCACGCACGGGCGCCGTCGATCTGGGCGGCCTCGATCAGTTCCTGCGGCACCTGCGACAGTCCCGCGTAGACCGTGATCGCCACGAACGGGATCGCCCCCCACACGATCACCGCGGTGATCACGCCGAAGCCGCTCAAGCTGCTGGCGAACCAGTCGTGGTGGACGAAGTTGCCGAAGTGCAGCTTCGTCAGCGTCCAGTTCGCGACCCCGAACTCGTAGTCGACCATCCAGCGCCAGATGTTGACCGCGACCACCACCGGCGTCGCCCAGACGAGCACGAGGGCCGTCGTCAGCAAGAGCCGCATGAACCGACCCAGCCGCGCGATCAGAAGCGCGATCGCCGTGCCGAGCACCATCGTCAGCGTGACGTTGACGGCGGTGAAGACGACCGTGCGAAGGACGACATGCCAGAACTGCGAGTCGTGGAAGATCTTGCGGTAGTTGCCGAGGCCGACCCACGTCCCGTGGTGGCGCACGAGCTCGAACAGACCGTACTTCTCGAACGAGAGCCGGACGAGGAGGTAGAGCGGATACCCGAGGACGGCGCCGATGATCGCGGCAGCCGGCGCGAGGAGCGCGTACGGCGCGAGCGCCGAGGCGACCCGTCGCCCCGACAATCGGCGCCGCCGCCGAGAGACAAGGGGAAACTCGCTCTCGGCGACGGCCACCGTTGCTCCTTCGGGCGCGAGTCGGCTCACCCGGTTCGCGCTATCCGTTCAGGATGTTCTGGATCTGCTTGTCGGCGCTCTTCGCAGCAGAGATCACCGACTTCTTGCCCGTGTAGATCTGGACCAGCATGTTCTGCAGCACGTCCGCATTCTCCACGTTGACCCAGTTCGGTGCCGTCGGCACGAACCAGCTCGAGGAGGCCGCCTTGGCGAACGGAGCGAGCTGAGGGTTGTCCTTGTTCACGTTGGCCAGCTTCGTCGTGTTGGGGATGTTCCCCACCTTGGCGAGGCCGGTCTCCGCACTCGTGCTCGTGAATGCCTTGATCCAGTCGGCCGCGAGCGACGCGTTCTTGCTCTGAGCCGGGATCGCCAGGTCAGAGCCGCCGAGGAACTCCGGCATCAGCTTGCCCTGGACGTGACTCGGCATCGGGTACGCGCCGACGACGTTCGCGAGATCCGGATTCCCGGAGTCCTTGTTGAGCGCGTACGGCCACTCCCAGCCGTTCCCGATGAACGACGCGACGTGTCCCTTGGCGAAGACGAGCGCCTGCTGCGGATGCGCCTCGTCTGTCGTCCTGCTCGCCCGCGACAGGGTTCCGACGACGTTCTTAACGGCGTTCAGGCCCTTGATCGCGTTCGGCTTCTCGAGCGTTCCGACCCACTTGCCGTTCTTCCGGGTCGCGATCTGTCCGCCGTAGTCGTAGACGTAGGCCAGCGACGCGTACCAGTTCTTCCCGGCGAAGTAGAAGGCGGAGAAGTTCGGGTCGTTCTTGCCGAACTTCTTCATCAGCTTCTTGCCGGCCGAGAGGAACTCGGTCTGGCTCTTCGGCGTCCCCTTGATCCCGGCGGACTTGTACTGGTCCTTCCGGTAGATCACGGCCCGCGCCCCTGCGTAGTACGGCACGCCGAAGAGCTTGCCGTTGTATGTGCAGGAGGCCTTGAGGCCCTGTAGCCACGTTTTCGAGTTGGGGAAGTTCGCGGCCTTCAGCTGTTTGAGGGCGCCGCTCGCCATGTACTTCGTCATCTCGCTGTTCCCGAACTCGAGCACGTCCGGCGTGTCGCCGCCAGCGATCGAGGCGTCGAACTTCGTCAGGTGATCGCCCCAGGTCTGGTACTGCACCTTGACGTCCACGCCCGGGTGTTTCGCCCGGAACGCGGCGTTCGCTTCGGCCACGACGTTCGGCCAGCCGCTCTGTGCGTCACCCATGAGCCAGACGGTGATGCTGTCAGCCTTCGAACTGCTGACTGAGCCGCTCGCTGTTGAGGCGGCGGCGGAGAGCGCGACGGCCAGGAGTGCCGCCACGATGATTCGAGCTTTCATCTCGCCTCCCGAAGGCGCAGGCGCCCCGGCCGGTCATGTACGGGCGCAAATTGGTTTAGTCCACCGGCCACGGCGGGAGATTGGCATAGTCCACTTTGAATGTCAAGGCCCAAATCGTCGCGCTTTCTTTCCCCCCTTGACACCAATGGTCTTGACCATCGGCCGAGCCGTGTGCTTTCCTACGCTGGGATGACGAAGCAGGAGCAAATCCGCCAGCGCGTCGTCCAGCTGATCCGGCAGCTCGGCGTCGGAGAGGCCATTCCGTCGGAGCGGCGACTAAGCACCGATCTCGGCGTCTCGCGGCTGACTCTGCGGGCCGCCCTCGACGAGCTCGTCCGTGAGGGCTACCTCGTGCGGCGGCACGGCAGCGGCACGTTCGTCAGCGAGCCGAAGATCGCGCAGCAGCTGACGCTGACGTCTTTCACCGAGGACATGCGCAGGCGCGGGATGGTCGCGGACAGCCGGACGATCTCGCTCGAGAACGTGCACGCCGGCCCGCAGGTCGCCCGCGCGCTCAACATCTCGCCGGCCGACCGTGTGTTCCAGATCCGCCGTCTCCGGCTCGCGGACGGCGAGCCGATGGCGCTGGAGACGCTCCACGTCCCCGTGTCGCTCGTTCCCGGGCTGACGGCTCCGCAGCTGGAGCACGCTTCCTGGTACGAGTTGCTGGAAGACCGCTACAACGTGGTGATCGCGTCCGGTCTGCAGACGATCGAGCCCACGGTGACGAACGAGGAAGAGTCGGAGCTGCTGCACGTGCCCTTGCACTCGCCGGCGTTCCTGTTCGAACGCACGAGCCAGACTCCCGGCGGGCGGACCGTCGAGTACGTCCGCTCGATCTACCGCGGCGACCGCTACCGCCTCGTCGCGGAGCTGTCGCAGCGGCGCGAGCCCTCGGTGACGCCGCTCGCGATCGGCGAGCGCGGATGAGCCTGCGCGCAGGCTGCTCGTACTTCGGCGTCCGCATCCTCCGTCACGTTCGGCGAGATCTGGAGGATCTCGCTGCGCGCGGTTACACGGGCGTGCTGCACACGTTCTCGGAGAACGACCTCGCCTACTACCGCGGGACGATGGCGGAGATCGTCGCGGCGTCGCACGAGCTCGGTCTCGAGGTGCAGATGTGTCCGTGGGGTCTCGGGCGGACGTTCGGCGGCGAGGCCGAGAGCCGGTGGGTGTCGTTTCATCCGGAGGCGTGCCAGGTGCTCGACGACGGACGGCGCGTCGCGACGGGCTGCCTGAACAATCCTGCCTACCGCGCGTTCTGCAAGGAGTGGGCCGACGCAGCGCTGGAAGCCGCAACGGATTTCGTCTTCTGGGACGAGCCGCACTGGACCGTGCCGGAGCATGTCGGCGCCGAGGTGGAGCGCTGGGCCTGCCGCTGTGATGTTTGCCAGGAGCAGTTCGGCGCGCCGATGCCAGAGGAGCTGACGGACGAGGTACTGGCGTTTCGCGAGCGCTCGACGGTCGACTTCCTGCGGGAGATGTGCGCGCACGTCGCCTCGCGTGGCGGGCGCAACACGATCTGCCTCTTGCCGCTGACCGAGGGCGCACACGGGATCTCCGACTGGGACGCAGTCGCATCGCTCCCGGGGCTCTCCAAGCTCGCCACCGATCCGTACTGGAAGAACTTCGGCGAACCCGCGGAACCGTTCGTCGAGCGGTTCGCGACGCTCCTCGCGGAGACCGCGTCGCGAAACAGCGTCGAGGCGCAACTCTGGTTGCCGAGCTTCGGGCTGACCCGTGACGACATTCCGGAACTGGAAGCCGGCGTGGCCTCTGCACGCGCGGCCGGCGTCGCCGACGTGTGGACGTGGGGGTACGAGGCCTGTGGGCACATGACGTCACTCGCCACGCCCGACGCGCCACTGGTATGGGAAGCGGTGACCGCTGCGTTGACCGGACGGACAAGCGACACGGTGCGCGACATCGACCTGCGGTCGACACGCGAGCTCGTTCGCGAGATCAACGACTCCGACAAGGGCGTACCAGCCGCGGTCGGCCTCGCTGCAGATGCGCTCGCGCTTGCGATCGACGCGATCGTCGAACGGTTGCGTGACGGCGGTCGTCTGATCTACGTCGGCGCCGGCACGTCAGGGCGGCTCGCGCAGCTCGACGCGCTCGAATGTGGGCCCACGTTCTCCACCGACCAGGTCGTCGCGATCGTCGCCCCGAGCGACGCGGCCGAGGACGATGCGCTTGGCGGTGCGGCCGACATCGACAACAAGAGTGTCGGCTCGTCGGATGCGGTCCTCGCCGTCAGTGCCAGCGGCACGACGCCGTACACGGTCGCCGCGCTCGAACGCGCACGCGAGTCGAGTGCCCTCACGGTTGCGTTGGTCTGCGTACCCGGCTCGCGGCTCGGACGTGTTGCCGACCACGAAGTGGTCCTCGAAGTCGGCCCCGAAGTGATCGCCGGCTCGAAAGCTCCGTGCACGCGCGCGGCGAGCGGTCGCGCTGGCGACCGGCGCGTCCGAGGGCGCGGTCGACGACGCGATCGTTGCGGCCGGAGGCAACGCAAAGGTGGCGATCGTCTCGCTGGCGACGGGGGTCGACGTCGACGAGGCGCGCTCGCGCCTCGACGCGGCGGGCGGCAACGTCAGGGAAGCGCTCGATGTCGTGGGTTGAGCGGATGAGCCCGCTCGGCTCGCGAAGGTGAGTCGAACGGCGTAGCTCCGTTCAAAACCGCCCGAGCGGGGGCTGCTGTCTGCCGCCCCCGTTGCCGACCTTTGCTGCATGGCCGCCAACCCTTCGACGACTCGCGTCCATCGACTCTTGCGACGGTTCGCGATGCTTCAGGCTCTGGTCACGCTCGTGCTGGCGGCCGAAGCGGTTTTGCTGTTCCGTTCGGGCAGTCGATCGTCCGGCGCGTTGACCTCCGGGTTCGCCGTCTCGACCCTCTGGGGGGCATGGTTCATGTGGAAGCTCGGCAGAGGAGCCCCGGCGGGATGCCGCGTGCGCACGAAACGGCGGACCGTCCTCATCTACTTCCTGGTTGCCACATGGCTCGCGTTTGTCGGGACGCTGACCGCACTCAACTCCGGCACCGAAGGTCTCCTGACCACGTTCGCCCCGGGATTCGCCTGCATGGTGTTCCTGCTGATCGCCTCGCGGCGTTCCCGGAAGCGCCTCGCCTCGAGCTAGCGCGCCCGGGTGATCTTGCTCAGGCCCGCGGGGCGGTCGGGATCCAGGCCCTTCGCCCGCGCCAGCGCGCCTGCGAACAGCTGTCCCGGCACTACCGACAGGAGTGGTGCGAGCAGCGGCATGGGCGGTTCCGGCACCGGCAGCTCGTACGCGGCTCCCAGCACCTCCGACGACGCATTGCCGCTCGCGACGACCGTCGCTCCCGCTTCGCGCACTCGCGCCGCCGCGTCGAGGACCGCCGGCAGGGCTTCGTCGCGCGACGCGATCGTCCACACCGGGAACAGCGGGTCAAGCGCGGCGACGGGGCCATGCGCCAGATCCGTCGCGGTCAACGGCTCCGCCGCAACGCGGCAGGTCTCCTTCAGCTTCAGCGCGACCTCACGGGCCGTTGCGAACTCGATCCCGCGTCCGATCACATACATGCGCGCCACATAGGCGAACGTCGTCGCGATCGCCGGCACCGCCCGTTCGATCGGGTCGAGCATCTCGGCGAGGAGCTCCGCGACACGACGGATGCCGTCGGCAACCTCCTGTTCGCGTCCCGCGGCGCCGGCGGCGATGAGCGCGAGCGCTGCGATCTGGTTCAGGTACGTCTTCGTGGCGGCGACCGAGCGCTCCGGGCCCGCCGCGAGCGGAAACGTCACGTCGGCCGCCTGCGCGAGGTCAGACTCCGGATCATTCGTCACTGCCACGGTCGCGGCTCCACGGTTCCGGGCCCGAACGACGTACTCGACGACGTCCGGCGTCTCGCCCGACTGAGACAGCGCGACTACAGCCGACGACGTCAGGTCGACCTGCGCGTCGTAGTAGACGGTGAGCGTGATCGAGTCCCGAAGCGCCGTCCATCCCGACAGAAGGCCGAACGCGTAGAGACCGTATGCCGCCGCGTTGTCCGAGGAGCCGTGCGCGATCAGCCGAACCATCGCCGGCGCGCGCTTTCGCAGCAAGCGAGATATCTCGGCGAGCTCCGCTTCCTGCGCGACGAGGCGCAGCAGCGCCTCGGGCTGCTCGCGGATCTCGGCGACGAACAGCTCGCCCGGGTTTGGTTGCCCGGGCTCCTGCACGGCCGCAGTCGGGTTCATCGACGCTCCAGGCGCTCGCCGCTCGCGGGATCGAAGAGGTGCGCCTCCTCGGGGCGCGGACGGAGCGAGACCTGATCGCCCTGCTGCGGCGCGCGCCGTGCTTCCGATCGCGCGACGAGACGCATCGACTCCCCGCCGACCTCAGCGGTGCAAAACACGAACGCGTCCGCGCCGACGTCCTCGACGACGTCCACGCGCGCGGGGATTCCCTCGCCCGCGACCTCCAGCGACTCCGGCCGAACGCCGAGCACGATGCTGTTCCCGTTCGCGACGACGCCCCGCGGCACGGGAACGTCTACGCCGCCGAACGTGACGACACCGTTCCTCCCGAGCGGGACCGTGCAGAGATTCATCGCCGGCGAGCCGATGAACCCGGCGACGAAGATGTTGGCCGGATGCTCGTACAGCGCGCGCGGCGGCCCGCATTGCTGGAGCTCGCCCTCGTGCAGGACGGCGACGCGGTGACCGAGCGTCATCGCCTCCGCCTGGTCGTGTGTCACGTAGACCGTCGTCACTCCGAAGTCGGATTGCAACGCGGCGATGTCCGCGCGCATCTGGACGCGCAGCTTCGCATCGAGGTTCGAGAGCGGCTCGTCCATCAGGAAGACGCTGGGCAGCCGGATGATCGCGCGCCCCATCGCGACGCGCTGGCGCTGACCGCCGGAGAGCTGCCCAGGCTTTCGCTCCAGGTACTCCTCGAGCCCCAGCAGCTTCGCCACCTCGCGCACGCGCTGCTCCCGAACCGACTTCTTGACCTTTGCGATGCGAAGCGGAAAGCCGATGTTGGCCGCCACCGTCAGGTACGGGTAGAGCGCGTAGTTCTGAAACACCATCGAGACGTCCCGCTCCTTCGGCGCCAGGTCGGTGACGTCGCGGCCGCCGATCAGCACGGCTCCAGCGTCGACCTCCTCGAGGCCCGCGAGCATGCGCAGTGCGGTCGTCTTGCCCGAACCGGACGGCCCGACGAGCACCATGAACTCGCCGTCCTCGATGTGCAGGTCGAGCGCGTCGACGGCCGGCGCCTCGGTACCGGGATAGATGCGTGTCGCCTGTGCGTAGCGAACGTCAGCCAACGTTGGACCTCCTCAGCTCCGGAACGCCGTCGAGCCGTTCGAACGCCGCGCCGAGCTCTCGCCTCAGACGATCCTGTTCGTCGTCCCCCGCGCCCAGCTCGTCGAGCCCGAGCAGCGCCGCGCCGACGATCGCCGGCGACGCCGTCGGACGAACGCTGATCCTGCCCCCGATCTCACGGAGGCCCGCCTCGATCGCAGCCAGGACGTCTCCGTCCGCGTCCTGGAGCACACCGCCCCCGAGCAGCACCTCGACGGGCTGGTCGGTCAGATCGAGGCGCGCGAGCGCAACCCGTGCGAGCGCGACGACCTCGTCGGCAAGTCGCTGCACGATCGCCGCCGCGACTTCGTCGTCTGCGGCTTCGGCGAGTACAAGCGGCGCCAGCTCGATCACGCGGCGCTGAGAGATCCGCCCGTCGTGAATCGCCTCTGCGAGCTCGGTCGGCGTCTTCAGCCCGAAATGCGCAGGGACTAACCGCTCGAAGCTCGTGCGCGGACCGCGCCCATCCTCGCTGCGCGCAGCGGCGGAGACCGCAGCGAGCCCGAGGTCGTAGCCTCCACCCCAGTCGCCGCTGATCGAGCCCAGCGAGGGAAAGCGCGCGTGCCGCCCATCGGGCGCGACGCCGACGCAGTTGATGCCCGAGCCGCACGTGACCGCGACTCCCCACCCCCGCGCAGTGCCCGCGCGCAGGATCGCGAACGTGTCGTTGAGGACGATTGTGCGCGTACTCCACGCTCGCGCACGAGCAGCGGCCGTCAGCGCCTCCTCGTCGGCGGGCGAATCCGCACCGGCCAGCGTCAAAGCTGCAACCTCTGCGACCGAGCCGATGCGCGCTTCGAGCTTCGCCGCGGCGAGTGCCTCGTCGAGGAGGCCCTCGATCACGTCGAGCGACCCCTCGACGCCCAGATGGTGAGCCTGGCTCGACGGGCCGCGCACGAGAGCGAGCGCCTCGCCGTCGGCGCGGACGAGCGCGACATCCGTCTTCGAGCCGCCGCCGTCGACGGCGATGACGGCGGGCGCGGTCATGCGACTCCCTCCGGTGCCGGGAACTGCGGCAGATGCTCCGCACCCGCTTCGAGGAGCCGGTCGGCGAGCTCGTCGGCAAGCGCCTCCTGTCCGATCAAAGGGTGTGCGAGCAGCGCCTTGCGGACGACGACGGGATCGCCGGTCAGCGCAGCTTCGAGCGCGAGCCGCTCGTAGGCGGTGACATGCTGGATCAGCCCGAGGAGCTCCGGGGCGACCGGCGGCTGTGGCAGCGGCGTCGCGCCATCGCGGTTCACGCGCGCCGGCACCTCGATCACGTCGTCGTCGGCGAGCCCTTCGACCGTGCCGTGGTTCCGGACGTCGACGACGTGCACGTCACCGGTGTCAGCCGCGATCGCTCCGACGAGGCCGATCGCCGCCTCGCTGTAGAACGCGCCTCCTCGCTGCTCGAGCAGCGCCGGCTTCTCGACGAGGGTCGGGTCGCGGTAGAGCTCGAGCAGCTCGCGCTCGATCTCGGCGACCGTGGCCGCGCGGGGCACGCCTTCCAGCTGCTCGGCGAGCACCTGATCGTGCGCGTAGAAGTAGTGCAGGTAGTACGACGGCACCACGCCGAGCTCGTCCAGCAGGCGACGCGACAGCCCGGCCTCGCGCGCAAGCTCGTCGCCATGCTCGGCGAGCAACTCCGGCAGCACGTCGTCTCCGTCCACGCGGACGAACCGAACCCACGACAGATGATTGAGGCCGACCTGGTCGACGAGCACGCGCTCCGGCGCGACGTCGAGGAGCCGCGCAATGTGCCGCTGAAACGTGATCGCAACGTTGCACAGGCCGAGCGCGCGATGCCCCGCCTCGAGCAACGCGCGCGTGACGATCCCGACGGGATTCGTGAAGTCGATGATCCATGCCTCCGGCGATGCGAGCTCGCGCGCGCGCTCTGCGATGCCGAGCACGACAGGCACCGTTCGCAGCGCCTTGCCCAGGCCGCCTGCGCCGGTCGTCTCCTGCCCGATGCAACCGCACGCGAGCGGCACGGTCTCGTCCGACAGCCGGGCCTCCTGCCCGCCGACGCGGATCTGGATCAGGACGAAGTCGGCCCCGTCGAGCGCGCGGTCGAGCTCGTCCGTCACCGTCAGCGCTCCGTCGTAGCCCTGCTCTTTCAGCATCCGCGCCGCGAGCCCGCCGACGACCTCGCGGCGCTCCGGATCGATGTCCTGGAGCACGAGCTCGCGTACGCCGATCCGGTCGCGGTCGCGCGACAACCCGGAGACGAGCTCCGGCGTGTAGGTCGACCCGCCGCCGACCACGGCGATCTTCATCCCTTCACCCCGGTGAGGGTGACGCCCTCGACGAACACCTTCTGCGCGAGGAAGAAGAGGACGATCACCGGCGCCATCACGAGCAGGGTGGCGGCCATCGTCAGGTTCCACTGGACCTGGTGCAGCGACCGGAACTGCGAGAGCCCGATCGGCACGGTCCAGTGATCCGGCGAGTCGATCGTGTACAGCAGCGGCAGGAAGAAGTCGTTGAACGTGTACAGGATCGAGAACAGTGCAACGGCCGCGATCCCAGGCTTCGCCAGCCGTAGCACGACTGTCGTCAGGATCCGCAGCTCGCCGCAGCCGTCGACCCGCGCCGCATCGAGGTACTCCTCCGGAATCGTCAGGAAGAACTGGCGCAGCAGGAAGATCGAGAACGCGTCCCCGAGCCAGTTCGGGATGATCAGCGGCCAGAGCGTGCCGACGAGGTGCAGCTTCGCCCACATCACGTACAGCGGCACGACCGACACCTGCGGCGGCAGCATCAGCGCGATCAGCACGATGACGAAGACCGCGTTCCGGCCGCGCCACCGGATGCGGGAGAGCGCGTACGCGACCGGGATGCTCGAGATCAGCAGCCCGAGCGTCGCGAGGCCCATGTAGATCATGCTGTTCAGCGTCCAGCGCCATAGCGGCGACTTGTGGAACACGTCCGCGAAGTTCTGCCACCGGAACGGATGCGGCCACAGGTGCCCCGGCGAGAGCGCCTGATCGCTGGTCATCAGCGACGTGAGGAAGATGAAGACGAACGGCGCCAGGAAGAGCGTCGCCGTGACGATGAGCACCGAGTGATTGGCCACCGCGAGCAGGAACCGGCGCCGGCGCACGGACGCCGGCGGCTTGCGGCGTACGAGGCTCGCAGACGCGGGAACGGTCGCGGTGCTCACGTCTAGCGTTCCGCTCCCGTGTAGTGCACCCAGCGGCGCGAGTTGACGATGATGAACAGCGTCACAGCGAAAGCGACGCCGAGCAGCAGGATCGACAGCGCGGACGCGTAGCCCATGTTGAAGTACCGGAACCCCTGCTGATAGAGCAGCACGGGATAGAACAGCGTCGACCCCTCCGGGTAGCCGTAGTTGTTCACGGTCTGGTCGCCCGCCTGCGACGCCTGCCCGGAGGCGACGTTCGCGGCGACGTAGGCCTGCGTGAAGTACTGCAGCCCCTGGATGACGCCGATGACGACCGAGAAGAGGATGACCGGACTGATCGTCGGCAAGGTCACCCAGCGAAGGCGCTGGAACGGGCCCGCACCGTCGAGTTCCGCCGATTCGTACAGGTGCTTCGGCACGTCGAGAATCGCCGCGAGGAAGATGATCATCGTGTTCCCGACACCCCACATCCCGAGCAGGACGAGCGACGGCTTCGACCACTGCGGCGACTGGAACCAGAGCGGGCCGTTGATCCCGAGATGCGACAGCGCGATGTTGACCGGGCCGGTCGCTGGATTCAACAGGTAGACGAACGCGAGCGTCGCCACGACGGGCGGTGCGAGGGCGGGCAGGTAGAAGATCGTGCGGAAGAAGCCGATGCCGCTCCGCGCGCGCGCGACCATCAGCGCGATCCCGAACGCCGCGAGCACTTGCAGCGGCACGCCGATGCCGATGATCCAGAGCGTGTTCTTGACGGCCGGCCAGACCAGCGGGTCGTCGTGGAACAGGTAGCGATAGTTCGCCGTTCCCACCCACCGCGCCGGCGACAGCAGGTCGTAATGCGTGAACGACAGATACGCGCTGAAGACGATCGGATAGCCGAAGAAGACCGCGAAGCCGACGATCCACGGGCTCATCAGCAGCAGAACGAACCGCCGCCGCCGCCACGCGGCCTTCCGCTTCGCGCGGCTGCGGTCGATCGCGGGCGCGGCGATCGCCGCCGCGCCCGCGTCAACGCTCGGGGTGAGGCTCACGGAACGCCTTTACCCGCCTGCTTCAGTTGTGCATCGATGTTCTTGTCGAGCTTCTTCAGACCGCTCTGAAGGT